>NZ_JBWKEE010000007.1:44664-129128 GCF_056435605.1 Streptomyces sp. NPDC043896
ACGGGCGCGGGTCGGAGTTCCGTACGCCGTTGTACGGACCGTATGAGGGGTCCCGCCGTTCGCGCGGCGGGGGCGCTACCAGTGACACGGGCCGCGCACCGACGGCCGGAGGCCGGCGCAGCCGGGTGAAGCCCGGGAGGCCGCCTGCGGCCGAGCGGTGCGAGCCCGGCGTCCAGAAGGAGTCATGGCGGGCGCGGGTCGGAGTTCCGTACGCCGTTGTACGGACCGTATGAGGGGTCCCGCCGTTCGCGCGGCGGGGGCGCTACCAGTGACACGGGCCGCGCATCAAAGCGGTGCGAGCCCGGCGTCCAGAAGGGGGCTACACCATCAGCGAGCGGTCCGTCGGCTTGACCGGGTACGGGAGGGTGCTGGTGCCGGTCAGGTAGCGGTCCACGCCGCGGGCTGCCGAGCGGCCCTCCGCGATGGCCCACACGATGAGCGACTGGCCGCGGCCCGCGTCACCGGCGACGAAGACGCCGTCGGCGTTGGTGGCGTACGAGGCGTCGCGCGCGATGTTGCCGCGCTCGTCCAGGTCCACGCCGAACTGCTCGACGAGGCCGTTGGCCTGGTCGGTGCCGGTGAAGCCCATCGCCAGGGTGACCAGCTGGGCCGGGAGGACCCGCTCGGTGCCGGGCTTCTGGACCAGCTTGCCGCCCTCGAAGGACACCTCGACCAGGTGCAGGGCCTGGACGTTGCCGTCCTCGTCGCCCTCGAAGTGGGTGGTGGAGACGGAGTAGATCCGCTCGCCGCCCTCCTCGTGAGCCGAGGTGACCTTGTACAGCATCGGGAAGGTCGGCCACGGCATGGACTCCGGGCGGTCCTCCGACGGACGCGGCATGATCTCCAGCTGGGTCACCGAGAGGGCGCCCTGGCGGTGGGCGGTGCCGACGCAGTCCGCGCCGGTGTCGCCGCCGCCGATGACGACCACGTGCTTGCCCTCGGCGGTGATCGGCGGGGCCAGGAAGTCGCCCTCCTGGACCTTGTTCGCGAGCGGGAGGTACTCCATCGCGAAGTGGATGCCCTTGAGGTCACGGCCCGGGACCGGCAGGTCGCGGGAGACCGTGGCGCCCGCCGCGACGACGACCGCGTCGAACCGCTTGCGCAGGTCCGTCGCCGTGATGTCACGGCCGACCTCGATGCCGGTGCGGAACTTGGTGCCCTCCGCGCGCATCTGCTCGATGCGGCGGTTGATGTGCACCTTCTCCATCTTGAACTCGGGGATGCCGTAGCGCAGCAGGCCGCCGATGCGGTCGGCGCGCTCGTACACGACCACGGTGTGGCCGGCCCGGGTCAGCTGCTGGGCGGCGGCGAGACCGGCCGGGCCGGAGCCGATGACGGCCACGGTCTTGCCGGACAGGCGCTCGGGGGCCTGCGGGGTGACGTCGCCGTTGTCCCAGGCCTGGTCGATGATCGAGACTTCGACGTTCTTGATCGTGACGGCCGGCTGGTTGATGCCGAGGACGCACGCCGACTCGCACGGAGCGGGGCACAGGCGGCCCGTGAACTCGGGGAAGTTGTTCGTCGCGTGGAGGCGCTCCGACGCGGCCGCCCAGTCCTCGCGGTACGCGTAGTCGTTCCACTCGGGGATCAGGTTCCCGAGCGGGCAGCCGTTGTGGCAGAACGGGATGCCGCAGTCCATGCAGCGGCCGGCCTGCTTGCTGATGATCGGGAGCAGCGAGCCCGGGACGTAGACCTCGTTCCAGTCCTTGAGGCGTTCGGCCACGGGACGGGTGCAGGCGGTCTCGCGCGGGGTGGTGAGGAAGCCCTTCGGGTCAGCCATTGGTCGCCGCCTCCATCATCTTCTCGGTGGTCTCGGACTCGGAGAGTCCGGCCAGCTCAGCGGCGTCCTTGGCGGCGAGCACTGCCTTGTACGTGGTCGGGATGATCTTGCTGAAGCGGGCCGCGGCGGCGTCCCAGTCAGCCAGGAGCTTCGCGGCCACGGTCGAGCCGGTCTCCTCCTCGTGGCGGCGCACCACATCGTGCAGCCACTGCTTGTCGGCGTCCGAAGGGGCCTCGACGGCCTCCGCGTTGCCGACGTTGACCTGGCGGGGGTCGAGGTCGATGACGTACGCGACGCCGCCCGACATGCCGGCCGCGAAGTTGCGGCCCGTCTCGCCGAGGACGACCGCCGTACCGCCGGTCATGTACTCGCAGCCGTGGTCGCCCACTCCCTCCGAGACGACCAGGGCGCCGGAGTTGCGGACGCAGAAGCGCTCGCCGGTGCGGCCGCGCAGGAACATCTCGCCGCCGGTGGCTCCGTAGCCGATGGTGTTGCCAGCGATGACGGAGTACTCGGCGAGGTGGTCGGCGGCGCGGTCCGGGCGGACCACGATGCGGCCGCCGGAGAGGCCCTTGCCGACGTAGTCGTTGGCGTCGCCCTCCAGGCGGAGGGTGACGCCCTTCGGCAGGAAGGCGCCGAAGGACTGGCCGGCCGAACCGGTGAAGGTCAGGTCGATCGTGTTGTCGGGCAGGCCCGCGCCGCCGAACTTCTTGGTGACGTGGTGGCCGAGCATGGTGCCGACGGTCCGGTTGATGTTGCGGATCGCCACCTGGGCGCGGACCGGCTGGGCCGCCTCGGCGGTCTCGGCGTTCAACGCGTCGGCGGCGAGCTCGACGAGCTCGTTGTCGAGGGCCTTCTCCAGGCCGTGGTCCTGCTCGACCAGGGCGTGACGGACCGCGCCCTCGGGCAGGTCGGGCACGTGGAAGAGGGGCTCCAGGTCGAGGCCCTGGGCCTTCCAGTGCGTGACGGCCTTGCTGGTGTCGAGGAGCTCGGCGTGGCCGACGGCCTCCTCGATGGTGCGGAAGCCCAGCTCGGCGAGGAGCTCGCGCACCTCCTCCGCGATGAACTCGAAGAAGTTGACGACGAACTCGGGCTTGCCGGAGAAGCGGTCGCGCAGGACCGGGTTCTGGGTGGCGATGCCGACGGGGCAGGTGTCCAGGTGGCAGACGCGCATCATGACGCAGCCGGAGACGACGAGCGGCGCGGTCGCGAAACCGAACTCCTCGGCGCCGAGCAGCGCGGCGATGACGACGTCGCGGCCGGTCTTGAGCTGGCCGTCGGTCTGGACGACGATGCGGTCGCGCAGCCCGTTGAGCAGCAGGGTCTGCTGGGTCTCGGCGAGGCCGAGCTCCCAGGGGCCGCCCGCGTGCTTGAGCGAGGTGAGCGGGGAGGCGCCCGTTCCGCCGTCGTGGCCGGAGATCAGGACGACGTCCGCGTGGGCCTTGGACACACCGGCCGCGACCGTACCGACGCCGACCTCGGACACGAGCTTCACGTGGATGCGCGCGACCGGGTTGGCGTTCTTGAGGTCGTGGATCAGCTGGGCCAGGTCCTCGATGGAGTAGATGTCGTGGTGCGGCGGCGGCGAGATCAGGCCGACACCCGGCGTCGAGTGACGCGTCTTGGCGACCCACGGGTAGACCTTGTGGCCGGGCAGCTGGCCGCCCTCGCCGGGCTTGGCGCCCTGCGCCATCTTGATCTGGATGTCGTCCGCGTTGACCAGGTACTCGCTCGTGACGCCGAAGCGGCCGGAGGCGACCTGCTTGATCGAGGAGCGGCGCGCCGGGTCGTACAGGCGGTCGGGGTCCTCGCCGCCCTCACCGGTGTTGGACTTGCCGCCCAGCTGGTTCATGGCGATGGCGAGGGTCTCGTGCGCCTCCTTGGAGATGGAGCCGTACGACATGGCGCCGGTGGAGAAGCGCTTGACGATCTCGGAGACCGGCTCGACCTCGTCGATGGAGATCGACGGGCGGTCGGACTTGAAGCCGAACAGGCCGCGGAGCGTCATCAGGCGCTCGGACTGCTCGTTCACCCGGTCCGTGTACTTGCGGAAGATGTCGTACCGGCGGTTGCGGGTCGCGTGCTGGAGGCGGAAGACCGTTTCCGGGTCGAACAGGTGCGGCTCGCCCTCGCGGCGCCACTGGTACTCGCCGCCGATCTCCAGCGCGCGGTGCGTGGCGGGGATGCCGGAGGCCGGGTACGCCTTGGCGTGGCGCGCGGCCACCTCCTTGGCGATGACGTCCAGGCCGGCGCCGCCGATCTTGGTGGCGGTGCCCGCGAAGTAGGTGCCGACGAACTCCTCGTTCAGGCCGACGGCCTCGAAGACCTGGGCGCCGCGGTAGGAGGCGACGGTGGAGATGCCCATCTTCGACATGACCTTGAGGACGCCCTTGCCGAGGGCGTAGATCAGGTTCTTGATGGCCTTCTCGGGCTCCAGGCCGGAGAGGAAGGTGCCGGCGCGCAGGAGGTCCTCGACGGACTCCATGGCCAGGTACGGGTTGACTGCGGCGGCGCCGTAGCCGATGAGCAGGGCGACGTGGTGGACCTCGCGGACGTCACCGGCCTCGACGAGCAGGCCCACCTGGGTGCGCTGCTTGGTGGCGATGAGGTGGTGGTGCACGGCGGAGGTGAGCAGCAGCGACGGGATCGGCGCGTGCTCGGCGTCCGAGTGGCGGTCCGAGAGGACGATCAGGCGGGCGCCGGCCGCGATGGCGGCGTCGGCCTCGGCGCGGATCTCCTCGATGCGGGCGGCGAGGGCGTCGCCGCCGCCGGAGACCCGGTAGAGGCCCGACAGGGTCGCGGCCTTCATGCCGGGCATGTCGCCGTCGGCGTTGATGTGGATGAGCTTGGCGAGCTCGTCGTTGTCGATCACCGGGAAGGGCAGGGTGACGCTGCGGCAGGACGCGGCGGTCGGCTCCAGCAGGTTGGACTGCGGGCCGATCGAGGACAGCAGCGAGGTGACGAGCTCCTCGCGGATGGCGTCCAGCGGCGGGTTGGTGACCTGCGCGAAGAGCTGGGTGAAGTAGTCGAAGAGCAGCCGGGGGCGCTCGGACAGGGCCGCGATGGGCGAGTCCGTGCCCATGGAGCCGAGGGCTTCGCCGCCCGTGCGGGCCATGGGCGCGATGATGACGCGCAGCTCTTCCTCGGTGTAGCCGAAGGTCTGCTGGCGGCGGGTGACCGAGGCGTGGGTGTGCACGATGTGCTCGCGCTCGGGCAGGTCCGTCAGCTCGATCTCGCCGGTCTCCAGCCACTCCGCGTAGGGGGCGGCGGCGGCCAGCTCGTCCTTGATCTCGTCGTCCTCGACGATGCGCTTCTGCGCGGTGTCGACGAGGAACATCTTGCCGGGCTGGAGGCGGCCCTTGCGGACGACCTTGGCCGGGTCGATGTCGAGGACGCCGACCTCGGAGCCGAGGACGACGAGGCCGTCGTCGGTGACCCAGTAGCGGCCGGGGCGCAGGCCGTTGCGGTCGAGGACCGCGCCGACCTGGGTGCCGTCGGTGAAGGTGACGCAGGCCGGGCCGTCCCAGGGCTCCATCATCGTGGAGTGGTACTGGTAGAACGCGCGGCGGGCCGGGTCCATGGAGGCGTGGTTCTCCCAGGCCTCCGGGATCATCATCAGCACGCTGTGCGGCAGCGACCGGCCGCCGAGGTGGAGCAGCTCCAGGACCTCGTCGAAGGAGGCCGAGTCGGAGGCGTCCGGGGTGCAGATCGGGAAGATGCGGTCCAGGGCGGCCTCGCCGAAGGCGGAGGTGGCCAGCTGGGACTCGCGGGCCTTCATCCAGTTCCGGTTGCCCTTGACCGTGTTGATCTCGCCGTTGTGCGCGACGAAGCGGTACGGGTGGGCGAGCGGCCAGGACGGGAAGGTGTTCGTCGAGAACCGGGAGTGGACCAGGGCGAGCGCCGAGGCGAAGCGGCGGTCGGAGAGGTCCGGGAAGAAGGGCTCCAGCTGGCCGGTGGTCAGCATGCCCTTGTAGACGATGGTGCGGGCGGAGAGCGACGGGAAGTAGACGCCGGCCTCGCGCTCGGCGCGCTTGCGCAGGACGAAGGCCTTGCGGTCCAGCTCGATGCCGGTGCTGCCGTTGCTCACGAAGAGCTGCGAGAAGGCGGGCATCGTGGTGCGGGCGCCGTTGCCGAGCAGGTCCGGGGTGACCGGGACCTCGCGCCAGCCGAGGACCGTGAGGTTCTCCTCGGCGGCGATGGCCTCGATCTGCTCCACGGCGACGGCCTGTGCGGTGCCGTCGGCGGGGAGGAAGGCGATGCCGACGGCGTAGGCGCCGGCCTCGGGGAGATCGAATCCGGCGACCTCGCGGAGGAAGGCGTCCGGCACCTGGGACAGGATGCCCGCGCCGTCGCCGGAGTCCGGCTCGGAGCCGGTGGCGCCGCGGTGCTCGAGGTTCCGCAGGACGGTCAGGGCCTGCTCGACGAGGGTGTGGGTGGCCTCGCCGGTGAGGTTCGCCACGAATCCGACGCCGCAGGCGTCCTTCTCGTTGCGCGGGTCGTACATGCCCTGCTGGGCGGGGCGACCGTCCATGGGCGACCAGGCGGTGTTGCTGAGGCCGGTCGCGGAGTGCGTGGATGCGGAACGCATCGGCTCTCCCGTCGTCGTCGTGGCAATGTGCTAGCCGAGGGACGACGTTGGCCCTCTGCGAAATTTCGTGCAGGTTACATGATGACGGTAATTCCGAGAACCGGATATCACATTCCAGCATGCGGACACTGCGCGAGGCAGAAAGAAGGGACCTTCAAGGGGTTTCTCGGGGGTGCAGAGGCTCCTGCGAGGAGTGCCGCGGCTCTGCGGGGGCTTCGCGGAGGCTTCTGCTGGGACAACACGGGTCGAAGGTCCCGGCGCGAGAGGGCATCGTTGCCCGGCGCCCTGGTCTGATGCCCAGCGGTGACGGAACCGAAACCACCGGGTAACGGACTACTTATGTTGCGTACTGCATAGTGTCTCACTCCCGACGCCGTTAGCCTATGGCGCCGCCGATCCAGGTTCCCAGGATGTACGTCACACCCGCGGCGGCGCCACCCAGGACAAGCTGGCGCATACCGCTGTACCACCACGACCGGGCCGTGACCCGCGCGACCACCGCGCCGCAGACGAAGAGCCCGAGCAGCGCCAGCAGCACGGCCGGCCACAGGGCGGTCGCCCCGAGCAGGTAGGGCAGGACGGGGAGCAGCGCGCCCAGCGCGAAGGAACCGAAGGACGACACGGCCGCGACCAGCGGCGAGGGCAGGTCGTCGGGGTCGATCCCGAGCTCCTCGCGGGCGTGGATCTCCAGCGCCTGGTCCGGGTCGCGGGAGAGCTGCATCGCGACCTCGCGGGCGAGGGCGGGCTCGACCCCGCGCGAGACGTAGAGCTCGGCCAGCTCCTCCATCTCGTCGACGGGGTGCTTGCGCAGCTGCTGGCGCTCCACGTCCAGCTCGGCGAGGACCAGCTCGCGCTGCGAGGCGACGGAGGTGTACTCGCCGGCCGCCATCGAGAACGCGCCGGCCGCGAGACCGGCGAGGCCGGTGATGACGATCGTCGCGGGGGCCACCGCACCGCCGGCCACACCGGTCATCAGGGCCAGGTTGGAGACGAGCCCGTCCATGGCGCCGAAGACAGCCGGCCGCAGCCATCCGCCGTTGACGTCGCGGTGGGTGTGGTTGTCGCGGTGGGCGGTGTGCAGCGGTGCTTCGATGTCGATGATGGACATGCGGCATATCTCCCCTCTTGTACGAGCGGGGACGAGCGGGTACGCGAAAGCAACGCGCAGCTGTGCCCGGGCGCGGGGCGCTCCCCCTGAACACCTCGAAAGTACGCACGATTTTCGGCTCCCGCCAGCAAGGAAGGCCGTACTTACCTGGGGTTTCGCGGGTCGGCGACCGGGTGACGGGGGTGCGCGGGGGGCGTTTCGCGGCGACCGACAAACCTCATGCCGTGGCACAAATCCCCCAAGGGCTCATGATGGGTCCCCCACCAAGTGGAGAGGCGCGCCATGGAGCTGATTGCATGCAATCCGCAGGTCCTCCTCGAACGGGCCAGGGGCGCGCTCCTCGGCCTCGCCGTGGGTGACGCGCTGGGCGCCCCCGCGGAGAACATGAAGCCGTCGGAGATCCGGGCGAAGTGGGGCCGGATCGAGGGGTTCGTCTCGGACGACCCGGCGGGCACCGACGACACCGAGTACGCGATCTTCTCGGGCCTGCTGCTGGCCCGCCACGGCTCCGCCCTCACCGTCGCGCACGTCGAACGGGCCTGGCACCACTGGATCGCGGACCTGGACGAGGGCCCCTTCCGGGGCGCGGGCTTCTCGGAGCGCGGCACGCTGGAGAACCTCCGCCGGGGCCTGGCGGCGCCGATCTCGGCCCAGCACCGGCACGCGTGGTCGGACGGCCTGGCGATGCGGGCGGCGCCGTTCGGGGTGTTCGCGGCGGGCCGCCCGGCGGAGGCGGCCCGGCTCGTCGCCATCGACGGCACGGTCAGCCACGACGGCGAGGGCATCTACGGCGGCCAGGCCGTCGCCGCCGGGGTCGCGGCCGCCATGGCCGGCGGCTCCCCCGCCTCGGTCGTCTCGGCCGCCCTGTCGGTCATCCCCTCCGACTCCTGGACGGCCCGCTCGCTGCGCCGCGCCGTCACGGCCGCCCCGCGCGGGGAGCGGGCGGTGCGCTCGGCGGTGGTCATCGGCGGCTACCCGTGGACCGACCTGGCGCCGGAGGCGGTGGGGCTGGCCTTCGGGGCCTTCGCCGCCTGCGGGGGCGACTTCCCGGGCTCGGTCCTCACCGCAGTGAACATGGGCCGGGACGCCGACACCACGGCGGCGGTGGCGGGCGCCCTGGCGGGGGCACTGTCGGGCGCCGCCGCCGTCCCCGCCCCCTGGGCCGCGGCCATCGGCCCGGTCCGCGGCAGCTGCCTCCCGTCGATGCGCGGCTACCACGTCCTGGACATCGCCGACCTCCTCACCCCGGAAACCGAGCCCGCCCGATGACCCCGGACACCGCCCTCACCGACCCGCCCGCCCAGGACCTCCCCCGCACCCCGGCCCCAGCGGCCGAGGGGCCGCACCCGGGCGACGGAGCCGGGCCGGGCACGGCCCCGCGCCCGCCCACCGCCCCGGGGGACGCGACGCCCCCGGCCACTGCCGGCGCCCCGCCGCCCACCGGCATCACCTGGGCCGGCCGGCCCGGACCGGCGGCGCCCACCCCCGCCACCGCGACCGCCCCCGCAGCCGGGGCCGGGACGCGGGCAGCCGGAGGCGGGGCCCCGGGGGCCGGGGGCTCGCCCCCGGTTCCGGGAAGGGGCGGGGCGGGGGACATCGCCGCCCCCGGCCGGACCCCGCGCACGGAGCCGCGTACCGCACCGGCCCCGCCGCCGCAGGCGAGCCGTGCCCCCGCCACCCCGCCGGAGGCCGCCCGGCGGATCGAGGGGGTGCTCCTCGGGCTCGCCGCGGGCGACGCCGCCGGGTGGCCCGCCGCCCGGCACCGGGCCAGCCGGATGCCCGAGTGGACCCGCCGCCTCACCCGCGAACTCGACACCTTCGCCGAGCAGAACGCCACCACCACCCTCCCCGTCCCCATCGCCCTCAACCAGCCCCCCGAACCGCTGCGCCTCGGCCCCTCCGACGACGCCGAATGGGCCGCCTTCGCCGCCGAATCCGTACTCACCGCCGCCGGCGTGCTGCTCAGCGACCTCTCCCGCTCCCGCCGCATGCGCGCCGCCATCGACCTCGCCTGGAACGCCCTGGCCAGCGAGGTGGCCGCCGCCGCGGAACGCGCTCCCGAGGTCGAGTCCGCCGTCCTGCCCATGCGCGCCCGGATCTCCGTACGCGCCGGTCTCGGCAACCTCGCCGCCGGGCTGCGCCCGCCCGCCACCGGCCACGACAACCCGCACTACTTCGACGACGCCGCCTGCGTCCGCGCCTGCGTCCTCGCCGTCGTACACCCCGGCGACCCCGAAGCGGCGGCGGACCTCGCCGAGTTCGACGCCCGCTACACCCAGGACGGCGACGGCGTCCACGGCGCCCGCGCCATGGCCGCCGCCGTCGCCGCCGCCCTCGCCGGAGCGGACACCGACACCGCCGTCGAGGCCGCGCTCGCCCAGCTGCCCGCCGTCACCGAGGTCGGCCGCAACGCCCGCCACGCCGTCAAGCTCGCACGCGCGGAGACCGGCGGCGCCTTCGCCCTCGTCCCCCTGCTGGAGCACCAGATCGTCGACCACGTCTACAGCTACGGCATCGCCGCCGCCGAGACCGTCCCCGTCGCCCTCGCCCTGGCCACCGCCGCCCGCGGCAGGGCCTGCGAGGCCGTCCCGGCCGCCGCCTGCCTGTCCCGCGTCGCCGACTCCGCCCCCGCCCTCGCGGGCGCCCTCACCGGCGCCCTCGGCGGCGGCGGCTCCCTGCCCGCCTCCTGGCGCGAGGCCTGCCGCACCCTCTCCGGCTGCGCCCTGCCCCGGCTGGCCGGAACCGACCTCGTCGAACTCGCCGCGCTGCTCTCGCGTACGGAACTCACCACCCTGAAGGGATGATTCGGGCATGACCCTCACACTGGAGGACCGGTTCTCGGGCGCTCTCGTCGGCGCCGCCGTGGGCGACGCCCTCGGCGGGCCGGTGGAGGGCTGGTCCCCGGAGCAGATCAGCGAACGGCACGGCGGCCGCGTGCACGGCATCGTCGGCCCCTGGCACGAGGACTGGCGCACCGCCCGGCCCATCGCCCCGTACCACAAGGGCGACGGCCACGTCACCGACGACACCCTCATGACGCACGCGCTGGTGCGCGTCTACGCGGCCGTACGCGACCACCTGGACGCCTACGCGGTCGCCGAGCACCTCGTGCCCGACCTGATGGGCACCCCGCGCTGGATCCCCGAGCTGGAGACCGAGGCCCTGCCCCTCCAGCGGATCTTCCTCGCCGAGAAGTGGATCGTGGCCCGGCTGCACTACGCGCACGCGGACCCGCGCGAGGCCGGCGCCGGCAACATCGTCAACTGCGGTGCGGCGATGTACATGGCGCCCGTCGGCCTGGTCAACGCCGGCAACCCGGCCGCCGCCTACGCCGAGGCGCTGGACGTCGCGGGCGCGCACCAGTCCTCGTACGGGCGCGAGGCGGCGGGCGTCTTCGCCGCGGCCGTCGCGGCGGCCTGCGCCCCGGGCGCGACGGCCGCGTCCGTCGTGGACACCGCGCTGGCCCTGGCCAAGGACGGCACCCGCGACGCCATCGCGGCCGTACGCGAAGTCGCGCTGCGGCACCGGGAGTTCGAGTCGGCGCTCGCCCCGCTGCGGGCCGCCGTGGCCCCGTACGACTCGGTCGGTCCGGACTACCGGGCGCCCTCGCTCGGCGCCCGGCGCCCCTCGCGGCTGCACTCCATCGAGGAGCTCCCGATCGCCCTCGGGATGCTGCTCGTCGCCGGCGGACGGTACGAGACCTCGGTGCTCGGCGCGGTCAACTACGGCCGCGACTGCGACTCCACCGCCACCATGGCCGGGGCGATCGCCGGCGCCCTGGGCGGGGAGTCGGCGGTACCGGCCGCCTGGGCGAAGCAGGTCGCCGAAGCCAGCCGGCTCGACCTGCACGCCCCGGCCGCCGCACTGGCCGCCGTGGCCCGGGAGGTCTTCGACCGGGACCGCGCCCGCCGGCGCGCCCACGAGGCCGCCTTCGCCGCCCTCACCCCCGCGCGATGACGGCCCCCTGCACCGGGCACACCCCGGCCCCCGCCACCGCCCCGGGCAACGCCGCCGCCTTGGGCACCCCCGCCAACACCGCCCCGCCCACCACCGCCGCCCTGGGCAGCACCGACGCCTTGGGCACCCCCGCTCCGGCCACCACCGCCCCCGGCCGGGTGCGGCTCACCTGGGTGCAGCCCGAGGACCTGGTCGGCCACGAGCTGCGCCAGGCCGCCGAGGACGGCCGCGACCCCGGCCCCGCCCTGCGCGCCTGGCTCGCGGCGGGCGGCCGCCCGGCCCCCGCCCGGGCCGGGGCCTCCGCCGCCCCGGCCGCGCCGGACCTGCGGGCGCTCGCCACCCGCCTGCTGACCGGGCTCGCGGAGCTCCCCGTCCCCTCGGCGGCCGCGGAGCCCACCGACTGGCCCGCCATCCGGGCCACCTGGCCCGCGCCGCAGACCCGGGAACCGGCCGCGGCCGGGACCGGCCCCGCCACCGCGCCCGCGCACCCCGGCCCGCCCGGCACGGCGCCGGAACCCGGGCTGCGCCGCAGGCTGGAGGCCGCCTGGCTCGGGCGGGCCGTCGGCTGCGTCCTCGGCAAGCCCGTCGAGAAGCTCCCCCTCGACGGCATCCGGGCCCTCGCCCGCGCCGCCGGGAACTGGCCGCTGGACGACTGGTTCACCGCACGCGGCGTCCCCGCCGGGCTGCTGGCCGCGTACCCGTGGAACCGCCGCTCCGCGTCCACCTCCCTCGCCGAGAACATCGACGGCGCGCCCGAGGACGACGACCTCGACCACCCCCTCCTCGGGCTGCTGCTGCTCCGGCGGCACGGCAAGGGCTTCACCACCGCCGACCTGGCCCGCCTCTGGCTCGACGAACTCCCCGCCGGCCGCACCTTCACCGCCGAGCGCGTCGCCTACCGCAACCTCCTCCAAGGGCTGGAACCCCCGCGCACGGCCACCCACCACAACCCCTTCCGCGAGTGGATCGGCGCCCTCATCCGCGCCGACGTCCACGGCTGGACCAACCCCGGCGACCCGGCCGCGGCCGCCGAACAGGCCTGGCGGGACGCCACCCTCACCCACACCGCCAACGGGGTGTACGCCGCCCTCTTCGCCGCCGCCGCCATCGCCGAGGCCGCCTCCGGCCGGGCCGACGTGCACCGCGCGCTGCGGGCCGGGCTGGCCGTCGTACCGCCCGCCTCGCGCCTCGCCGAAGCCGTCCGCTTCGGGATCCGCGCGGCCGGCGAGGAGGCCTGCTTCGACCGCGTCGTAGACCGGCTGCACGCCCGCTACGGCCGCTACCACTGGGTGCACGCCGTCCCGAACACCGCCCTGATCGCCGCCGCCCTCACCCACGCCGACGGGGACTTCACCCACTCCGTGTGCCGGGCCGTGTCCGGCGGCTGGGACACCGACTCCAACGGCGCCACCGCCGGATCGCTCGCCGGGCTGCTGGCCGGCTCCCCCGACCGGATCCCGGACCGCTGGACCGCCCCGCTGGGGAACCGCCTCGCCACCACCGTCGCCGGTTTCGACGGCGTCGGCTTCGACACCCTCGCCCACCTCACCGCCCAGGAGGCAGCCCGCTCATGACGGCCATCGCCGTGCTCGGCAGTACCAACATGGACCTCGTCGCCTACGTGCCCAAGGCCCCCCGCCTCGGGGAGACCGTCACCGGGCGGGAGTTCCGCACGGTCCCCGGCGGCAAGGGCGCCAACCAGGCGGTGGCCGCCGCGCGCCTCGGCGGGGAGGTGGTGATGATCGGCGCGGTCGGGGCGGACGAGTTCGGCGTACGGCTGCGGGCCGGGCTGGCCTCGGCCGGGGTCGAGACCGCCGCCCTGCGCACCGTCGAGGGCGCCAGCGGCACCGCGCACATCACCGTCGACGACGAGGGCGCCAACAGCATCGTCGTCATCCCCGGCGCGAACGGCCTGGTCACCGGCCTGGAGGCGGGCGACGCCTCGCGGATCGGCGCCGCCGACTGCCTGCTGCTCCAGCTGGAGCTGCCGCTGGAGGCCGTCGTCGCCGGGGCGGAGGCGGCCCGCGCGCACGGGGTCCGCACCGTCCTCACTCCGGCCCCCGCACAGCCGCTGCCCGCCGGGCTGCTGACCGCCACCGACCTCCTGGTGCCGAACGAGCACGAGGCCGCCGCGCTCACCGGGCTCACCGATCCGCACCGGGCCGCCGAGGCGCTGCTGCGCGAAGTGCCCGAGGTGGTGGTCACCCTGGGCGCGGCCGGCTGCCTGTACGCGGCCCGGGGGCGCGAGCCCCTCACGGTGGCGGCCCCCCGGGTGCGGGCGGTGGACACCACCGCCGCCGGGGACACGTTCGTCGGGGCGCTGGCGGTGGCGCTCGGGGAGGGCCGCGCCATGCCCGAGGCGCTGCGCTGGGCCTCGCTGGCGGCGGCGCTGTCCGTCCAGCGGCCCGGGGCGCAGGACTCGATGCCGACCCGCGCCGAGGTCACCCGGGCCGAGGCCGCCCGGGCCGCCGAGGGGGCGGCGTGGTGACGCGCCCGGAGGCGACGGGGACGGCCCCGGCCGGGACGCAGGCGTCCGGCGGCCCCCTGGCGGGGCTGCGCGTGCTCGACCTGGCCACGCTCTTCGCCGGACCGCTGGCCGCCACCCTGCTCGGGGACTTCGGCGCCGAGGTGGTGAAGGTCGAGCACCCCCGCCGGCCCGACCCCTCCCGGGGCCACGGGCCCGCCAAGGACGGGGTCGGGCTGTGGTGGAAGCTGCTCGGGCGGAACAAGCGGACGATGACCCTCGACCTGTCCACGCCCGGCGGCCGGGACACCCTGCTGCGGCTGGCCGCCACCGCCGACGTGGTCGTCGAGAACTTCCGCCCCGGCACCCTGGAGCGCTGGGGCCTGGGCTGGCCGGAGCTGTCCGCCGCCAACCCGCGCCTCGTCCTGGCCCGCGTCACGGCCTTCGGGCAGCAGGGCCCGTACGCCCATCGCCCGGGCTTCGGCACCCTCGCCGAGGCGATGAGCGGCTTCGCCTCGATCACCGGGGAGCCGGACGGGCCGCCGACCCTTCCACCGTTCGGCCTCGCCGACTCCATCGCCGCGCTGACCTGCGCGTACGCGGTGATGACCGCGCTGGCCGGGCGGGAGCGGACCGGTCACGGGCAGGTGGTCGACCTGGCGATCATCGAACCGATCCTGACCGTCCTCGGCCCGCACCCCCTCTGGTACGACCAGCTCGGTTACGTCCAGCCCCGCACCGGCAACCGCTCCGCCAACAACGCCCCCCGCAACACCTACCGCAGCGCCGACGGCCGCTGGCTGGCGGTGTCCACTTCGGCGCAGTCCGTCGCGGAGCGCGTGCTGCGGCTCGTCGGCCGGCCGGAGCTGATCGCCGAGCCCTGGTTCGCGACCGGTTCCGGCCGGGCGGCGCACGCGGAGGTCCTCGACGGGGCGGTCGGCGGCTGGATCGCCCGTCACAAGGCCGACGACGTGCTCGCGGCCTTCGAGGAGGCCGAGGCCGCCGTCGCCCTCGTCTACGACGTCCGGGACGTGATGGCCGATCCGCAGTTCGCGGCCCTCGACACGGTCACCGAGGTCGAGGACCCCGAGCTGGGCCCCCTCCGGATGCAGAACGTCCTCTTCCGGCTGTCCGAGACCCCCGGCGGGATCCGCTGGGCCGGCCGCCCGCACGGCGCGGACACCGACTCCGTCCTGACCGAGCTCGGCCTCACCGGCGCCGAGATCTCCGCTCTCCGCCTGGAGGGGGCCCTGTGATCCTGACCTGGCTCTACGCACCCGGGGACCGCCCCGAGGTGGTGGCGAAGGCCCTGCGCAGCGGGGCCGACGCCGTCATCGTCGACCTGGAGGACTCGGTGTCGGTCTCGCGCAAGGAGTACGCCCGCGCGGCCACCGCCGAACTGCTCACCGAGCGGCCCCCGGTCCCCGTCCACGTCCGCGTCAACGCCCTCGGCTCACCCTGGTCGGGCGCCGACCTCACCGCGCTGTCCCGGCTGCACGGCCTCGCGGGTCTGCGGCTGCCGAAGGTCGACGCGCCGGAACAGATCGTCCGGGTCGCGGACCGCACCGGAGGGGTGGCGCTGTACGCGCTGCTGGAGTCCGCGCTGGGGGTGGAGAGGGCGTACGAGATCGCACGCGCCCACCCTTCCCTGCAGGGGCTGACGCTGGGCGAGGCGGACCTGTGCGCGGACCTCGGCGTCTGCGCCGAGAGCGGGCTGGACTGGCCGCGTTCCAGGGTCGTCGTGGCCGCCCGGGCCGCAGGGCTGGCTCCGCCGGCCCAGTCGGTCTTCCCTGACATCCGGGACCTGGAAGCGCTGGCCGCCTCCTGCGCGCGGGGCCGGGCCCTGGGCTTCCTCGGCCGTGCGGCGATCCACCCGCGGCAGCTGCCGGTGATCGAGCGGGCCTTCCTCCCGGGGCCCGAGGAGGTCACCGCCGCCGAGGAGATCGTCACGGCCGCCCGTGCCACGCCGGGGGCCCTCGCCCTCCCGGACGGCCGCTTCGTCGACCCCGCGGTGGTCGCGGCCGCCCACCGCACCCTGTCCTTGTCCCAGCGCGCCCATTCCTGACGGGCCGGGGCCGGTGTGCGTGGCTGGGGGCGGTGGGTCGTGTGCGGCTGGTCGGCCGCTGCGCGGGGCCCCTCCCCGCCCTTCACCCGTTCTCGCCTCAATCGCCGGCGGGGCTGGATCTTCCAGCCCCGCCGGCGATTGAGGCGCGGGGTCTGGGGCGGAGCCCCTGGGAACGGCGGAAGGGCGGGTAGGGGACCAGCCCCGCGCAGCGGCACGCCCGACGGCAGCGGCCGGGTACGCCGGAGGGGGCACCGCTACCCACGCGGCGCCCCCTCCGGTACGACCTGGTCAGCTCTTGTCGGCCTCCGCGGCCTTCGTGAGGCTGGTGGTCGGCTTGGCGTCGGCACCTGCCTCGACGGCCCGGACCGCACCGCCCTTGGCGTCCTTCGGCTCGGCCTCAACGGCCTTGGCGTCGGCCTTGGCCGCGTCAGCGGAGGCGGCGTCAGTGGAGGCGGCGTCACCCGCCCCGGAACCCCCGGAGGGACCCGGCTCGACGACCGCCTCACGCCCCGGCCGCAGCTTCGCCGACACCACGAAGTAGACCACCGCGAGCACCAAGCACACGATCGCGGTCCACACGTTCAGCCTCAGGCCCATGATGTGGTGCGCCTCGTCGACGCGCATGTACTCGATCCACACGCGCCCGGAGCAGTACGCCGCCACGTACAGGGCGAACGCCCGGCCGTGCCCCAGCTTGAAGCGCCGGTCCGCCCAGATCACCAGCGCGGCGACACCCAGGCACCACAGCGACTCGTACAGGAAGGTCGGGTGGTAGGTGCCGGCGACCCGGTTCGGGCCCTCGCTGATCTTCAGCGCCCACGGCAGGTCCGTCGGGCGGCCGTACAGCTCCTGGTTGAACCAGTTGCCCCAGCGTCCGAAGGCCTGGGCGATGGCGATGCCCGGGGCGAGCGCGTCGGCCCAGGCGGGCAGCGGGATGCCGCGCAGCCGGCAGCCGATCCAGGCGCCGACCGCGCCGAGCGCGATCGCGCCCCAGATGCCGAGGCCGCCCTCCCAGATCTTGAAGGCGTCGACCCAGTCCCGGCCCTCGCCGAAGTAGAGCTGGTAGTCGGTGATCACGTGGTAGAGGCGACCGCCGACCAGGCCGAACGGCACCGCCCACACGGCGATGTCCGCGACCGTGCCCGGCTTTCCGCCGCGCGCGATCCACCGGCGGTTGCCGAGCCAGACGGCGACGAAGACGCCGATGATGATGCAGAACGCGTAGCCGCGCAGCGGGATCGGTCCGAGATGGATCACGCCGGTCGACGGGCTGGGGATGTAAGCAAGGTCCATGGCAGACATGACGCTACCTTGCCGGGCGGTACGGACCGCAACCCGCCCGGCAAGCTGAAACCAAAACCACACATGGCGGGGCCGCCCAGGTCAGCCTCCCGAACCCGTCCCGGCCCCGGTCCCGGCCCCCGTCCCGGCCCCGGTCCTGGTGCCGGAAGCGGAACCGGATCCGGACGCCGTGGAAGCCTTGGCTCCGCTCTTCGGCGCGCCGTTCCCGGAGGCGGACGCCGACGGGGACGCGGACGGTGACGGGGCCGTCTTGCCGGCCGCGCCCTCGACCTTCTCCTTCAGCTTCTGCGGGGTCAGCGGGTTGGCCTGGTCGGAGAAGATGTCCTTGCCGTCGAGCAGCACGGTGGGCGTGCCCCGGAAGTTCCCGGCGCGGAACGCCTCGTGCGACTTGCCCACCCAGCTGTTGTGGGTGCCCTCCTCCACGCAGGAGCGGAAGGCCGGGGTGTCCAGCCCGTCGACCTTGCCCGCCAGCTCCAGCAGCCTGGCGTTCTTGCCGAAGGCGTCGTCGGTCTCCTGTGGCTGGTTCTGGAAGAGGAGGTCGTGGTACGCGGCGAACTTGCCGGCGTCCTGGGCGCAGGCGGCGGCGTTCGCCCCCTTCAGGGAGCCGGTGCCGCCCATGTTGCCGTCGATCAGGGTGACCAGGTGGTACTCGACCTTGAGCAGCCCCTTGGCCTCCAGCTCGTGGATGGTGGTGCGGTAGTTGTCCTCGAAGGCCTTGCAGGCGGGGCAGCGGAAGTCCTCCCAGACCGTCAGGGTGGACTTGGCCTCGTTCCCCCCGGTCTGGATGGCGAGCGCGTCCTTGCCGGTGGCTCCGGAGGGCGCGGCCACCGGGCCGGACTTGGCGGACTTGTCGCCCTTCCCGGCGTTGGCCGCGATCACGCCGACGACGGCGGCCAGGCCGAGCACGCCGACGACCGCTCCGGCGACCAGGAAGGTCCGCCGGCGCTTGTCCCGGCTCTTCTGCCGCTCGCGCTCCTCCTGGAGTCGCTCCCGGGCCGATCGTTTCGTCGCATCGCGGTTCGCACCGCCGTTCTTCTCGCTCACGTTCCGCCAAACGAAGCGGGGAGGCACTCGCGTGCCTCCCCGCCGTCGAATCCACCCGATCGGGCTACAGAACCTCGTTCCGGGCCCGCGCTGGGTCAGGACCTGCGTACGCCTTCCGCAAGCTCGCCCGCCAGGGCCCGCACGGCGGACAGGCCCGCCGGCAGGTCGGGGGCGTCCAGGAGCAGCTTCACGAAGGCCGAGCCGACGATCACACCGTCGGCGAAGCCCGCGACCTGCTTGGCCTGTACGGCGTTGGAGACGCCCAGGCCCACGCAGACGGGCAGCTCGGTGGTGGCCCGGGTGCGGCGGACCAGCTCCTGGGCCTCGTCGCCGACGGACTCGCGGGTGCCGGTGACGCCCATCAGGGAGGCGGCGTAGACGAAGCCGGAGCCGGCGGCGGTGATGGTCGCCAGGCGCTCGTCCTTGCTGCTGGGGGCCACGACGAAGACGGTCGCCAGACCGTGCTTGGCGGCGTGCTCCCGCCACAGCGCGGACTCCTGGACCGGCAGGTCGGGCAGGATGCAGCCCGCGCCGCCGGCGGCCGCCAGTTCGGCGGTGAAGCGCTCGACGCCGTAGCGGTCGATCGGGTTCCAGTACGTCATGACCAGGATCGGGACCCCGGTGGCCTCGAAGGCCTCGCGGACGGTGCGGAGCACGTCGGCGATCTTGACGCCGCCGCGCAGGGCGATGTCGTCGGCGGTCTGGATGACGGCGCCGTCCAGGACGGGGTCGCTGTGCGGCAGGCCGATCTCGACGACGTCGGCGCCGCCCGCGATGACCGCCTTGGCGGCCTCGATGCCGCCGTCGACGGTCGGGAAGCCGGCCGGGAGGTAGGCGACGAGGGCCGCGCGGTCCTCGGACTTCGCCTTGGCGAGGGTGTCGCTCAGCAGCTGGATGTTGCCCGTGGTCACTTCGTTTCCCCCTCGGCGCCCTCGCCGTCGTACAGCCCGAAGTAGCGGGCCGCCGTGTCCATGTCCTTGTCGCCGCGGCCGGACAGGTTGACGACGATCAGGCCGTCCTTGCCCAGCTCCTTGCCCAGGTCGAGGGCGCCCGCGAGGGCGTGCGCCGACTCGATGGCCGGGATGATGCCCTCGGTGCGCGACAGCAGGCGCAGGGCCTGCATGGCGGCGTCGTCGGTGACCGCGCGGTACTCGCCGCGGCCGCTGTCCTTGAGGTAGGAGTGCTCGGGGCCGATGCCCGGGTAGTCCAGACCGGCGGAGATGGAGTAGGGCTCGGTGATCTGGCCCTCCTCGTCCTGGAGGACGTAGCTGCGGGAGCCGTGCAGGATGCCGGGCTCGCCCGCGGTGAGGGTGGCGGCGTGCTCGCCGGTCTCCACGCCGTGTCCGGCGGGCTCGAAGCCGACCAGGCGGACGTCGGCGTCCGGGATGAAGGCGTGGAAGAGGCCGATGGCGTTGGAGCCGCCGCCGACGCACGCGGCGACGGCGTCGGGCAGCCGGCCGGCGCGCTCGATGATCTGGCGGCGGGCCTCGACGCCGATGACACGGTGGAAGTCGCGGACCATGGCCGGGAAGGGGTGGGGGCCGGCGACGGTGCCGAAGAGGTAGTGGGTCTGGTCCACGTTGGCGACCCAGTCGCGGAACGCCTCGTTGATGGCGTCCTTGAGGGTCCGGGAGCCGGACTTCACGGCGATGACCTCGGCGCCGAGCATGCGCATGCGGGCGACGTTGAGGGCCTGGCGCTGGGTGTCGATCTCGCCCATGTAGATGGTGCAGTCGAGGCCGAAGAGGGCGCAGGCGGTGGCGGTGGCCACGCCGTGCTGGCCGGCGCCGGTCTCGGCGATGACGCGGGTCTTGCCCATGCGCTTGGTGAGCAGCGCCTGGCCCAGCACGTTGTTGATCTTGTGCGAGCCGGTGTGGTTGAGGTCCTCGCGCTTGAGGAAGATCCGGGCGCCGCCCGCGTGCTCGGCGAACCGGGGCACCTCGGTGAGGGCGCTGGGCCGGCCCGTGTAGTTGACCATCAGGTCGTTGAGCTCGGCGGCGAAGGCCGGGTCGCCCTTGGCCTTCTCGTACTCGACGGCGACCTCGTCCACGGCGGCGACGAGGGCCTCCGGGATGAACTTGCCGCCGAAGTCACCGAAATAGCCCTCGGTGTTGGGGACGTGACCCTCCGGGTCCGGGATGAAGAACGAGCTGGTGGACATGTGCCACTACTCCTACGGGTACGGAATGCGAGGCTTCGCTCGACGCGGGCTGGATGCACCGTATTGCGCCGCCGGTCCGTCGCCCGCGCACCCCGCTGGGAGGGGTGGGCGGCGTACGGACGGGACGGCCCGCGCCCACGGGAGGGGCGGGGGCCGGACACGGGCGCCCGCGGCCGGTACGTCAGGGGTACCGGGCCGGGAGGGCCGCCGTTACGACGCGGTCGTGCCGCGCCATCGCATGCCGTTGACCTGTCCGGGCTCGGAGCCGATCACGTAGCGCACCCGCCTGCCGTGCACGCGGCGGGCCGGGGCGCGGCAGCCGCGGGGGCGGCAGCCGCGCGCCAGCGGCGCGTGCGCCGTCGGCACGCCGGCCGGGCCGTGGCCCGGGCGGGTGCGGACGGAGGAGGAGGCGGGGGGCATGGCCGTGGTCAGCTCCGCCCGTGGCGCAGGGCGGGGTGGGCGCCGGCGGCCACGAGGTCGGCCACGGCCGCCTTCGGGTCGCGTCCGGTGACCAGGGACTCCCCGACGAGGACGGCGTCGGCGCCCTCGTTGGCGTAGGCGATCAGGTCGTGCGGTCCGCGGATGCCGGACTCGGCGACCTTCACGATGTGGGCCGGGATCTCTCCGACGACCCGCTCGAAGGTGGAGCGGTCGACCTTGAGGTCCTTCAGGTTGCGCGCGTTGACGCCGATGATCTTGGCGCCGGCGGCGACGGCACGCTCGATCTCCTCCTCGTCGTGCACCTCCACGAGCGGGGTGAGGCCGATGGACTCGGCCCGCTCGATGAGGGAGACCAGGGCCTCCTGCTCCAGGGCCGCGACGATCAGCAGCACGAGGTCGGCGCCGTAGGCGCGGGCCTCCCACAGCTGGTACGCCGTGACGATGAAGTCCTTGCGCAGGATCGGGATGTCCACGCGGGCGCGGACGGCCTCCAGGTCGGCGAGCGAGCCGCCGAAGCGGCGCTGCTCGGTGAGGACGGAGATGACCGCCGCTCCGCCGGCCTCGTAATCGGCGGCGAGCCCGGCCGGATCCGCGATCGCGGCCAGCGCGCCCTTGGAGGGGCTGGAGCGCTTGACCTCGCAGATCACCTTGACGCCGTCGCCGCGCAGTGCGGCGACACCGTCCTTGGCCTGGGGCGCCTTGGCGGCACGCTCCTTGAGCTCGTCGAGGCTCACGCGGGCCTGCCGTTCGGCAAGGTCTTCGCGGACCCCTTCGATGATCTCGTCGAGCACACTCACGCGAGCGGCCCCCTTCCGGGTTGATGACGGTCGGCCGCCTTGCGGACAAGTACCTCTGCAAGGTCGACACTCAAATGGTATCCGCAGGTCGCCACGGCCTCCGCACGGAGTTCCCGGTTTCCCATGGACTGGACACTCGGAATATGGCCTTCCCGTAGTCCTTGCCAGGCCCCCCTTGAGGTCAGGGGGCCAGGGCGGAACCGAACGGGAGGTTCCGGACAATCGAGAAGGCCAGGACCAGGGCCCCGATCCCCCACCAGTACGCCGGCCGCAGGGCGATCCCGGGGGCCGGCCCGCCGCGGAAGGCCCGCAGCAGCCACAGGGCCGTGAACCCGGCGAAGACCAGGTAGCCGGCCACCGCCACGGCATTGGCGCCCAGGGCGCCCGCCAGGTCTCCGGTCGCGAAGGCGTGCGCGCTGCGCAGCCCGCCGCAGCCCGGGCACAGCACCCCGGTCAGCCGGAAGAGCGGGCAGACCGGATAGTGCCCGGGTTCGTTGGGATCCACGGCGCCCACGTACGCGAACGCCGCCACCGCCCCGGCCAGGGTCAGCACGGGGGCGGCGAGCCGCCGGGCCCGGGAGGGCCGTACGGGCGCCGGGGCGGCCGGCTGCGGCCCGGGGACGGCGTGCGCGCTCTCCGCCGCGTGTACGGGGTGCGCGGGGCGCGCCGCGTGCGCCGCGGCGTCGGTGCGAGAGGCGTCCACCCGCTGATTCTCTCCGCTCATGACAAAAGGCGCAGCCCGACGGGCCGCGCCTTTCGAACCGCGGGCCGGCGGACCCGCGGGACCGCGCTCAGACCTTGGCGGGAACCCGGTTGGCGGCGATGACCTCGGCGAGGTCGCGGTGGGTGGCCTTCGGCGCGCCCATGCCCGCCGCACGCATCGCCATGCCGACGACACCGCCGAGCGCGACGACGACCAGGCCGGCCCAGAACCCGAGCGGGTTCGCCAGCACCATGAAAGCGCCGGAGACGCAGAAACCGATGAAGGCGATGATGACACCGGTCCAGGCGGCCGGGGTGTGTCCGTGGCTCGTGCCCGCCATGAGTTGCTCCTCGTTGCTCTGTCTCAAGCTGTGTAGGGAGCGCGCTCTGTGTCGCGCTTCCGCTGTCATTGTCCCGCACCGGGCCGCCGGATTCTCCAGCGGGTGGCGATCTCCGGCGGGTGCCGTCTAGCGGGTGGGGTCCTCGCCTCGGTCCAGGGCCTTCCACAGGTCCTCGGGCCGGTCCGGGTCCACCGGGGCGGGGGTCCGCCCGCGCGGACTGCCGTCGCGCTCGTAGCGGCCTCCCATCGCGGGCCAGCTGCGGCCGAAGCGCAGTGCGAGCAGCCCCGCGAGCAGGATCAGGGCCGCGCCGGAGGCGGTGACGTACGGCCACGCCGTATGGCTCAGGTCGACCACCCGGGCGGCGGTGTCGGCGGTCGCGGTGGCGGCCCGCTCGTCCAGCGCCCGCCGGTCGCCGGCGGCGGCCACCGCGGCCAGGGCGGCGCCCAGGCCGCTCAGCGCGAGCAGCCCGGAGACCAGCAGCCGGCCGGGGCCGCGTACGGCGAACACCGCGACCAGGGCCGCGAGGCCGACGATGGCCAGGGCCGCGGGCAGGCCCGTGACGGCCCGCCCGTCCGCGGTCAGCGGCAGGGTCCCGCCCCCGATGGCGGCGCTGCCCCGGGCCCACGTGCGGCCGGAGGCGAGCAGGACGACGGTGGCGCCGAGCGCGCCGAGCAGCAGGGCGACGGCCACGGTGCGGCGGCCGGTGCTGCTGTCGGGGGCCTCGGCCTCGTTGCGGGGGTGGGGTACGGCACTCACGTACCCCACTATCCCTTACGGCCTCAGCCGCGGTGGAGGCGGTTCGCCGCTCCGACGGCCCGGAGCACGGCGGCGGCCTTGTTGCGGCACTCCCGGTCCTCCAGCTCGGGCACCGAGTCCGCGACCACGCCGGCCCCGGCCTGCACGTACGCCGTGCCGTCGCGCAGCAGCGCGGTGCGGATGGCGATGGCCGTGTCGGAGTCCCCGGCGAAGTCGAGGTAGCCGACGCAGCCGCCGTACAGGCCCCGGCGGGAGGGCTCCAGCTCCTCGATGATCTGCATGGCCCGCGGCTTGGGCGCGCCCGAGAGGGTGCCGGCGGGGAAGCAGGCGGTGAGCACGTCGAAGGCGGACTTGCCCTCGGCGACGCGTCCGGTGACGGTGGACACGATGTGCATGACGTGCGAGTAGCGCTCGATGCTCATGAAGTCGACGACCTCCACCGAGCCCGGCTCGCAGACCCGGCCCAGGTCGTTGCGGCCCAGGTCGACGAGCATGAGGTGCTCGGCGCGCTCCTTGGGGTCGGCCAGCAGCTCCTCGGCGAGGTCGTTGTCCTCCTGCGGGGTCGCGCCCCGGTGGCGGGTGCCGGCGATGGGGTGGACCATGGCCCGGCCGTCCTCGACCTTGACCAGCGCCTCGGGGCTGGACCCGACCACGTCGAAGCCGTTCTCGAAGCGGAAGAGGTACATGTACGGGGAGGGGTTGGTGGCCCGCAGGACCCGGTACACGTCCAGCGCGGAGGCGTGGCAGGGGGTCTCGAACCGCTGCGAGGGCACCACCTGGAAGGCCTCGCCGGCCCGGATGCGCTCCTTGATGTCCTCGACGGCGGTCTGGTACTTCTCGCCGCCCCACAGCGCGTCGAACGGCGGCAGCTCGGACTCGGGGAGCGCGGCGGGCGCGTAGGGCGCGGGCCGCGCGAGGTCGGCCTCCATCGCGTCGAGGCGGGCGACGGCGTCCGCGTGGGCCTCGTCGGCGCCCGAGTCGAGGGCGTTGTGGTTGATCGCGTTGGCGATGAGCAGGACGGTGCCGTCCCAGTGGTCGAGGACCGCCAGGTCGGAGGTGAGGAGCATGGTCAGCTCGGGGAGCTCCAGGTCGTCCTCGGTGTGGTCGCCGATACGCTCCAGGCGGCGGACGATGTCGTAGCCGAGGTAGCCGACCATGCCCCCGGTGAAGGGCGGCATTCCGCCCGCGAGGTCGCGGGGGGTGTGCAGGGCCTCGACGGTGGCGCGCAGGGCCTCCAGCGGGTCGCCGTCGACGGGGACGCCGACGGGCGGGGTGCCGATCCAGTGGGCCTGGCCGTCCTTGACGGTGAGGGTGGCGTCGCTGCGGACTCCGACGAAGGAGTAGCGGGACCAGGAGCGGCCGTTCTCGGCCGATTCCAGCAGGAAGGTGCCGGGGCGTTCGGCGGCCAGCTTCCGGTAGAGCCCGACGGGGGTGTCCCCGTCGGCGAGCAGCCGGCGGCTCACCGGGATGACGCGGCGGTCGGCCGCGAGCTTGCGGAACGTCTCGAGATCCATGGGGTGGGACCCTAACTGGCTAGCGGGCGTCGCTGAAAAGGACATCGGCGTCGAAGCAGGTGCGGGCGCCCGTGTGGCAGGCGGCGCCGACCTGGTCGACCTTGACGAGCACGGTGTCCGCGTCGCAGTCGAGGGCGACGGACTTCACGTACTGGAAGTGGCCCGAGGTGTCCCCCTTGACCCAGTACTCCTGCCGGCTGCGGGACCAGTAGGTGCAGCGGCCGGTGGTGAGGGTGCGGTGCAGGGCCTCGTCGTCCATCCAGCCGAGCATGAGCACCTCACCGGTGTCGTACTGCTGGGCGATGGCCGGAACCAGGCCGTCCGCGGAGCGCTTGAGGCGGGCGGCGACGGCGGGGTCGAGGGAGGACGTACTCATGGGCCCCATTGTGCCGCGCGGAAGGACCTGTTACGGATCACCGTCCGCCTGATGAGCGGCCGCGGGGCGGGTTCCGGTCGTAGGCTGGCCCGCATGTCTACCCATGCGAAGCGTGAACGCCTGCTGCTGGCGGACCTTTTGGAGGCGGCGGGACCCGAGGCGCCGACGCTGTGCGCCGGCTGGACCTGCCGGGACCTGGCGGCGCACGTGGTGGTGCGCGAGCGCCGCCCGGACGCGGCCGGCGGACTGCTGCTGAACGTGCTGAAGGACCGCCTCGACCGGGCGATGGCCGAGTACACGGCCAAGCCGTACGAGGAGCTGATCCAGCTGATCCGCACCGGCCCGCCGAAGCTGTCCGTGTACGCGCTGAAACAGATCGACGAGGCCGCGAACGCGGTGGAGTTCTACGTCCACGCGGAGGACGTGCGGCGCGCGCAGCCGGACTGGTCGCCGCGGACGCTGGACCCGGTGTTCTCGGACGCGCTCTGGGCGCGGCTGGAGAAGCTGGCCCGGCTCACGGGCCGCCGCTCCCCCGTGGGACTGGTGCTGCGCCGCCCGGACGGGCGTACGGCGGTGGCGCACAAGGGCGTGCCGGTGGTGACGGTGACCGGGGAGCCGGGCGAGCTGACGCTGTTCTGCTTCGGCCGCCAGAACTCCGCCGCGGTGGAGCTGGACGGCGAGAAGGAGGCCGTGGCCAAGCTGACGGTCGCCCAGCTCGGCATCTGAGGCGGCCGGCGGCCCGGCCGCCCCGTGAAGGGCGGCCGGGACCGGCGGGCGGGTCAGCGGACCGGGTGGCCGGCTTCCCGGAGGGCCGACTTGACCTCGGAGATCCGCAGGTCGCCGAAGTGGAACACGGAGGCGGCGAGGACCGCGTCGGCGCCCGCGTCGATCGCGGGCGGGAAGTGCTCCAGCTTCCCGGCGCCGCCGGAGGCGATCACCGGGACCGTGACGTGCCGGCGCACGGCGGCGATCATCTCGGTGTCGTAGCCGTCCTTCGTGCCGTCGGCGTCCATGGAGTTCAGCAGGATCTCCCCGGCGCCCAGTTCGGCCGCGCGGTGCGCCCATTCGACGGCGTCGATGCCGGTGCCCCGGCGGCCGCCGTGGGTGGTGACCTCGAAGGATCCCGACTCGGTGCGGCGGGCGTCGACCGACAGGACGAGGACCTGGCGGCCGAAGCGCTCGGCGATCTCCTGGATGAGCTCGGGCCGGCCGATGGCCGCGGTGTTGACGCCGACCTTGTCGGCGCCGGCCCGCAGCAGCTTGTCGACGTCGTCGGCGGTGCGGACGCCGCCGCCCACGGTGAGCGGGATGAAGACCTGCTCGGCGGTGCGCCGGACCACGTCGTAGGTGGTCTCGCGGTTGCCGGAGGACGCGGTGATGTCGAGGAAGGTCAGCTCGTCGGCGCCCTCGGCGTCGTAGAGCTTGGCCATCTCCACCGGGTCGCCGGCGTCGCGCAGGTTCTGGAAGTTGACGCCCTTGACGACCCGGCCGTTGTCCACGTCCAGGCAGGGGATCACGCGTACGGCGAGGGTCATCGCGCGACCTCCTTGAACGCCTCGACCTCGACCTCGACGACCATGCCCGGGTCGACGAACCCGGAGACGATGAGCATCGTGGCGGCGGGGCGGACGGTGTCGAACAGCGCCTTGTGGGCGCGGCCCACCTCGTCCACGTCCCGGGCGTGCGTCAGGTACATGCGGGTGCGGACCACGTCCTCGGGGCCGAGGCCCGCCTCGGCGAGGGCCTTGAAGGCGGTCTCGAAGGCCTTGACCGTCTGGTCGTACGGGCCGCCCGCGTCGGCGGCGGTGCAGCCGGAGACGAGGACCAGGCCGTTGGGGAGGGCGACGGCGCGGGAGTACCCGATGACGTCCTCGTAGGGGCCGCCGGAGGAGATGCGGCGGATGTCGGAGGAGCTCATGCGCGGACCGCCTCCAGGGCCTCTTCCAGGGTGAACGCCTTGGCGTACAGGGCCTTGCCGACGATGGCGCCCTCGACGCCGAGCGGGACGAGCTCGGACAGGGCCCGCAGGTCGTCCAGGGAGGAGACGCCGCCGGAGGCGACGACGGGCCGGTCGGTGGCGGCGCAGACGTTCCGCAGCAGCTCCAGGTTGGGGCCGGTGAGGGTGCCGTCCTTGCCGATGTCGGTGACGACGTAGCGGGCGCAGCCCTCGGAGTCCAGGCGGGCGAGGGTCTCGTAGAGGTCGCCGCCCTCGCTGGTCCAGCCGCGGCCCTTGAGGGTGGTGCCGCGCACGTCGAGGCCGATGGCGATCCTGTCGCCGTGCTCGGCGATGGCCTTGGCGGCCCACTCGGGGGTCTCCAGGGCGGCGGTGCCGAGGTTGACGCGGGTGCAGCCGGTGGCGAGGGCCGCGGCGAGCGTGGCGTCGTCGCGGATGCCGCCGGACAGCTCGACCTTGATGTCCATGGCGCGGGTGATCTCGGCGACCAGGGCGCGGTTGTCGCCGGTGCCGAAGGCGGCGTCCAGGTCGACGAGGTGCAGCCACTCGGCGCCGGAGGCCTGCCACGCGAGGGCCGCCTCCAGCGGGGAGCCGTAGGAGGTCTCGCTGCCCGACACACCGTGCACGAGGCGTACGGCCTGACCGTCGCGGACGTCGACCGCGGGGAGCAGTTCAAGCGTGTTCGGCATCAGAGGGTCTCGATCCAGTTGGTGAGGAGCTGGGCACCGGCGTCGCCGGACTTCTCGGGGTGGAACTGGGTGGCCCACAGGGCGCCGTTCTCCACCGCCGCGACGAACCGCTCGCCGTGCGTGGCCCAGGTGACCTTGGGCCCCTTGATCCTGGGGTTGGTGACCTCCAGCGTCCAGTCGTGGGCCGCGTAGGAGTGCACGAAGTAGAAGCGGGCGTCCGCGTCCAGCCCGGCGAAGGCCTGGCTGCCGGGCGCGGCCTCCACGGTGTTCCAGCCCATGTGGGGCACGACCGGGGCCTTCAGCGGGCTGACGGTGCCGGGCCACTCGTCGAGGCCCTCGGTCTCCACGCCGTGCTCGATGCCGCGCTCGAAGAGGATCTGCATGCCGACGCAGATGCCCATGACGGGGCGCCCGCCGGACAGCCTGCGGCCGATGATCCAGTCGCCGCGCGCGTCCTTGAGGCCCTGCATGCAGGCGGAGAAGGCGCCGACGCCGGGCACGAGGAGGCCGTCGGCGTCCATGGCCTTGTCGTAGTCGCGGGTGATCTCGACGTCCGCGCCGACGCGCGCGAGGGCGCGCTCGGCGGAGCGGACGTTGCCGAAGCCGTAGTCGAAGACGACGACGTTCTTCTTGGCGCTCATTCCCAAATCCCCTGGATTCGCAGGACTCCCGCGGCCAGACACATCGCGGAGCCGAGGGCGAGCAGAATGATCACCGACTTGGGCATCTTCTGCTTCTGGAAGGAGTAGACGCCCCCGGCCAGGAACAGGCCGAGGACGATCAGGATGGTGTTCAGGCCGTTCACTGCTAGAGGGCGCCCTTCGTGGAGGGCAGGATCCCGGCGGCGCGCGGGTCGAACTCGGCGGCGTAGCGCAGGGCCCGGGCGAGGGCCTTGAACTGGCACTCCACGATGTGGTGGGCGTTGCGGCCGTACGGGACGTGCACGTGCAGGGCGATCTGCGCCTGGGCCACGAAGGACTCCAGGATGTGCCGGGTCATCGTCGTGTCGTACGCGCCGATCATCGGCGCCATGTTCTCGGGCTCGGTGTGCACCAGGTAGGGGCGGCCGGAGAGGTCGACGGTCACCTGGGCGAGGGACTCGTCCAGCGGGACGGTGCAGTTGCCGAAGCGGTAGATGCCCACCTTGTCGCCGAGGGCCTGCTTGAAGGCGGCGCCCAGCGCGAGGGCGGTGTCCTCGATGGTGTGGTGGCTGTCGATGTGCAGGTCGCCGTCCGTCTTGACCGTGAGGTCGAAGAGGCCGTGGCGGCCGAGCTGGTCGAGCATGTGGTCGTAGAAGCCCACGCCGGTGGAGACGTCGACCCGGCCGGTGCCGTCGAGGTTTATCTCGACGAGGACCGAGGTCTCCTTCGTGGTCCGCTCGACCCGTCCGATGCGGCTCATGCCTGCTGCTCCTTCTTCAGTGCGCGAACCGCTTCAAGGAACGCGTCGTTCTCGGCCGGGGTGCCCGCGGTGACCCGCAGCCGGCCCGGTACGCCGTTGTCCCGGACCAGGACGCCCTGGTCGAGGATCTTCTGCCAGGCGGTGTGGGAGTCCTCGAACTTCCCGAACTGGATGAAGTTCGCGTCGGACTCGGTGACCTCGTAGCCGATGGCCCGCAGCTCGGTGACGAGGCGGTCCCGTTCGGCTTTGAGCTGCTCGACGTAGCCGAGCAGGGTGTCGGTGTGCTCCAGGGCGGCCAGCGCGGTCGCCTGGGTGACGGCGGACAGGTGGTACGGCAGGCGTACGAGCTGCACGGCGTCGACCACGGCGGGGTGCGCGGCGAGGTAGCCCAGGCGCAGGCCCGCGGCGCCGAAGGCCTTGGACATGGTCCGGGAGACCACCAGACACGGGCGGCCCTCGATCAGCGGGAGGAGGGAGTCGCGGTGGGAGAACTCCACGTACGCCTCGTCCACGACGACCAGGCACGGCTTGGCGGCCTGGGCGGCCTCGTAGAGGGCGAGGACCGTCTCCGCGTCGACCGCGGTGCCCGTGGGGTTGTTGGGCGAGGTGATGAAGACGACGTCGGGGGCGTTCTCGGCGATCGCCTGACCGGCCGCCTCCACGTCGATGGTGAAGTCCTCGTGGCGCGGGCCGGAGATCCAGCCGGTGCCGGTGCCGCGCGCGATGAGCGCGTGCATCGAGTACGAGGGCTCGAAGCCGATCGCCGTGCGCCCCGGGCCGCCGAAGGTCTGGAGCAGCTGCTGGAGGACCTCGTTGGAGCCGTTGGCGGCCCAGACGTTCTCCTTGGCGACGGGGTGCTTGCCCGTACGGGTGAGGTAGGCGGCGAGCTGGGTGCGCAGCTCGACCGCGTCCCGGTCGGGGTAGCGGTTGAGGGTGCGGGCCGCCTCGGCGACGCGCTCGGCGATGCGCCGCACCAGCGGCTCGGGCAGCTCGTACGGGTTCTCGTTGGTGTTCAGCTGGACGGGAACGTCGAGCTGGGGGGCGCCGTACGGGGTCTTGCCGCGGAGCTCGTCCCGGATGGGGAGGTCGTCGATGCCGATGGTGCTCACTGGCCGGGGACCTTCCATCCGAAGCGGGCCTTGAGGGCGGCGCCGTGGGCGGGCAGGTCCTCGGCCTCGGCGAGGGTCACCACGTGGTGGGTGACCTCGGCGAGGGCGTCGCGCGTGTAGTCGACGATGTGGATGCCGCGCAGGAAGGACTGCACGGACAGGCCCGAGGAGTGGCAGGCGCAGCCGCCGGTGGGCAGGACGTGGTTGGAGCCGGCGCAGTAGTCGCCGAGGGATACCGGCGCCCAGGGGCCGACGAAGATCGCGCCGGCGTTGCGGACGCGGGCGGCCCAGGCGGCGGCGTCGGCGGTCTGGATCTCCAGGTGCTCGGCGCCGTACGCGTCGACGACCTTGAGGCCGTCCTCCAGGCTGTCGACCAGGACGATCGCGGACTGCTTGCCGGCGAGGGCGGGCTTGATCCGGTCCTCGACGTGCTTGGTCGCGGCGACCTGCGGCTCCAGCTCCTTCTCGACGGCTTCCGCGAGCTCCGCGGAGTCCGTGACGAGGACGGCGGCGGCCAGCGGGTCGTGCTCGGCCTGGCTGATCAGGTCGGCGGCGACGTGCACCGGGTCGGCGGTGGAGTCCGCGAGGACGGCGATCTCGGTGGGGCCGGCCTCGGTGTCGATGCCGATCCTGCCGGTGAAGTAGCGCTTGGCGGCGGCGACCCAGATGTTGCCGGGGCCGGTGACCATGTTGACCGGCAGGCAGTCCTCGGTGCCGTACGCGAACATCGCGACGGCCACGGCGCCGCCGGCCGCGTACACCTCGTCCACGCCGAGCAGCGCGCAGGCCGCCAGGATGGTGGGGTGCGGCAGGCCGCCGAACTCCTTCTGCGGCGGGGACGCGAGCGCGATCGACTCGACGCCCGCCTCCTGGGCCGGGACCACGTTCATCACGACGGACGACGGGTACACGGAGCGGCCGCCGGGCGCGTACAGGCCGACGCGCTCGACGGGAACCCACTTCTCGGTCACGGTGCCGCCGGGGACCACCTGGGTGGTGTGCTCGGTGCGGCGCTGGTTGCGGTGCACGATCCGGGCGCGCCGGATGGACTCCTCCAGGGCGGCGCGGACGGCCGGGTCCAGCTGTTCCAGGGCGGCCTTGAGGGCCTCCGCGGGTACCCGGACCTGCGTGAGCTCGACCCCGTCGAACTTCTGCGCGTACTCGATCAGCGCCGCCGTGCCACGATGATGGACGTCCTCGCAGATGGGCCGCACCTTCTCCAGGGCGGCTTCCACGTCGAACTCGGCACGGGGCAGCAGGTCGCGCAGGGCGCCGCCCTCGGGGAGGGCGTCACCGCGCAGGTCGATACGAGAGATCACCCCCCAATTCTCTCAGACCGTCTCCCACCGCCGTCCGCCCGTATCACTGGCTGATACACGTCCCGGATGTCACCGGTGCCCCTTAGCGTTCTCGTACACATGAATGACAGCGGGGGGGCTGCCATGACCGAAGCGCACGGGGACGGACGGCCGGACGGTCTCACCGAGGCCGAGGAGCGGATGTGGGAGACGTTCCGGGCGGGCACCGTCTGTGATCTCGGTGCGCACACCGCCGGCCTGGACGATCCGCACGCCGACCGGGTCTGGGGCCCCGAGCGGCGGGTCCGGGCGGAGGTCGTGGCGCACCTGCTGCTGGCCGGGCCGGCGCCGGTGCCCGGGCGGGTCGGGTGCCTGAAGCTGCGCGGCGCGCAGATCACCGGGCGGCTGGATCTGTCCGGTGGCACGGTGGCCCCGTACGTGGAGATCCGCTCGTGCCGCTTCGACGGCGAGATCCAGGTGTCCGAGACCCGCTTCGGCACGCTGCGGCTGGACAACTGCGCGATACCCCGGCTGGAGGGGGCGCGGCTGCACACCGAGGGCGACCTGCACCTCGCACGCTGCCGGGTCGCGGGCGGCCTCCGGCTGACCGACGCGCAGATCGGCACGGACCTGCTGATCAGTCACGCGGTGGTGCGGCGGGACGGGCGGGGCCGGGCCATCGCCGCGGACGGGATGGCGGTGGCGCAGGACCTCCAGGCCGACATGCTGGAGACGCACGGCGAGGTGAGCCTGCGCGGGGCGAAGGTCGGCGCCTCGATGAGCCTGCGCGGGGCGCGGCTGAGCAACCGCTACGGCCGGCGGGCGCTGAACGCCCCGACCCTGGCCGTCGAGCGGACCCTCTACCTGACGTCCATCGGCCTGGCCTCGCCGACGGGCGATCCGGACCGGCCGTACGACTGGAGCCAGACGCCGACGACCGGCGGGCCGTCGCAGCACTTCGAGTGCCGGGGCGGGCTGCGGCTGGACGACGGCCGTTTCGGGGACTCGGTGGACTTCTACGGTGCCCGCTTCGAGCTGCGTCCCGAGCAGGAGGTGTCGCTGCGGCGGGTCCAGACGCCCGAGCTGCGGTTCGTAGGGGAGGCGCCGGAGCGGGGGCGGGTGGTGGTCTCGGGGGCGAAGGTGGTCAAGCTCGTCGACCGGTCCACGAGCTGGCCGGGCCGGGGCCGGGTGTCCATGGAGGGCTTCGTGTACGAGGAGCTCGCGCCGCGGGGCCACTTCCCGCTCTCCCGCCGCCTGGAGTGGCTGGAGGCGGCCACTCCCGAGTACTCGCCGGAGCCGTACGAGCGGCTGGCCGCCGTACTGCGGGCCGGCGGGGAGGATTCCGGCGCCCGGGAGGTGCTGGTGGCCAAGCAGCGGCGCCGCCGGGCCACGCTGCCGCCGGCGGCGCGGGCCTGGGGGTACCTCCAGGACTGGACGGTGGTGTACGGGTACCGGCCGGGGCGGGCGGCGCTGTGGATGGCGGTGCTGTGGGCGGCGGGCACCCTGCTGTTCCTGCGGCGGGAGCCGGCGCCGATCAAGGCGGAGGAGCACCCGCGGTGGGACGCCGCCCTGTACGCGCTGGACCTCCTGCTGCCGGTCATCGATCTCGGCCAGCAGGGCCAGTGGAGGCTGGACGGCGGCTGGCAGTGGGGTTCGACGGCGCTGGTGCTGCTCGGGTGGATCCTCGCCACGACGGTGGCGGCGGGCGCGTCGCGGCTGCTGAGGCGGGGTTAACGGGTGACGGCCCGGGCCTTCCGGCCACTACCCTGTGCCTCGTGACCACCGTTCGCCTGCCCCTCTTCCCGCTGAACTCGGTGCTGTTCCCGGGCCTCGTGCTGCCGCTGAACGTCTTCGAGGAGCGGTATCGCGCCATGATGCGCGAGCTGCTGAAGACCGGGGAGGACGAGCCGCGCCGGTTCGCGGTCGTCGCGATCCGCGACGGCCGGGAGGTGGCCCCGACGGCGCCCGGGCTGCCGGACCAGACGGCGCTGCCCGAGAAGGGCCCGGGAGCCGGCTTCGGCCCCGACCCGGTCCAGGCGTTCCACCGGGTGGGCTGCATCGCGGACGCGGCGACGATCCGGGAGCGGGAGGACGGCAGCTTCGAGGTGCTGGCCACCGGCACCACCCGGGTGCGGCTGCTGTCGGTCGACGCGTCGGGACCGTTCCTGGTCGCGGAGCTGGAGGAGCTCGCCGAGGACGCGGGCGAGGGCGCGGGCGCCCTGTCCGAAGGGGTCCTGCGGGCGTTCCGCAGCTACCAGAAGCGGCTGGCGGGGGCCCGCGAGCGCTCGCTGGCGTCGACGCCGGACCTGCCGGACGAGCCGTCGGTGGTGTCGTACCTGGTGGCGGCCGCGGCCGTGCTGGACACGCCGTCGAAGCAGCGGCTGCTCCAGGCCCCGGACACGGCGACCCGGCTGGCGGAGGAGCTCAAGCTGCTCCGTGCGGAAACGGCGGTCATCCGCCACCTGCCGTCCTTGCCGGCGGTGGACCTGACCCGCACTCCTACGAGCCCGAACTGAGGCCATGGCGAAGAAGAAACCGCAGTCGTCCGGCACCCCGGCCATCACCGCCCTGACCGGCTCGGGCGTCGCGTTCACCACGCACTCCTACGAGCACGACCCGGCGCACCCCTCGTACGGGGAGGAGGCGGCGGAGGCGCTGGGCGTCTCCGCGGACCAGGTGTTCAAAACCCTGGTCGCCGACGTGGACGGGGCCCTGACGGTGGCGGTGGTGCCGGTTTCGGGCTCGCTGGATCTGAAGGCACTGGCGGCGGCGGTGGGCGGGAAGCGGGCGGCGATGGCCGACCCGGCGCTCGCGGAGCGGACGACGGGCTACGTCCGGGGCGGCATCTCCCCGCTGGGGCAGCGGCGCCGGCTGCGGACGGTGCTGGACGCATCGGCGTCGGCGCACGCCACGATCTGCGTCTCGGCGGGCCGCCGGGGCCTGGAGGTGGAGCTGTCCCCCGCAGACCTGGCCGCCCTCACCGAAGCCACCCTGGCCCCGATCGCCCGCCCGTAGCCGCCGGCGGCGCCCCGGCGCGACCGGCTTCCGGACGGGTCAGCCCTGCGGCGGAGCGCTGTCGGCGTGCACGTGCGGCGGCGGGTACGTGCCCTCCCACGGCTCGGGCTCCGGCTCGCGCGGCCCCCACAGGGCCGTCAGGCCCAGGTGCACGGCGACGGCCGCCATCGGCCACACCAGCAGCACCCCGTGCGCGAGCAGCTGCAGCGGGGCGTCGAAGGGCACTCCCCTGCCCGCCTTGGCGGCGGCGGCCGGGACGTCCGTGCCCGGGCCCAGCCACAGCCCGAACCGCCACCCCACCAGGGCGGCGAAGCACGCGCCGACGGCCAGTCCGATCACCAGCGGGACGCCTCCGCGCCGGCGCCACAGGAACACCGCGACCCCGCTGAGCACTCCGAGCCCGAGCGCCAGCAGGAAGAAGGTGCCGTCCGCACCGATCCGCCCCTCGCTCTCGGTGTTGCGCAGGAAGACGGCCTCACCGTTGGAGACGTACTGCACGCGCGGCGCGAGCCACGTCCACAGCAGCCCGAGGAGCGCGCCGGACACGCCCACCACGAGGGTGACGGCGGCCGCGTCGCGGATCTCCGCCGGGGTGACGGGGGCTTCCCGCTCGGGGAGCTCGGGCACGGTCGGGGGCTGCTGCTGCGGGGTCACGGCTTCGGTCACCCCCACATCGTGCCAGGTGCGGCGGCCGCCGGCGTCAGCGGACCGCGGCCCGCCGGTAGGCCCAGGTGGCCACGGCCAGCGACAGCACGCCGACGGCGGCGCACACGCCGAGGTCGAGGAGGACGGCCGCCCAGTCGGGGTGCGGGGCGAAGGTCTCCGCGAAGGCCTCGACCCCGTACGTGGACGGCAGCAGGTCCCGCGCCCACACGATGGGCTCCGGCATCCGCTCGGCCGGCAGCACGCCGAGCAGCAGCGCCGCCGACATGCCGAGCTGCCCGGCCAGCGTGGCCAGCTCCTGGCGCGGCGCGAGCAGCCCCAGCGCGGCGCCGAGCCCGGCGAGCGCGGCCCCGGCCAGGGGCACGACGGCGGCCAGGATCCACAGCCCGCCCATCGGCAGGCCGAACAGCACACAGCCGAAGACGGCCGTGACGAGGGTCCCCGGCAGGGTGAAGGAGGCGTACGCGGCGGCCGCGCCCAGCACCACCGAGGCGGGCGGCACCGGCAGGGTGGCGTAGTGGTCGAGGCCGCCGCCGGCCCGCAGCTGGCCGAAGTACTGCGCGAGCAGGTTCAGCGCGACGAAGGCGACGACGAGGACGGAGGAGCCCGCGACGACGGCCCTGGCCTCCGAGCCGCCGTCCACGACGCCCCGCATCAGGATCATGATCCCGACGGACTGGAACGTGGCGACGAACAGCAGGGGGATGCGGGCCACCCGTGCTCGGGACAGCTGGGCCCGGTAGACGGCGGCGAGGGCGGGGAACAGCCGCGCCCTGGGGGCCAGCACCCCGGCGGGGGCGGCGGCAGCGGTGGTCACGACTTGACCAGACCCTTCATCCGGCCGCCCAGCGCGAGGTACACGTCCTCAAGGCTCGGCGTGGCCAACGTGAAATCGTCGAGGGCGGCGAAGGCCGGGCCGCCGGTGACGGCGGCGACGGCCGCGCGGGCCTCTTCCTGTCCCAGCCGCAGCACCCAGCGACGGCCGGACTCGGCGGCCCGCGGGGCGAGCGCGGCGACCTCGGGGACGTCGAGCGGCGCGGCGGTGCGCCAGACCAGCTCCAGGCGGACCTCGTCGGACACCTGGGCCTTGAGCCCGGCCGGGGTGTCGCAGGCGATGACCTTGCCCTGGTCGACGACGGCGACCCGGTCGAGGACGGTCTCGGCCTCGATGACGTTGTGGGTGACGAGCAGGACGGTGGCGCCCTGGCTCAGGCGCCGCCGGTCCACGGCCTCCCAGACGGCCCGCCGGGCGACCGGGTCCATGCCGGTCGTGGGCTCGTCGAGGACGAGGACCGGCCGCTCCCCGACCAGCGCGGTGGCGAAGCAGGCGAGCCGGCGCTGTCCGCCGGAGAGCTTCTTGAGGGGGCGCGCGGCGATCTCGGTGAGTCCGAGCTCCTCCAGTACGGCGTCCCGCGCGGCCCGTGCCTCGCGCAGGCCGAGCCCGCGCAGCCGGCCGGTGGTCTCGGCGGCCAGGGCGACGGTGAGCTCGTCGAGGGCGGTGGACTCCTGGCCGAGGTAGGCGAGGAGCCGGGAGGCCCGTCCGGGGTGGCGTACGAGGTCGTGGCCGAGCAGGGTCACCGAGCCGGAGTCGGGCCGCAGCAGGCCGGTGAGCTGGCGGACCAGGGTGGACTTGCCCGCGCCGTTGGGGCCGAGCAGGCCGAAGACCTCGCCGCGCCGGACCTCCAGGGAGATGCCGTCGTTGGCCCGGGTCTCGGGCAGGGCGGGAGCCCCGCGCCGGCCGCGTACGGCGGGGTACGTCTTGACCAGGTCACGCACCGCGCAGACCACGTCGGGCGCGGCTCCGGCGGCCGCCGACGTGGTTGGTCCTGCCTGTGCTGTGCCCGTACTCACGAGGGAGCAGCCTACGCGGCTTCCGGCCCTACTCGGCCGCCGGGGTCATCGCGGCCCCGGGGACGGGGGCCGTCGGGCCGCCGACGTGCTCGGCTGCGGCGCGCACGTCGATCTCCCGCCAGAACCCGGCGCGGATGGCGTAGCGGTCGTGCTCGTCGATCTGGTCGTCCTTGTGGGCGAGGAGCCCGAAGCGGGCGGCGTAGCGCAGCAGCTCCCCGTCGATGCGGTGCGGGACGCGCGGGTACATGGTGGCCAGTTTCTGCAGGTGGGCGGCCTCGGGGAGGCGTTCCATCCAGCGGCGGGCGAAGACCTGGCCGACTTCGAAGGGGTCGCCTCCGACGGTGGTGATGTCCTCCTCGCGGTCGGCCCAGCGCTGCTCGGCGCTGGTGAGCTGGGCGAGGGTGGGCAGGGAGGCGGTCTCGGCGGGTTCGCCGAGGGGGCCGGCGCGGTCGATCCAGCCCTTGTCGGAGGACCAGCGCAGGGCGCTGCCAGCGGGGCTGGGGGTGCTCTGGGCGGCGGAGGCGGCGGGGGCCGGGGCGGGGCCGCGCAGTGCGGCGAGGTCCTTGGGGGTGGGGACGGGTTTGGCGCCTTCGGTGGCGGGCGCCGGGACGGGTGCTCCGTTCGGGCGGTCCCCGGGGGTGGCGGGGGCGCCGTTGCGGGCGGCTTCGGCGAGGGCGGCCTCGGGCAGGGGCGCGGAGAGGATCGCGGCGATCTCGGGGCGGGGTGCGGGCGGCGGGGCGCAGAGTCCGGCGAGGTCGCGGGCGCGGACGGCGCGGGTGATCCAGGCGCGGTCGAGGACGCGGCGCTCGTCGGCCTCGGCGACGAGGTCCTCGGACTGGTTGTAGTCGCCGTCGGCGGCCTGTACGGCCCACAGGTGGACGGCGACGCCGTGTTCCTTGGCGGACATCAGCCCGGGGAGCAGGTCGCCGTCCCCGGTGACGAGGACCACGTCGGAGCAGGCGCGGTTGCGGGCGAGTTCGGTGAGTTCGGCGTGCATCGCGGCGTCGACGCCCTTCTGCGCCCAGCGGCCGTCGCTGCGGGTCAGGGCGCCGAGCCGGACGGTGACGCGGGACATGACGCGCAGGCGGCGGTGTTCGGGCTGGGGGACCCGGTCGGGGGCTCCGTCGAACCAGTAGATCCGCAGGAGGGGCTGCTGGGTGTCGGCTTCGGCGCGTTCGCGCAGGCCCTGGATGAGGGCGGAGTGGTCGACGGTGATGCGGGAGCGGGAGGGTTCTCCGGCGAGGAGGCTCGCGGCGGCGCCCAGCAGGTATCCGGCGTCCACCAGGACGACGCAGCGGTCCACGTGTTCCACCCTCTTCCGTGGGGGTCCTCGACAGGTTTTCCCCGAGTCTGCCCGACCGCAAGGGTGTTGACGGCCGGAACTCGATCAACGGCGTGGCGGATCTCGCCGGGGACGGCGCGAAGGCCGCCGCTACGCACGGCAATGATCCAAAATGCGTGGTTTGTGGGGGTGTGTGAGTGTGAAGGCGGCCCTGGCCCCTACTACCCCCACGGAGGCATTCCATGGCCAAGAACAAGAACCAGAAGCAGCCCGCGAAGCAGCAGCAGCGTTCGTCCGCCCAGGAGCGGAGTTCGACCGAGGCCTCGCCGGAAGAGCGCCCCTCTCAGTCGCCGAGCCCGCTGGACATGGCGCACAAGAGCAAGCAGAAGCGCTTCGGTCACAACTGACGCCTCCGCGCGGCGACGGAAGGGCCCGCCGGCACAGTCGCCGGCCGGGCCCTTCCGTACGCGCGTGCGCGCGCCGCGCTCCCGCGCCCTTCGCTCCCGCGCCCCGCGCTCCCGTCCCCCGTACGGGCTAGCCGGCCAGGCAGGAGGGGCCGAGCAGCACCTTGAGGTCGCCGAAGAGGGCCGGGTCGGGCTGGACGCGGTGGCGGTCGAGGCGCAGCACGGTGGTGGTGCGCGGCCCCTGGAGCTTGATCCGCACCTCGGTGTTGCCCTTGTGGTGGCGCAGGATCTCGCCCAGACGGGTCACCATCGGCGGGGTGACCTTGACCGTGGGGATGGTGAGGACGACGGGGGCGTTGGTGCCGGCCGAGGAGAGGTCGGGGACCATCATCTCCATGGCGACCAGGCGGGGGACGTCCTCGCGCTTGTCGAGGCGGCCCTTGACGAAGACGACGGTGTCCTCGACCAGCTGGGTGGAGACGAGCTGGTAGGTCGCGGGGAAGAACATGCACTCGATGGAGCCGGCGAGGTCCTCGACGGTGGCGATGGCCCAGGCGTTGCCCTGCTTGGTCATCTTGCGCTGGAGGCCCGAGATGATGCCGCCGATGGTGACGACGGCGCCGTCGGAGTGCTCGCCGCCGGTGAGCTGGGAGATGCCGGCGTCCGTCTTGTCGGACAGGACGTGCTCCAGGCCGAAGAGCGGGTGGTCGGAGACGTAGAGGCCGAGCATCTCGCGCTCCTGGGCGAGCAGGTAGGACTTCTCCCACTCGACGTCGGAGAACTCCACGTCGAGGCCGAAGCCGGGCTCGTCGCCGCCGTCCTCGTCACCCATTCCGCCGAACAGGTCGAACTGTCCCTCGGCCTCCTTGCGCTTGACCGCGACCACGTTGTCGATCATCGATTCGTGGTGGGCGACCAGGCCCTTGCGGGTGTGGCCCATCTCGTCGTAGGCGCCGGCCTTGATCAGCGACTCGACGGTGCGCTTGTTGCAGACGACGGCCTCGACCTTGTCGAGGAAGTCGGGGAAGGAGGAGTACTTCCCCTTGGACTTCCTGGTCTTGATGATCGAGTCGACGACGTTCTGGCCGACGTTGCGCACGGCGGTGAGGCCGAAGAGGATCACGTCGTCGCCCTGGGCGGCGAAGTTGGACTCGGACTCGTTCACGTTCGGCGGGAGCACCTTGATGCCCATGCGCCGGCATTCGTTCAGGTAGATCGCGGACTTGTCCTTGTCGTCCTTGACCGAGGTGAGCAGGCCCGCCATGTACTCGGCGGGGTAGTTCGCCTTGAGGTAGGCGGTCCAGTAGGAGACGAGTCCGTAGGCGGCCGAGTGGGCCTTGTTGAAGGCGTAGCCGGCGAAGGGGACCAGGACGTCCCAGAGGGCCTGGATGGCCTGGTCGGTGTAGCCGTTCTTGCGGGCGCCCTCCTGGAAGATCGTGAAGTTCTTCGCCAGTTCCTCGGGCTTCTTCTTGCCCATGACACGGCGCAGGATGTCGGCCTCGCCGAGGGAGTACCCGGCGATGATCTGGGCGGCCTTCTGGACCTGCTCCTGGTAGACGATCAGGCCGTAGGTGACCGCGAGGACCTCTTCGAGCGGCTTCTCCAGCTCGGGGTGGATCGGGGTGATCTCCTGCTGCTTGTTCTTGCGCAGGGCGTAGTTCGTGTGCGAGTTCATGCCCATCGGGCCCGGGCGGTAAAGCGCGGACACGGCGGAGATGTCTTCGAAGTTGTCGGGCTTCATCAGGCGCAGCAGGGAGCGCATGGGCCCGCCGTCGAACTGGAAGACGCCGAGGGTGTCGCCGCGCTGGAGCAGCTCGAAGGTCTTGGGGTCGTCGAGCGGGAGGGCCAGGAGGTCGATGTCGATCCCCTTGTTGGCCTTCACCATCTTGACGGCGTCGTCCATGATCGTGAGGTTGCGCAGGCCGAGGAAGTCCATCTTCAGCAGGCCGAGCGATTCGCAGCTCGGGTAGTCCCACTGGGTGATGGTGACGCCGTCGGTGTGCCGCACCCAGACGGGCACGTGGTCGGTGATCCTCTCGCTGGACATGATCACGCCGGCGGCGTGCACGCCCATCTGGCGGACCAGGCCCTCGACGCCGCGGGCGGTGTCGATGACCTTCTTCACGTCGGGTTCGTTCTCGTACATCCCGCGGATCTCGCCGGCCTCGCCGTAGCGGGGGTGCGAGGGGTCGAGGATGCCGGAGAGCGGGATGCCCTTGCCGAGGACGTCGGCGGGCATGGCCTTGGTGAGCCGGTCGCCCATGGCGTAGGGGTAGCCGAGGACGCGCGCGGAGTCCTTGATCGCGTTCTTGGCCTTGATGGTGCCGTAAGTGCCGATCATGGCGACCTTGTCCTCGCCGTACTTCTCGGTCACGTACCGGATCACCTCGACGCGCCGACGCTCGTCGAAGTCGATGTCGACATCGGGCATGGAGACGCGCTCGGGGTTGAGGAAGCGCTCGAAGATCAGGCCGTGCGGGATCGGGTCGAGGTCGGTGATGCCCATGGCGTACGCGACGATCGAGCCGGCCGCGGAGCCGCGGCCGGGGCCCACCGCGATCCCCTGGTTCTTGGCCCACATGATGAAGTCGGCGACCACGAGGAAGTAGCCCGGGAAGCCCATCGAGATGATCGTGTCCATCTCGTACTCGACCTGCTTCATGCGGTCCTCGGGGATCCCGCCGGGGAAGCGGCGGTGCATGCCCCGCATGGTCTCCTCGCGGAACCAGGTGACCTCGGTGTAGCCGTCCGGGATGTCGAACTTCGGCATCAGGTTCCGGAAGGTGAACATGCCCTCGGTGTCGATCTGGTCCGCGACCAGCTTCGTGTTGGCGCAGCCCTCCTGCCAGGCGTCCGAGGAGTCGATCGCGTACATCTCGTCGGTCGACTTGAGGTAGTAGCCGGAGCCGTCGAAGCGGAAGCGGTCGGGGTCCGAGAGGTTCTTGCCGGTCTGGATGCACAGCAGGGCGTCGTGGGCGCCGGCCTCGTGCGCGTACGTGTAGTGCGAGTCGTTCGTGACCAGCGGGGGGATGCCGAGCTTCTTGCCGATCTCCAGGAGGCCGTCGCGGACCCGGCGCTCGATCTCGATGCCGTGGTCCATCAGCTCCAGGAAGTAGCGGTCCTTGCCGAAGATGTCCTGGTACTCGGAGGCCGACTTCAGGGCCTCGTCGAACTGTCCGAGGCGCAGACGCGTCTGGAGCTCGCCGGAGGGGCAGCCGGTGGAGGCGATCAGGCCCTCCGACCACTGGCTGATGGTCTCCTTGTCCATGCGCGGCCACTTCGTGAGCCAGCCCTCCTTGTACGCGTCGGAGGACAGCCGGAAGAGGTTGTGCAGGCCGGTGGCGTTCGCCGCCCAGATCGTCTTGTGGGTGTAGCCGCCGGAGCCGGAGACGTCGTCCCGCTTCTGGTGGGGCTGGCCCCACTGGATGCGGCGCTTGTTGCGCCGGGATTCGGGGGCCACGTACGCCTCGATGCCGATGATCGGGGTGATCCCGGCCTTCTGCGCGGAGTGGAAGAAGTCGTACGCCCCGTGGAGGTTGCCGTGGTCGGACATGGCGATGTGCGTCATGCCCATTTCATTGCAGGCAGCGAACATGTCCTTCAGCCGCGCGGCACCGTCCAGCAGCGAGTACTGGGTGTGGACGTGCAGGTGCGTGAACGGCGTCTTGGTCACGGTGGGGGCCTCCGGGGGAGAGAGGGGCGGCAGCTACGAATCCTACGTCCCACGAGTGACAGAGCCGGGGCACCGACGGGTACGGTCGGGCGTTGCAGAAGTCGCAGAACCAGGAAGACCGGCCCGGCGTCCAGTCGGTCAGAAGCCGTACCACCCCGTGCACCAGGAGGCATCCGCCATGGCGGTCACCGAGACCACCGACGAGCAGCGCGCCGAGCAGATACTCGATGTGTTCGACACCGCATTCGGCCGGCTGCTCGCCGCCGACCCCGCCGCCTTCCAGGTCAAGTTCCGGAAGATGGCGGCCTCGGCGTTCGCCTTCTACCGGGGCACCGCCTGCCTCTTCTACGCCGACCTGGAGCGCGACCGCCACGGCGGGCCCTACCTGGACGAGCGCACCGGCCGGGTCTGGATCCACGGCGACCTGCACGCCGAGAACTTCGGCACGTACATGGACGCCAACGGCCGGCTGGTGTTCAACGTGAACGACTTCGACGAGGCGTACGTCGGCCCCTTCACCTGGGACCTCAAGCGCTTCGCCGCCTCCGTCGCCCTGATCGGCTACACCAAGGCCCTCAGCGACGAGCAGATCAGCTCGCTGGTGCGGACGTACGCGGCCGCCTACCGGGAGCGCATCCACCAGCTGGCCGCGGGCGCCAAGCACGAGGAGGTCCCCTCCTTCACCCTGGACACCGCCGACGGAGCCCTGCTGGGGGCCCTGCGCGCGGCCCGGGCCCGCACCCGCTTCTCCCTGCTGGACTCGATGACCGAGATCCGCGACCACGAGCGCCGCTTCAGCTCCGGCGGCGGGGCGATCGAGCTGGACGCGGCCACCCGGTACAAGGTGCTGGCCGCCTTCGACGGCTACCTGGAGACCCTGCCCGAGGAGTCCCTGGTGCGCCCGGACTCCTACCGGGTCAAGGACGTGGTGGGACGCCGGGGCGTGGGCATCGGCTCGGCGGGCCTGCCCTCGTACAACATCCTGCTGGAGGGGCACAGCGACGCCCTGGAGAACGACGTCGTGATCTACCTCAAGCAGGCGCAGACCCCGGCCGTGTCCCGGCACATCACCGACCGGGCGGTCCGGGAGTACTTCCAGCACGAGGGCCACCGCACGGTGATCTCCCAGCGGGCCCTCCAGGCGCACGCCGACCCGTGGCTGGGCTGGACCGAGCTGGACGGGACCGGCCAGCTGGTCGCGGAGGTCTCCCCGTACGCGGTGGACCTGGACTGGTCGGACCTGGACGACCCGGAGGAGATCGCGGCGGTGGTCGCGGACCTGGGCCGGGCCACGGCGACGATGCACGCCTCGGCCGACGAGGCCGAGAGCGGGCAGTCGCTGGTGCCGTTCTCCACCGAGCGGGCCATCGACGCGGTGATCGCCGGCGACGAGGAGGGCTTCCCGGAGCTGCTGGTCGACTTCGCCCACGCCTACGGGGCCCGCGCCCGCGCCGACCACCAGATCTTCGTGGACCTGTTCCGCAACGGCCGGATCATGTCGTAATCCGTGGGACGCGAGGGGTCCGGGGCCTTGATTCACAGGACCCGGACCCCTCTTCCACAGGAACTCATGGCAGACTCGCGGCGATGGACATATCAGGGGTGAGGATCCGGGGGCTGCGGGCCGCGCTGTTCAGCGCGCTCGTCGTGCTGCTCTCGGCCGGTTCCCACGTGCTCATGTCCCAGGTCCCGCTGCCGCCCGCCCTGGTCGCGGGCGCCTTCGCCGGGGTCTTCACGATCGCCTTCGCACTGGCCGGCCGGGAGCGCGGCTTCGGCCCGATCGCCGGGCTGCTGGTGCCGCTGGAGCTGGCGGCCGACACCGTCTTCACCGCCGGGCAGCACCTCTGCTACGGCCCGGCGGGCGGGCCGGTCTCCGGGCCGCTGCGCGCGCTGGGCCTGGACGCGCTGTGCGGCGGCACGCCGGTGGGCGGGCCGCTGACCGAGGTGGCCGGGCCGGCCGGGGATCCGGCGGCGCTGCTGGCCTCGCCCGGGCCGTGGACGCCGTGGCTGCTGCTCGGCGCGCACGTCGCCGTCGGGCTGGCGGCCGCCGCGTGGCTGCGGCACGGCGAGCGGGCCCTCGTGCGGCTGCTGCGGGCGGTCGCCGCCTTCGCGTTCCGGCCGCTGCTGCTGGCGGCGGCCTCGGCCGGGGGGGTCCCCGGGCGGGCCGGGCGGGCGCTGCGGCCGGTGTTCCGCGGCGCGGTGGCCCGTACCCGCTTCCCGGCGCATTCCGTGGGCCGGCGGGGTCCTCCCGTACGTGGGGCGCTCGCGGGCGCCTGAGCACGTACGGCAGTACCCCCCTACCCCTCCCCGTCCCACGGAGATCACCATGAGTGCACGCAACAGCCAGCAGAACAAGGCCGCCGCCCGCGAGAAGCTGCGCGTCGAGCGCGAGCGGCAGGCGAAGAAGGACAAGGCCCGCCGGCAGCTGGTCGTGGCCGGCGCGGTCGTCGGCGTCCTGGCACTGGCCGGCGGCGTCGGCTACGCGGTCGTCCAGGCCAACGAGCCGGGCTACTGGGACAAGGCCGCCGATGCCGTGCTGGTCAAGCCGAAGAACACCACGGGCGAGGACGGCCTGACCGTGGTCATCGGCAAGCCCGAGGCGAAGAAGACCCTGGAGCTGTACGAGGACTCGCGCTGCCCGGCCTGCGCCTCCTTCGAGCAGGCGGTCGGCGAGCAGGTCAAGAAGGACGTGGAGGCGGGCAAGTTCAAGCTCCGGTACTTCGGCGCCACCTTCATCGACAACGGCGTCAAGGGCGAGGGTTCGAAGAACGCCCTGAGCGCGCTGGGCGCGGCGCTGAACGTGAGCCCGGAGGCCTTCCTCGACTACAAGGGGGCGCTCTACTCGAAGGCCCTGCACCCCGAGGAGACGAACGACGCCTTCGCCAAGGACGACTACCTGCTGAAGGTCGCGGACACGGTTCCGGCGCTGAAGGACAACGCCGAGTTCAAGAAGGCGGTCCAGGACGGCACGTACGACCGGTGGGCGCTGGAGATGTCGAATGCGTTCGACAAGTCCGGTGTGACGGGCACCCCCACACTGAAGATGGACGGCAAGAAGATCGAGACCCCGGCGACGCCGGAGGCCTTCACGGCGGCGATCGACAAGGCCCTGGCGGGCTGATGACCCGACAGATCCGGTCATAACGCCGGACCGTCACAACGGGCGGGCGAACTCTCGGAGTTCGTCCGCCCGTTGCCGTTCCGTGGCTGTTCCCAGCCACGTACCGGTCAGTAATATGATCGGCCGTGACCAGTCATCTCACCCCTTCACACCCGCGCCGCCGTACGGTCGTCCTGGCCGCCGCGGCCACGGCCGCACTCGCGCCGATCACCACCCTCGGCGCCCCGTCGGCCCACGCCGCGGAGGCCGCGCCCGCGTTCCTCCACGGCGTCGCCTCGGGCGACCCGCTGCCCGACGGCGTCCTGCTCTGGACCCGCGTCACCCCCTCCCCCGAGGCGGTGCCCGGCTCCGGTCTGGGCCCGGCCACCGCGGTGCGCTGGGAGGTGGCCGAGGACAAGGCCTTCTCCCGCGTCGTCGCGAGCGGCTCCGTCACCGCGACCGCCGCCGCCGACCACACGGTCAAGGCCGACGTGCGCGGCCTGCGGCCGCAGACCCCCTACTGGTACCGGTTCACCGCCGGCACCGCCGTCTCCCCCGCCGGCCGCACCCTGACCGCCCCGGCGGCCGACTCGACCACGCCCGGCATCCGCTTCGGCGTGGTCTCCTGCGCCAACTGGGAGTCCGGCTACTTCTCCGCGTACCGCCACCTGGCCGCCCGTACCGACCTGCACGCGGTGCTGCACCTGGGCGACTACATCTACGAGTACCAGACCGGCGGTTACCCCGAGGCGAAGTACGTCGTACGCCAGCACGAGCCGAAGAACGAGATCGTCTCGCTCTCCGACTACCGCACCCGGCACGGCAAGTACAAGACGGACGGCGACCTCCAGGCGCTGCACGCGGCCCACCCGGTCGTCGCCATCTGGGACGACCACGAGTTCGCGGACAACTCCTGGTCCGACGGGGCCGGGAACCACACGGCGGGCACCGAGGGCGACTGGGCGGCGCGCGCGGCCGCCGCCAAGCAGGCGTACTTCGAGTGGATGCCCGTACGCCCCTCCATCGCGGGTACCGTGTACCGTCGCCTGCAGTTCGGCACCCTCGCCGACCTGCACCTGCTGGACCTGCGCTCCTTCCGCTCCGAGCAGGCCAAGACCGGCAGCGGCTCGGTGGACGACCCGGAGCGCACCCTGACCGGGCGCGCGCAGCTGGACTGGCTCAAGTCCGGCCTGGCGGCCTCGAACGCGACCTGGAAGCTGGTCGGCACCTCGGTGATGATCTCGCCGGTGGCCTTCGCCTCGCTGCCGGCGCACCTGATGAAGCCGCTCGCGCACCTGCTGGGCCTGCCCGAGGGCGGGATCGCGGTCAACACCGACCAGTGGGACGGCTACACGGACGATCGCAAGGAACTCCTGGGCCACTTGAAGGACCGGAACGTCAAGAACACGGTGTTCCTGACCGGCGACATCCACATGGCGTGGGCGAACGAGGTCCCGGTGAACATGGCGACGTACCCGGGTTCGGGGACCGCGGCCACCGAGTTCGTGGTCACCTCGGTGACCTCCGACAACATCGACGACATGCTGCACGTGGCGCCGCACACCCTCTCGGTCGTCGCGGAGGGCGCCATCAAGGCGGCGAACTGGCACGTGAAGTGGCTGGACATGGACTCGCACGGCTACGGCGTACTGGACGTGACGGCCGAGCGCTCGCAGATGGACTACTACGTCATCTCGGACAAGCGGCGGCAGGACGCGAGCTCCTCCTGGGCCCGCTCGTACCGCACGCTGAACGGCACCCAGAAGGTGGAACGGATCTACCAGCCGGTCCGCTGACCCCCCGTCAAATCTGTCGCGGAAGGGGACTCCTGGTGCAGACCAGGAGTCCCACCGGTCACATCGGCAACAAATCTTTAACCTACGAGTACTTGCCATCTCGATGACATGCACACATAAACTTCCGGCCAGCGTGAGGAAATCCCTCACCCCCCACCACGCTTGCCGAGGAGTCACCGTGCGCGCCGCTGCCCGCATATCCCCCCTTCTCCGCCGCCGCCTCATGGGTACGGCCGTCCTGGCCTCCACCCTGGCCTTCGCCCCGCTGACCGCCCCCACCACGGTCGCCGCGGCCGCCCACCAGACCGGCGCCGAGGTCTGCGCCGAGGAGGGCTCCGCCCCGGCCAACGCCCGCGTCGCCAAGCCCAAGCACGACCACGCCGCCGAGCCCAACGAGGTCAGCGAGGCCGAGGTCAAGGCCATGGACGCCGACCTGAAGAAGAAGCTCTCCCAGATCCAGCTGTCCCCGCAGCAGGTCTTCGGCTCCGGCGAGGCCTCCGTCTCCGCGGTCGCCGCCGCCACGAACGTCCCGGTCTACGTCCACGTCATCCACTCCGGCACCACCGGGAAGCTGACCGCCACGGAGATCAACAACCAGATCGCCGTCCTCAACGCCGCCTACAGCGGCCAGGGCACCGGCAACGTCGACTCCGGCTTCCAGTTCACCCTGGCCGGCACCGACTACACGGACAACGCCTCCTGGTACAACGTCTCCAGCGGCAGCCAGGCCGAGAAGGACATGAAGAACGCCCTGCGCAAGGGCGACAAGAACGCGCTCAACATCTACACGGCCAACCTCGGCGGCGGCCTGCTCGGCTGGGCGACCTTCCCGAGCTCCTACGCCTCCCAGCCCAAGATGGACGGCGTGGTCCTCCTCAACACCTCGCTGCCCGGCGGCTCCGCCGCCAACTACAACGAGGGCGACACCGCCACCCACGAGGTCGGCCACTGGATGGGCCTCTACCACACCTTCCAGGGCGGCTGTAACGGAAGCGGCGACTCCGTCTCCGACACCCCGGCCGAGAAGAGCGCCGCCTTCGAGTGCCCGACCGGCCGCGACTCCTGCGCCAGCAAGGCCGGCGTCGACCCGATCCACAACTTCATGGACTACACGTACGACGCCTGCATGTACCAGTTCTCCGCGGGCCAGGTCTCGCGCATGAAGAGCATGTGGACCGCCTACCGCGGCTGATCCCCCGGCTCTCCGCACCCAAGGCGATGCCCCCGGCGCCCCGCGCGCCGGGGGCATCCCCGCGTCCTACAGCGTGTCGAGGAACGCCAGCGCGGTCCTCCAGGCCTCCTCCGCCGCCCCGGCGTCGTAGTCCTCCAGCTCCGGGTCCGTGAACAGGTGCCCCGCGCCCGCGTAGCCGTGCACCTCCACGTCCGCCCCGGCCCGCCGCATCCGCAGGTACCAGGCCGTCAGCCAGTCGTGCGTCTCGTACGGGTCCGGGTCGGCGATGTGCAGCTGCACCGGCAGCTCGTCCGCCGAGGCACCCTCGTCCAGGTCCGCCGTGCCGTGCAGGAGCAGCAGCCCGCGCGCCTTGTCGTCGGCCAGCGCCAGGTGCTGCGCGACGGAGCCGCCGAAGGAGAAGCCCGCGTACACCAGCCCCTCGTCGGAGAACGGCGCGGACGCCAGCACCGCCCGCTTCAGCAGCTCGTCGCGGCCCACCTCCTCCTGGTAGGCCGCGCCCTCCTCGAACGTGGCGAACGTACGGCCCTCGAAGAGGTCCGGCACCTGGACCCGGTGCCCGGCCGCGCGCAGCCGGTCGGCCGCGTCGAGGACCGCGGGCCGCAGCCCGTACGTCGAATGGAAGAGCATGATGTTCATGCCCTCCATCGTGCCATTCGCACGGAAAGGAGGAGTCCCGGGGCGCCCCGTGGATACGTTCTCCACCATGGAGATGGACAACGTTCTGCGTCCCGCCGCGGTCGTCCTCGCCGCGCTGGTCCTCACCCTGATCGCCGGCTGGCTGCTCGACCTGCTGCTGCGCCGGGCCGACGCCCGGCACCCGGAGACCCCGCTGTGGGGCCTGCTGCGCCGCTGCCGCCTGCCCTTCCGGCTCGTCCTCGGCACCGCCGTGCTCCAGGCCTCCTACCGCCCCGCGGGCGTGCTGCCCGGCCACGCGGCCGGAGTGGGCCACGCCCTGACCCTGGTGCAGATCGCCTCGACGGCCTGGCTGCTCGTCGGCATCGCCGCGGCGGTCGTCGAGGCCACCTACGCCCGCTACGCCGCCGCCTCCCCCGACGACGCGCGCGTGCGCCGGGTCCGCACCCAGGTCACCCTGATCCAGCGCGTCCTGACGGCCGTGGCCGTGGTGGTCGCCGCCGCCGCGATGCTGCTGACCTTCCCGCCGATGCGCACGGTCGGCGCCTCGGTGCTGGCGTCCGCCGGGGTGCTGGGCATCGTCGCCGGCATCGCCGCGCAGGCCTCCCTCGGCAACCTCTTCGCCGGACTGCAGATCGCCTTCGGGGACACCGTGCGGATCGGGGACACCGTGGTCGTGGACAAGGAGTGGGGCAAGGTCGAGGAGATCACCCTGACCTTCCTGGTGGTCCGCACCTGGGACGAGCGCCGGATCACGATGCCGGTCTCGTACTTCACCGCCAAGCCGTACGAGAACTGGTCGCGCGGCGGCGCCCAGATGACCGGCACCGTCTTCTGGCACCTGGACCACTCCGCGCCGGTCGCCCTGATGCGGGACAAGCTCGCGGAACTGCTCAAGGACATCCCCGAATGGGACGGCCGCACCGGCAGCCTGGCCGTGACGGACACCACACCGCACACCATCGTGGTGCGCGCGGTCGTCACCGCGAAGGACGCCGACGACGTGTGGACCGTGCGCTGCGCGGTCCGCGAGCAGCTGATCGGCTGGCTGGCCGCCCACCACCCCTACGCCCTCCCCCGCGTCATGACGGCCGAGGCGGCCCGGCCCGAGACGCCTTCGGACACCCCCTAGCCCAGCAGGGCCGCCGCGGACTCCTCCGCGAGGTCCTCGGCGTGCGGGGGCAGCGGCAGGCCCGCCCGCAGGGGGCGGCGGACCACGGCGAGCGGCAGGTCCACCAGCGCCAGGGCGATCCGGTCCAGGCCCTCGGGACCGGTCGCGCCGAGCGCCTCCCCGAGTTCGCCGAGGCGGGCGAAGACCCGCCCGTTGCCCCGGTCGGCGCGCTCGCGGTGCTCCTCGGACCAGCCGGAGCGGCCGAACTCCTCGGCGCCGTACAGGAGCAGCGCCGCCTCCCGGGGGCGGACCCGGCACCAGGCGACGACGTGCCGGGCGCCGGCCCGGGCGGCCCGCCGCGGGTCGGGATCGCCGTCGAGCGCGGCGAGGTAGCCCTCCTGGAAGCCCTCGACGGTGCGCAGCCACACCTCGGCGAGCAGCGCGGGGCGCCCGGGGAATCGGTGGTACACGGACCCGCTGGGCGCGCCCACGGCCTGGGCGACGGCGGACATCGTGACGGCCGCCGGGCCGCCGGCGGCGGCGAGGAGGACGGCGGCGTCGAGGAGTTCGCCGGTGTCGAAGCGGGCTGGTCTCGGCATGAATCGGAGAGTACTCTCCACATCAATTAGAGAGATCCCTCCAATTGAAGGAGCGTGCGCACCCATGCCCGTCCACAACGTGCACGAACGGCTGCTGCCGATGGGCGCCGCCGAGGCCGGGGCCCTCCTCGACTCGCTGTCCGCCGGGACCGCCGACCGGCTCTGGCCGCACCGCACCTGGTCCCCCATGGAATTCGACCGCCCGCTGTCGGCGGGTGCGGAGGGCGGGCACGGGCCGGTCCGCTACACGGTGGCCGCGTACGTCCCGGGGACCTGGATCCGCTTCGCCTTCACCGGTCCGCGCGGGTTCCACGGCTTCCACGAGTACGCCGTCCTGCCCGTGGACGGGCAGCGCACGGTGCTGCGGCACACCCTTTCGATGCGGGTCACCGGCCTCGCCCGGCTGAGCTGGCCCCTGGCCTACCGCTGGCTGCACGACGCCTTGCTGGAGGACAGCCTCGACCGGGCCGAGCGCCCGGCCCGGCGCGCCCGCTGGTCCCCGTACGTCCGGCTGCTGCTGGCCGTCGCCCCGAAGGAGCGCTGACCGGACTACGGGCTGCGCAGGCTGCGGACGTCCAGGTGACGCAGGACCCGGTCGACGATCTCCGGGTCGGAGCCCGGTTCGCTGCGCGCCGCGAGGACCTCGTGCCGGGCGGCGGACATCATCTCCCGCTGGATGCGCTGGACGTCGCGGATCCGCTCCACCCGCTTCGCGTAGGCCTCCCGCCGCTCCTCGTCGACCAGGTCGGGGCTGATCCTCGCCCCGACGTCGTACGCGCGCCGGTACAGGACCTCGACCAGGTCCTCCGGGAGGTCCTCGACCTCCTCGATCTGCTTGAGCCGCCGCTTCGCCGCCCTCGCCGCGCGCAGCGCCAGCTTCCGCTCGGTCTCCCGCGCCGCGTCCGTGTCCGCCTCCACCCCCAGCCGGCGCACCAGCCACGGCAGGGTGAGCCCCTGCACCACCAGCGTGGTCATGATCACCGCGAAGGCGATGAAGACGATCTCGTCCCGCGCGGGGAAGGGCTCGCCGGAGTCCGTGCGCAGGGGCAGCGCCAGGGCCAGGGCCACCGAGGCCACCCCGCGCATCCCGGCCCACCACATCACGAGGCTCTCCCGCCAGCTCAGCGGGATCTCCTCCGCGTAGTCGCGGCGCCGGTGGAGCCTCTTCGCCAGCCAGCCCGCCGGCAGCAGCCAGAGCAGCCGTACCCCGACCACCACCGCGACCACGACCGCCGCCCAGCCCGCCATGGCCGCCTCGCGGCCCGAGGCCACCCCGAAGACGTTGTGCAGCTCCAGCCCGATCAGCCCGAACGCCGCCCCGGTGACCAGCATGTCGACGATCTCCCAGAAGGTGTGCCCCGCGAGGCGCCCCAGCACGTCGTCGGCGTCGCCGGCGTACTCGGCGAGGAACAGGGCCGTCGTCAGCACGGCCAGCACCCCCGAGCCCCGGAGCTCCTCCGCCACCACGTACGCCACGAACGGCACCAGCAGCGTCAGCCCGATCCGGAGGGTGGCCTCGCCGAGCCGGCCCATCAGCCGGTTCGTCGCCCAGCCGAGCGCCAGCCCGACGGCCACCGCCACCACCGCGGACAGGACGAAGTCCCCGAGCGCGTCGGGCCAGGAGAAACTGCCGCTCACGGCGGCGGCCACGGCCACGTGGTAGAGCACGATGGCGGTGACGTCGTTGAACAGGCCCTCGCCCTCCAGGATCGACACCAGCCGGCGCGGCAGCCCGAGCGCCCCGGCCACGGCGGTCGCGGCGACGGGGTCGGGCGGCGCGACGAGCGCGCCCAGGGCCACGGCGGCGGCCAGCGGCAGCCCGGGCACGACGGCGTGCGCGACGCCGGCCACGGCGGCGGTGGTCACGAAGACCAGGGCCACGGCCAGCAGCAGGATGGGGCGGACGTTCGCGGCGAACTGCCGCCAGGAGGTCCGCTGCGCGGAGGCGTACAGCAGGGGCGGCAGCACCAGCGGCAGGATGAACTCGGGCGGGACGTCGACGTCGGGCACGGCCGGCACCACCGCCAGGCCGGCCCCGCCGAGGGTCATGAGCACGGGCGCGGGCAACCCGAGCCGGTCCCCGAGGGGTACGGTCACCACGGCCCCGAGCAGCAGCACGAAGAGCAGAGCGAGCTGATCCACGCCCCCACCCTGTCAGCCCGCCGCGCGGCTCCCGCGCAGGGGCGCGCGGGCTCCGTCCGCGCCGAGGCGCGGGCACCCGGGGCAGAGCTCCCGCAAGGGGGGTCCGGGGCGGCGTCCCGGCGCAGGATCGAACGGCGGGGAGGGGCGAGCCCAGCACAGCCCCCCGGCCCGCTACGGCAGGCGGCGCCGCATCGCCCGGTGCGGGATGCCCGCGTCCTCGAACTCCGGCCCGTACGCCTCGTACCCCAGCCGCTCGTAGAAGCCCAGCGCGTGCGTCTGCGCGCCCAGGTCCACCGCGGCCAGCCCGAGGCGGGCGGCCTCCGCCTCGATCGCGCGGACCAGCGCCACCCCGACGCCGAGTCCGCGCGCGGACTCGCGTACGGCCAGCCGGCCCAGGGAGCCGACCTCCGGTGAGCCCGTCTTGGCCAGGGCCCGTGGCCCGTGCAGCAGCCGGCCGGTGCCCAGCGGCTCCCCGTCCGGGCCGACGGCCAGCACGTGCAGCGCGACGGCGTCGTACGCGTCGTACTCGACCGACTCCGGCACGGCCTGCTCCACCACGAACACCTCGGTCCGCACGGCGCGGCAGGCCGCGAGGTCGGCCTCGGAGGAGGCCACCCTCACGCGGACGCCGGAGACGGAAGTCACTGGCTCTCGGCCCGGATCACGTCCAGCGCGTGCTGCAGGTCGGCCGGGTAGCCGCTCTCGAACTCCACCCACTGCCCGTCGGCCGGGTGCTCGAAGCCGAGCCGTACCGCGTGCAGCCACTGCCGGGTCAGGCCGAGCCGCTTCGCGACGGTCGGGTCGGCCCCGTACGTCAGGTCGCCGACGCACGGGTGCCGGTGCGCGGACATGTGCACGCGGATCTGGTGCGTGCGCCCGGTCTCCAGCTTGATGTCCAGCAGGGACGCGGCCCGGAAGGCCTCGATGAGGTCGTAGTGCGTGACCGAGGCCTTGCCGTCCTGGGTCACCGCCCACTTGTAGTCGGCGCTCGGGTGGCGCCCGATGGGCGCGTCGATCGTGCCGCTCATCGGGTCCGGGTGGCCCTGCACCAGGGCGTGGTAGCGCTTGTCGACCACGCGCTCGCGGAACTGGTTCTTCAGCGAGGTGTACGCGCGTTCGGACTTGGCCACGGCCATCAGGCCGGAGGTGCCGACGTCGAGGCGGTGGACGATGCCCTGGCGCTCGGAGGCACCGGAGGTGGAGATCCGGTAGCCGGCGGCGGCGAGGCCGCCGATGACGGTGGTGCCGGTCCAGCCGGGGCTGGGGTGGGCGGCGACGCCGACCGGCTTCATGATGACCACGACGTCGTCGTCGTCGTGGATGATCTCCATGCCGGGCACGGGCTCGGCCACGAGCTCGACGGGCCGCGGCGGGGCCGGCATCTCGACCTCGAGCCAGGCGCCGCCGTGGACGCGCTCGGACTTGCCGACGACGCTGCCGTCGACCGAGACCTTCCCCTCCGCCGCCAGCTCGGCCGCCTTCGTCCGGGAGAAGCCGAACATACGGGCGATGGCGGCGTCGACGCGCTCGCCTTCGAGGCCATCGGGAACGGGCAGGGTGCGGATCTCGGGAATCGTACTCACCTGTCGAGTATGCAGGACTCGGCAGACGAGGACGCCCGCCCGGGCTCGGCGATCAGTCCTTGTGGACGGTGCCGTCCGGGTCCAGGCCCTTGAAGGACAGCACGACGATCAGGATCCCGCCGCACACGATCGCCGAGTCCGCGAGGTTGAACACGGCGAAGTGGGCCGGCGCGATGAAGTCGACCACCGCACCCCGGAAGACGCCCGGCGACCGGAAGATCCGGTCGGTGAGGTTGCCCAGCGCACCGCCCAGCAGCAGACCCAGGGCGATCGCCCACGGCAGGCTGTACAGCTTGCGGGCCAGCCGGACGATCACCACGATCACGGTCGCCGCGATCATCGTGAAGATGATCGTGAAGGCCTCGCCGAAGCCGAAGGCGGCGCCGGGGTTGCGGATCGCGGAGAACTTCAGCAGGTCCCCGATGATCTCGATCGGCGGCTGGTGCTCCAGCTTGGCCACGACCACCATCTTGCTGCCGAGGTCGAGGAGGTACGCGAGTACCGCCACGATCAGCAGCGCCGCGATCCGCCTGCGCCCCCGGGGCGCGGCGTTCTCCGACTGCGGCTCGGCGTCGTCCCCGACTTCCGGCATACCGATGATGCGCTCCGCCTCTGCCACGTGAGTCCCTCGAACTAGCTCGAACCAGGTACGGGAAATGGATCCCGACGAGACACGAGAGTACGTCAGTGGGCGTAGGTCCTGGCTAGTGCCTGCGTTCCTGCTTCTGCTTGCAGTCCACGCACAGCGTGGCCCTCGGGAAGGCCTGCATGCGCGCCTTGCCGATGGGCCGCCCGCAGTTCTCGCAGAGCCCGTACGTGCCCGCCTCCAGCCGTTCCAGGGCCCGCTCGGTCTGTTCCAGCATCGAGGTGGCGTTCGCGGCCAGGGCGAGCTCGGACTCCCGGGTGATGTTCTTGGTGCCGGTGTCGGCCTGGTCGTCGCCCGCGCCGTCGCCCGAATCCCGCATCAGGCCCGAGATGGCCACCTCGGAGGCGTCCAGCTCGGCACGCAGCCGCAGCACCTCGCTCTCCAGCTCCGCCCGCGCCTCGGCGACCTCCCCGGCGGTCCAGGGGTCCTCCCCCTCGCGGACGGCGAGCTCGCCGGGGGCCGTGGCCGCGGCGGCCTTCACCTTGGGGAGCCCGCTGGTGGCGGTCCCGGCCGTCTTCCTGGCCGTACCCGCAGTCTTCTTGGCAACCACTTTCCGAGCTCCCGTCTTCCGCGCGGCCGGGGCCGCCCCCTCGGACGCGGCCGTCTTGGCCGCGGCCTTGCTCGTGGTGCGCTCGGCCACCGCCGCACCGGCGCCGGCCGCCTCGGCCGCGGCCTTCCCGGCCGGAGCCGCCTTGGCCGTGGCCCGCTGGGCCGGAGCCTTCTCGGCGGCCGCCGTCCTGGCCGAAGCCTTCCGGGCCACGGCCTTCGTGGCCGGAGCCTTCTTGACCGCAGCCTTCGTAGCCGCAGTCTTCGTAGCCGCAGTCTTCTTGGCCGGAGCACGCTCGGCCGAAGCCTTGTCGGTCGCAGCCTTCGTGGCCGGAGCCTTCTTGGCCGCAGCCTTCTTGGTCGCAGCCTCCTTGGCCGAAGCCTTGTCGGCCGGAGCCTTCTTGGCCGCAGCCTTCTTAGTCGCAGCCTTCCTGGCCGGAGCCTTCGTGGCCGCAGCCCGCTCGGCCGCTGCCGCCCCGGCCCTCGCCTCCTCGCCGGAGGCCTTCGCGGACCGGGACGCCTTGGCCGGAGCCGCCCCGGCCGTGGCCCTCCCGGCGGCGGCCGCTTCGGCCGCGGCCCCGGCCACCTCCTGTTTCGCCGTCTTCTTCGCCACCATGGCCGCGGCCCCTTTTCACATACTGTGATCTTGTTCGCAGATCGTGCCGGAACGATAAATCGCCTCCGACCCCACGGCAACGGGGCACGCGTCCGTCGAGCTCAACCTGCATCCGTTGTGCCCAGCGGGGAGCCCCGTAATCCGCCCCACCCGCCCCAGTGGATCCCGGACCGGCCCGTCAGCCCATCCGGGTCACGCCGGAACCCGCCCCGCGGCGCGCCGCCCGCCCCCGCGAAACCGGTCTGCCGACCGGCCCCCCGGCCCTTACACTGGGCGCAGCGAAAGGCATGGATGGGGACGAGTAGCGTCGGACGCAGCCAGGAGCGACCCGGGGACGGTGAGAGCCCGGGGGCGAGCGCGACGTGAAGGATCACCCCGGAGCCGCCGGAAGAAAGCCCGCACGGATCCCCGTACGGCGAGTAGAACCGGCTTCGCACCCCAATGAGGGGGCCGCCGGACCCGTCCGGAGGCCAAGGAGGGTGGTACCGCGGGAGCAGCAGACGCTCTCGTCCCTCCGGACGGAAGTGACACACCGCCGGAGGAAGAGTTCAGCCTCATGACCACACCGCCGCAGTACCGCCCGGTACCCGCCCAGGTCGACCTGCCCGCCCTCGAGCACGCCGTCCTCGACTTCTGGCGCGAGAGCAAGACCTTCGCCAAGACGCTGGAGCAGTCCGAGGGCCGCCCCGAGTGGGTCTTCTACGAGGGCCCGCCCACCGCGAACGGCATGCCCGGCGCGCACCACATCGAGGCCCGCGTCTTCAAGGACGTCTTCCCCCGCTTCCGCACCATGCGCGGCTACCACGTGGCCCGCAAGGCCGGCTGGGACTGCCACGGCCTGCCCGTCGAGCTGGCCGTCGAGAAGGAACTCGGCTTCAACGGCAAGCAGGACATCGAGGCGTACGGCATCGCCGAGTTCAACGCCAAGTGCCGCGAGTCCGTGACCCGCCACACCGACGCGTTCACCGAGCTCACGACCCGCATGGGCTACTGGGTCGACCTGGACGACGCGTACCGGACCATGGACCCGGAGTACGTCGAGTCCGTCTGGTGGTCGCTGAAGGAGATCTTCAACAAGGGCCTGCTGGTCCAGGACCACCGCGTGGCCCCCTGGTGCCCGCGCTGCGGTACCGGCCTGTCCGACCACGAGCTGGCCCAGGGCTACGAGACGGTCGTCGACCCCTCCGTCTACGTCCGCTTCCCGCTGACCTCCGGCCCGCTCGCCGGCGAGGCGGCGCTGGTCGTGTGGACCACCACTCCCTGGACCCTGGTCTCGAACACCGCCGTCGCGGCGCACCCGGAGGTCACGTACGTCGTGGCCACCAACGGCGAGGAGAAGCTCGTCGTCGCCCAGCCGCTGCTGGAGAAGGCGCTCGGCGAGGGCTGGGAGGCCACCGGCCAGAGCTTCACGGGCAAGGAGATGGAGCGCTGGACGTACGAGCGCCCCTTCGCGCTCGTGGAGTTCCCGGAGCCCGAGGCCGCCCACTACGTGGTCAACGCCGAGTACGTCACCACCGAGGACGGCACCGGTCTCGTCCACCAGGCCCCGGCCTTCGGCGCCGACGACCTCGCGGTCTGCCGCGCGTACGGCATGCCGGTCGTGAACCCGGTCCGCGCCGACGGCACCTTCGAGGAGGAGGTCCCGCTCGTCGGCGGCGTCTTCTTCAAGAAGGCCGACGAGAAGCTGACCGCCGACCTCGACGCGCGCGGCCTGCTCTTCAAGCACATCGCCTACGAGCACAGCTACCCGCACTGCTGGCGCTGCCACACGGCGCTGCTCTACTACGCGCAGCCGTCCTGGTACATCCGCACCACCGCCGTCAAGGACGCGATGCTGCGGGAGAACGAGAAGACCAACTGGTTCCCCGAGTCGGTCAAGCAGGGCCGCTTCGGCGACTGGCTCAACAACAACATCGACTGGGCGCTCTCCCGCAACCGCTACTGGGGCACCCCGCTGCCGATCTGGCGCTGCGAGGACGACCACCTGACCTGCGTCGGCTCCCGCGCCGAGCTGTCGGAGCTGTCCGGCCAGGACCACTCGTCCCTGGACCCGCACCGCCCGTACATCGACGACGTCACCTTCCCCTGCACGGCGGAGGGCTGCGCGCACACCGCGGTCCGCGTGCCCGAGGTCATCGACGCCTGGTACGACTCGGGTTCGATGCCGTTCGCGCAGTGGGGCTACCCGTACAAGAACAAGGAGATCTTCGAGAAGCGCTACCCGGCGCAGTTCATCTCGGAGGCCATCGACCAGACGCGCGGGTGGTTCTACACCCTCATGGCGGTCGGCACCCTCGTCTTCGACAAGTCCTCGTACGAGAACGTGGTCTGCCTGGGCCACATCCTCGCCGAGGACGGCCGCAAGATGTCCAAGCACCTGGGCAACATCCTCCAGCCGATCCCGCTCATGGACCAGCACGGCGCGGACGCGGTGCGCTGGTTCATGGCGGCCGGCGGCTCCCCGTGGGCGGCGCGGCGCGTCGGCCACGGCACGATCCAGGAGGTCGTCCGCAAGACGCTCCTCACGTACTGGAACACGGTCGCCTTCCAGGCCCTGTACGCCCGTACGTCGAACTGGGCGCCGTCCGCCGCCGACCCGGCGCCGGCCGACCGCACGGTCCTGGACCGCTGGCTGCTCTCCGAGCTCCACACCCTCGTCTCCGAGGTCACGGAGGCCATGGAGGCCTACGACACCCAGCGCGCGGGCAAGCTCCTCTCCGCGTTCGTGGACGACCTGTCGAACTGGTACGTGCGCCGCTCGCGCCGCCGGTTCTGGCAGGGCGACGCGGCCGCGCTGCGGACGCTGCACGACGTGGTGGAGACGGTGACCCGGCTCATGGCCCCGCTCACGCCCTTCATCACGGAGCGGGTCTGGCAGGACATGGTCGTCCCGGTCGCCCCGGACGCCCCGGAGTCGGTGCACCTGTCCACCTGGCCGGTGGCCGACGCCTCGGCGATCGACCCGGCCCTGTCGCAGCAGATGCTGCTGGTGCGCCGCCTGGTCGAGCTGGGCCGGGCGACCCGTGCCGAGTCCGGGGTCAAGACCCGCCAGCCGCTGTCGCGCGCGCTGGTCGGTGCGGTGGGCTTCGACGCCCTCTCCCCGGAGCTCCAGGCGCAGATCACGGAGGAGCTGAACGTCTCCTCCCTGGCCTCCCTGTCCGAGGTCGGCGGCTCGCTGGTGGACACCACGGCCAAGGCGAACTTCCGGGCGCTGGGCAAGCGCTTCGGCAAGGGCGTGCAGGACGTCGCGAAGGCCGTGGCCGCCGCGGACGCGGCGGCGCTGTCGCTGGCGCTGCGCTCCGGTTCGGCGACGATCACGCTGAACGGTGAGGAGATCTCCCTCTCCCCGGAGGAGGTCATCATCACGGAGACCCCGCGCGAGGGCTGGTCGGTGGCGTCGGACTCGGGTGCGACGGTCGCCCTCGACCTGGAGATCACCCCGGAGCTGCGGCTGGCGGGCCTGGCGCGTGACGCGATCCGCCTGATCCAGGAGGCCCGGAAGAACTCCGGTCTCGACGTGGCGGACCGCATCGCCCTGCGGTGGTCCTCCGCGGACCCGGAGGTCGTGACGGCCCTCACGGATCACGCGGCGCTGATCTCGGACGAGGTCCTGGCGACGGACTTCGCGGCGGGTGAGGCCGATGCCGCGTACGGCGACCCGTTCACGGACGAGTCCCTGTCCCTGACGTTCCGCCTCCGCAAGGCGTAACGCCTCCCGGCCCGTGGCCCGGCCCACCCCTCCGGGGGCGGTGCCGGGCCACAGCCGTCTCCGCCCCCGGCCCGCCCGCCCCCGGACACGCGAAACGGGCCGGGCCCGGTATCCCCCTTGGGGGTACCGGGCCCGGCCCGTGAAGCGACTGCCGACAGACGCGGCGGCGACGCCTAGTTGTCGTCCTCGTCGATCAGGAAGCCCCGCATCGGAGACGGCGCCTGCATCGGCTGCGGCGCGGCCGGCCGCACCGGAGCCATCGGCTGGGTCATCGCCGGGGACATCTGCTGCTGACCGCCGTAGGACGGACCGCCCGCCATCGGCGAGGGGGCGCCCATCGGCGACGGGCCCCCGCCCATCGAGTGCCCCATCGCACCGGCCGGAGCCATCGACGGGGACGGCGACGGCGGCAGGGCCGGGCCGGCCGGGGTGCGCGGCGGCGCGAGGGAGTCGTCGGCCTGGGTCTCCAGCTGGCGCAGCTGCGACTCCAGGTAGGACTTCAGACGCGTACGGTACTCACGCTCGAAGCCCCGCAGGTCCTCGACCTTCCGCTCCAGCGTGGCGCGGGCGGACTCCAGGGAGCCCATCGCGACGCGGTGCTTCTCCTGGGCGTCCCGCTCCAGCGCGTCGGCCTTGGCGCGGGCGTCCCGCTCCAGGCCCTCGGCGCGGCTGCGCGCCTCGCCGACGATCTTGTTGGCCTCGGAGCGGGCCTCCGCGATCGCCTGGTCGGCGGTCTGCTGCGCGAGCGACAGGACGCGGGCGGCGCTGTCGCCACCGGGGCCCTGCTGCGGGAGCTGCGGCTGCCCCATGGGCTGCATCTGCTGGCCCATCGGCTGCATCTGCTGCCCCATGGGCTGCATCTGCTGCGGCATGGGCTGGCCCAGCTGGTTCTGGCCGCCCATGGACTGCTGCTGCATCTGCTGCGGCATGGGCGGCTGGCCCATCTGCGGCTGCTGCGGCGCCATCGGGTGCTGGCCGCCCATGGACTGCTGCTGCATGGGGCCGCCCATCGGGCCGGGACCCTGCGGGCCGTGTCCGCCGGGACCGGCCGGCAGCTGCGGCTGACCGCCCGGGAGCTGCGGCGGGCCCATCTGGGGCTGCTGCTGCTGCGGCGGGCCGGATATGGCCGCCGGCACGGGGGCGCCCGGGCCGCGCTGGTCCTGGGGCTCCGGCTTGCGCATGTTCTGCTGCTGCTGGTTCTGCGCGGCGGCACGCGTGGCGGCGGCCAGCTTCGCTCGCAGGTCCTCGTTCTCGCGCAGCAGACGCGTCAGCTCGGCTTCGACCTCGTCGAGGAAGGCGTCGACCTCGTCCTCGTCATAGCCTTCTCGCAGGCGGACGGTCGTGAACTGCTTGTTCCGCACGTCCTCGGGAGTCAGCGGCATGTCTTCTTCACCTCTACGTAGTCGTCGGCAGTCGGCAGGACCGTATCGGGACTGTCCCCGCGCCTGCGGGGAAGCTCATCGTTCACACGCTTCTCGCAGCGGTGCTCACGAAACTGATGAGGATGTAAACGATGATCATCAGAACGAAGAAGGACAGGTCGAGTGCCACGCCCCCGAGACGCAACGGCGGGATGAAGCGCCGAAGAAGCTTGAGTGGTGGATCGGTGACAGTGTAGGTGGCCTCCAGAACGACCACCATCGCCTTGCCGGGTGTCCACGAACGTGCGAACTGGAACACGTAGTCCATGACCAGTCGGAAGATCAGCACGATGAGGAAGCACATCAGCGCGATGTAGACCACCTGCAGTGCGACGCCCATCCCGTGCTTCCCTCTCCCCTGCTTCCGCTCTGTTCCCGGTCCCGTTTCTGACGGATCGGTCTAGCTTTGGTTGAAGAACCCGCCCTCCGCGATGCGGGCCTTGTCCTCCGCCGTGACATCGACGTTAGCAGGAGACAGCAGGAACACCTTCTGTGTCACGCGTTCAATACTGCCGTGCAGACCGAAGACAAGACCGGCGGCGAAGTCCACGAGACGCTTCGCGTCCGTGTCGTCCATCTCCGTGAGATTCATGATCACCGGGGTGCCCTCACGGAAGTGTTCCCCGATGGTACGGGCCTCGTTGTAGGTCCGGGGGTGCAGCGTCGTGATGCGGTACGGCTCCCGCTCGGAGACGACCTTGGGCATGATCACGGGGGCGTTCTTCTCCAGGTTGGTGCGGTCAGGTGTGATGGATGCCACGGGGGCAATTCGCGCGGGACGTCCGTTTTCTGACGGAATTGGGAGGGGTTCGCGCGGAGCCGGCGGCTGTACGACTCGTACCGGTTCGTCCGTTACGGGCGTTTGGTGCACCGGCTGCTGTCTACGATCCCGGTCCCGTGCCCGCTCCGGTTCCGGTTCGGGCTCGAACTCGTCATCGGGGTCGTACCCCGGGTTGTCGTACCGGTCGTCCTCCACGAGGCCGAGGTAGACCGCCATCTTGCGCATCGCGCCGGCCATTCTCCGAGTCCTCCGCTCTGTGGTGGATCGCCCTGTCGCAGGTGTCGAGTGTCCGTCAGCAAAGTAGCTGTGTCACCAAAGTCACCAACTGCCCGCGATCCACGTGGTCTGTCCGCTCATCTGCGGAAATGACCATATTTTCTGCTGTGGTCCGACTTTCTTCGCGACGTTACCCGAGGCGGGGTCTCGCGCCGAGTACCGCAGTGCCGACGCGTACATGTGTCGCACCCGCCAGCACGGCCTGCTCCAGGTCGGCGCTCATCCCGGCCGAGACCATCGTGGCAGCCGGATGGGCCGCGCGCAGGCCGGATGACAATTCCATCATCCGCTCGAAGGCGGCCTGTTCGCGTCCCGCGTAGGGACCCGAGAGGGGAGCCACGGTCATGAGACCGTCGATCCGCAGCCCTGGCGCCCCGGCCACGAGGTCCGCCAACTCCGCCATCTGCTCCGGTGCCGCACCGCCCCGGGCCCCGCGCTCGCCCGACTCGGCGTCGAGCGCGATCTGCACGAGGCAGCCGAGCTCCCGCCCGTGACCCTCCGCGGCCGCCGACAGCGCCGTGACGAGCTTCGGCCGGTCGACCGACTGCACCACATGCGCGTATCCCGCCACGGAACGGACTTTGTTCGTCTGCAACTGGCCCACGAAGTGCCAGCTCAGCGGCAGATCCGCGCAGGCGGCCGCCTTGGGGGCGGCGTCCTGGTCACGATTTTCCGCAACATGACGGACACCCAGGTCCGCCAGCAGTCGTACGTCGCTCGCCGGGTAGGTCTTGGTGACCACGATGAGGGTCACCTCCTCCCGCTTCCGGCCCGCCGCGGCGCACGCGGTCGCGATGCGCCCCTCCACCCGCGCGAGGTTCTCGGCGAGCTCGGCCTTACGATCCGTCATTCGTCAGTCCAACCAGACATATCCGGCAAGCCGCCCGGTCACCCGGTCGCGGCGGTACGAGAAGTGGTCCCGCGACTCCAGTGTGCAGACCGGGGAGCGGTGCGCGTGCGCCACCCCCGCCTCGGCCAGCTGCGCGTGCACTCCGGCGACCACGTCGACGGCCGGCGTCCCCCAGCTGGTCTCGGCCCATGCGGCCGGGACCACCTCGGCGACCGCCTCCCGCATGTCGGCCGGCACCTCGTAGCACCGGCCGCAGACGGCCGGTCCGGTACGGGCGACCATGCGCGCGGGGTCGGCGCCGAGGGCGACCATCGCCTCGACGGCGGCGGGCACCACCCCCGCGACCAGCCCGGGCCGCCCGGCGTGGGCGGCACCGGCGATCCCGGCGACGGGGTCGGCCAGCAGTACGGGCGTGCAGTCGGCGGTGAGCACCGCGAGGGCGAGCCCCCGACGGGCGGTCACCACCGCGTCGACCGACGGGATCGGCTCCCCGGCCCCCCAGGGTCCGTCGACCACGGCCACGTCGCGTCCGTGCACCTGGTTCATCCAGACCACCAGGTCCGGGTCGATGCCCAGGCCGCGGGCCGCCGTCGCCCGGTTCGCGCGAACGGCGGCCGGGTCGTCTCCGACCGCGCCGCCGAGATTGAGCTCCTCGTACGGAACGGCGCTCACCCCGCCCCACCGGTCGGTGAAGGCGAAGTGGGCGCCGTTCTCGATGTGCTGCCCCAGTGTCACTTCAAGAAGTCCGGTACATCCAGCTCTTCGGCCGGGCTGTCCTGGTAGGGCCGGGCCGTCGGGACCTGCGGGGCGGGGGCCACGGCCTCGACCGGGATCTCCACCGGAGCCGGGGGCTCCTCGCGGGGGGTGACCGTGCCGAGTCCGCCGAAGGCCGGGCGGACCGGCTCGGGCGCGCGGACCGGCGCGGGGGCCGGCTCCTCGCGCTTGGTGGACGCGGCGCCGATGACGTTGTCCCGTCGGGCCGGGGGCTGTCCGCCGTCGAAGCCGGCCGCGATGACCGTGACGCGCACCTCGTCGCCGAGCGCGTCGTCGATGACGGCGCCGAAGATGATGTTCGCCTCGGGGTGGGCGGCCTCGCTGACCAGCTGCGCGGCCTCGTTGATCTCGAAGAGACCGAGGTCCGAGCCGCCGGAGATGGAGAGCAGCACGCCGCGGGCGCCGTCGATGGACGCCTCCAGCAGCGGCGAGGAGATGGCCATCTCGGCGGCGGCCACCGCGCGGTCGTCGCCGCGGGCCGAGCCGATGCCCATCAGGGCCGAGCCGGCCTCGGACATCACGGACTTCACGTCGGCGAAGTCGAGGTTGATCAGGCCGGGGGTGGTGATGAGGTCGGTGATGCCCTGGACGCCGGAGAGCAGGACCTGGTCGGCCGACTTGAAGGCGTCGAGCACGCTGACCTGGCGGTCCGAGATGGACAGCAGGCGGTCGTTGGGGATGACGATGAGGGTGTCGACCTCTTCGCGGAGCTCGGCGATGCCGTCCTCCGCCTGGTTCGCGCGGCGCCGTCCCTCGAAGGTGAACGGCCGGGTGACCACACCGATCGTCAGGGCGCCGAGCGAGCGCGCGATGTTGGCGACGACGGGTGCGCCGCCGGTGCCGGTGCCGCCGCCCTCGCCGGCGGTGACGAAGACCATGTCGGCCCCCTTGAGGACCTCCTCGATCTCCTCGCGGTGGTCCTCTGCCGCCTTGCGGCCGACGGCCGGGTTGGCTCCGGCGCCGAGGCCCCGGGTGAGTTCACGGCCGACGTCGAGCTTGACGTCGGCGTCGCTCATCAACAGCGCCTGGGCGTCGGTGTTGATGGCGATGAACTCGACGCCCTTGAGACCGACCTCGATCATTCGGTTGATGGCATTGACACCACCGCCGCCGACACCGATGACCTTGATGACTGCGAGGTAGTTCTGCGGTGCTGCCACGTCGAAGGCCTCTCGCCTCGAGTTACGTGTCGCCGCCTCGCGGGCCTGCGTTGCGACGACTGATGCCGAAATGTGGGACGGTCCGTACGCGCCGACCCGAACCCTCACCCTTAAGTTTAGGGTTAGGGGTGTGTCTGTTCCCTGGACTCTTCCGAACAGGACACTAAGTCGACAAGTAGCGCGTGTTCAACGAACACGCCGAACCTCCCGTTTTTCTTTTCACCCTATGTGATCACCCGTATCGGTGGCCAACCAGGGTGCGTCGGTGTTCGACCTGACGTCAACTCCCGGACACCGCAGGCGCCGTGGGAACGCTCACGTCGAAGTGGTCGGCCTTGGGCGCGGCTTTCAGCAGGGCCGTCAGCGCCTTGCCCTTGGCCTCACCCAGTTCGCCGCTCCCCCACACGACCGTACGGCCCTTCGTGAGGTGCAGTACGACCGAATCGTACGACCGGACCGTGACCTGCAGCGTCTCCTTGGAGACGGCTCCGGGGAGGCTTCCGGCGATGCCGACGGCCTCCCGCAGCAGCCGTTCGGTGTCGAAGCGGCGGGCGCTGGGCGAGCCCTCCGCCGCCAGTTCGAGGACCGGAACGTGCGCGGGTGCTTGCCTGACCGTGTCGAATCGCACACCGGAAGCGTCCACTTCGACGAACTCCGCGTCCTTTTTGATGAGCAGGACGGGTTTGCGCTCCGTCACCTTCAGGGCGATGCCGTGCGGCCAGGACCGCGTCACATCGACCGAATCGATGCGGGGCAGCCTGCCCCGCACCCGGGCCGCGATCTCGTCGGTGTCGACGCCCACCAGGGGCGCACCGACGGGCACGGCCGCGGCCGCGAGGACCTGCTCGGGGGTGAGCACCTCGGTGCCGGAGGCCGTGACCTTCTCGACGCGGAGCCAGGAGGAGCCGTAGAGCGCCCAGGTGACGCCGGCGGCGAGGAGCACCGCGGCGGCGAGGGCGAGCAGCAGGGGGAGCCGGCGCGGCAGTGCGCGGCCCGGTCCGCCCGGGCCGGATCTCCCGGGCCGTTTCGGCGACTTGGGCCCCTTGGGCGCTTTGGGTGCTTCGCCGCCCTTGCCGCCCTTGCCTCCCGGGCCCTCCCGGCCGCTCCTGCCGGAAGGGCCGCGCCGCGCCGTCGTCGCTCCGGCCACTCCTGTGCCTCCTGGGTCAGCGGTTACCCGCGTGCGGCCGCGATCGCCTCGTAGACCAGGCCGACGAGCAGGTCGTCGGCGTCCCGGCGGCCGAACTCGGCGGCGGCGCGGGACATCTCGTACAGGCGGTGCGGATCGGACAGCACCGGGAGGACCTGGCCGAGCACCCAGTCGGGCGTCAGTTCCGCGTCGTCCACGAGCAGGCCGCCGCCGGCCTTGACCACCGGCTGGGCGTTGAGCCGCTGTTCGCCGTTGCCGATGGGCAGCGGTACGTAGGCGGCCGGCAGTCCGACGGCGGAGAGTTCGGCGACGGTCATCGCACCCGCGCGGCACAGCATCATGTCGGCGGCGGCGTACGCGAGATCCATCCGGTCCACGTACGGTACCGGCACATACGGCGGCATCCCGGGCATGTTGTCGACACGCGGCAGTTCGTTCTTCGGGCCGACCGCGTGCAGGATCTGGACCCCCGAGCGCTGGAGGGTCGGCGCGACCTGCTGGATCGTCTCGTTGAGGCGGCGGGCGCCCTGGGAGCCGCCGGAGACCAGCAGGGTCGGGAGGTTCGGGTCCAGACCGAAGGCGGCCCGCGCCTCGGGGCGCACGGCGGCCCGGTCGAGGGTGGAGATGGACCGGCGCAGCGGGATGCCGACGTAGCGGGCGCCGCGCAGCTTGCTGTCCGGGGTGGAGACGGCGACGGCGTGCGCGTAGCGGGAGCCGATCTTGTTGGCCAGGCCGGGGCGGGCGTTGGCCTCGTGGACGATGATCGGCACCCCGAGCCGTTTGGCGGCGAGGTAGCCGGGCAGGGCCACGTAGCCGCCGAATCCGACGACCACGTCGGCCTTGGTGCGTACGAGGATCTCCTCGGCGGCCTTGATGGTGCCGCGCAGCCGCCCGGGGACGGTGATCAGCTCCGGGGTGGGCTTGCGCGGCAGCGGTACGGCGGGGATGAGGCCCAGCTCGTAGCCGCGCTCCGGCACGAGACGGGTTTCCAGGCCGCGTTCCGTGCCGAGGGCGGTGATGCCCACGGTCGGGTCCTGCCTGCGCAGTGCGTCCGCGAGGGCCAGCGCCGGCTCGATGTGGCCGGCGGTCCCCCCACCGGCGAGTACGACATGCACCGAAATTCACCGCTCTCCGGACGGACGCCTCTTGACGCGCCGTCTCATCGACTTCCATATCGGCCCGCTCCGCTTCCAGCCGGCTCTCGGCTGTCGCATCGCGAGCGCCGCCCGCGCGGCCGGTTCCTCCCGCGCGAACGCGATGAGCAGTCCGACCGCGAACATGGTCGGCAGCAGGGCCGACCCTCCGTAGGAGAACAGCGGGAGGGGGACGCCGGCGATCGGCAGCAGGCCGAGCACCGCACCGATGTTGATCACGGCCTGGGCCGTGATCCAGGTGGTCACGCCTCCCGCGGCATACCGTACGAAGGAGTCCTCCGTGCGTCCGGCCACGCGGATACCCGCATAGCCTAGAGCCGCGAAGAGGGCGAGCACCGACAGCGTCCCCGCCAGACCCAGTTCCTCACCGGTGATGGCAAAGATGAAGTCGGTGTGGGCTTCGGGGAGTTGCCCCCATTTCTCCACGCTCGCCCCGAGACCGGATCCGAACCATCCGCCGGACGCGAGGGCGTAGATCCCGTGTACGGCCTGCCAGCAGAGGTCGTTCTTGCCCGGTTCCGTCGCCCCGAGGCAGGCGAGCCGGTCCATGCGGTGCGGGCTGGTCTTGATGAGCAGTGCGACGATCACACCCGCGAAGGCGAGCACGCCCACGAACAGCCGCGTCGGCGCCCCGGCGAGCCACAACAGGCCGAAGAGGACGGCTCCGAGGATCATCGCGGTGCCCATGTCACCGCCGAGCATGATCAGCCCGAGCAGCAGGAAGGCGACCGGCACCAGCGGCACCAGGAGGTGCTTCCACTGGGTCAGGAGTCCCTTGTCGCCCTTGCGGGCCAGCAGGTCGGCGCCCCAGAGGATGAGCGCGAGCTTGCCGAACTCGCTGGGCTGGAGCATGAACGGGCCGCCCAGGGAGATCCAGTTCTGGTTGCCGTTGATCGAGACCCCTATCCCGGGGATCTGGACCAGGACCATGAGGAACAGGGTTCCCGCGAGCACCGGATAGGACAGCGCGCGGTGGAGCTTGACCGGCATCCGGGAGGCGGCGAAGAGCAGGACCCCGCCGATCAGGGCGGCCAGGAACTGCTTCTTGAAGAAGTAGGCGTCCCCCAGGCCCAGCTGGAGCGCCTTGATCATGGAGGCCGAGTAGACCATCACCAGCCCGAGCACGGTGATGAGCAACGAGCTGCCGAAAATCAGGTAATACGCCGTGAGCGGGCGGTCCCAGGCCTTGCTCAACTGCCGCTGCGTGCGCCGGATCCCGGCGAGCGGCCCGCGTCCGGCGGGCCGCTTGGCACCGCCCGCCGGACGTTTGCGGCCCTGCGCCTTGACGGCGGCGGGCCGCCGCCCCGGCAGCATCTGCTTGGCCGGCATCTGTCCTCTTCCCCTCCACTCGTACGGAGCGAGCAGCCGGCCGGAGGGAACCTGTCCCGGCGCCCCCGGCCTAGGCCGTGTCCGCCGCACTCCCGGAGGCCAGTTCGCGCACCGCGTCGGCGAACGCGTCCCCACGCTTGTTGTAGTTCGCAAACATGTCCATCGACGCGCACGCGGGCGCCAGCAGGACCGTGTCCCCGGGCTCCGCGAGCCGGGCCGCTTCCCGGACGGCTGCGAGCATCGCCCCAGTGTCGGTCCGTTCGAGGTCGGTCACCGGGACATCAGGCGCGTGTCGCGCCAGCGCCTCGGCGATCAGCGCCCGGTCGGCGCCGATGAGCACCGCCGCGCGCAGCCGCTTCGCGGACTTCTGGACGAGCTCGTCGAAGGTCGCGCCCTTGGCGAGGCCGCCGGCGATCCAGACGACCGGCTCGAAGGCCGCCAGGGAGGCCTCCGCCGCGTGGGTGTTGGTGGCCTTGGAGTCGTCGACGTAGCGGACACCGTCGACCTCGTCCACGTACGCCACGCGGTGCGCGTCGGGGCGGAAGTCGCGCAGCCCGTCGCGCACGGCGCGCGGCTCCACGCCGAAGGCGCGCGCGAGGGCGGCCGCGGCGAGGGCGTTGGCGATGTTGTGCGGGGCGGGCGGGTTGACGTCGTCGACGTGCGCCAGCTCCTGGGCGTTCTTCTGCCGGTTCTGCACGAAGGCCCGGTCCACGAGGATCCCGTCGACCACACCCAGCATGGAGGGGCCGGGGGCGCCGAGGGTGAAGCCGATGGCCCGGCAGCCCTCCTCGACGTCGGCCTCCTCGACCAGCCGCTCGGTGGCCGGGTCGGCGACGTTGTAGACGCAGGCGACGGTGTTGCCCTCGTAGATGCGGCCCTTGTCGGCGGCGTACGCCTCCATGGAGCCGTGCCAGTCGAGGTGGTCCGGGGCCAGGTTGAGGACGGCCGCCGAGTGGGCGCGTACCGAGGGCGCCCAGTGCAGCTGGTAGCTGGACAGCTCGACGGCGAGGACGTCGTACTGCTCCTCGCCGGTCACCACGTCGACGATGGGGGTGCCGATGTTGCCGACGGCGGCGGTCTTCAGACCGGCCGCCCTCAGGATCGAGGCCAGCATCTGGGTGGTGGTCGTCTTGCCGTTGGTGCCGGTGATGGCCAGCCAGGGTGCGGCGTTCTCGCCGCGCAGCTGCCAGGCGATCTCGACGTCGCCGACGACGTCCACGCCCGCCTCGGCGGCCGCCAGGAAGAGCGGGCTGTCGGGCTTCCAGCCCGGCGAGGTCACCACGAGGTCGGTGCCCTCGGGCAGTACCTCGCCGGCTCCCTCGCCGCCCTCCAGGCGGCCGAGGCGGACCTCGATGCCCAGCTCCGCGAGCTCGGCGGCCCGCGCACGGTGCGCGTCCCCGTCCCCGTTGTCGACGACCGTCACAACGGCGCCGAGGCCGGCCAGGGCGCGGGCGGCACTGATGCCGCTCACGCCGAGACCGGCGACGGTGATGTTCCTGTCCTGCCAGGAGGTCACTTGTCCGCTGCCCATCCCGCGTAGAAGAGGCCGAGACCCACGATCACGCACATGCCCTGGATGATCCAGAAGCGGACCACGACAAGGACTTCCGACCAGCCCTTGAGTTCGAAGTGGTGCTGGAGCGGGGCCATTCGGAAGACTCGCTTGCCGGTCAGCTTGAAGGAGCCGACCTGGATGACGACCGACATCGTGATGAGCACGAAGAGGCCGCCGAGGAGAGCCATCAGGAACTCCGTGCGGGAGCAGATGGCGAGACCCGCGAGCGCGCCGCCGAGCGCGAGCGAACCGGTGTCGCCCATGAAGATCTTGGCGGGCGAGGTGTTCCACCACAGGAAGCCGAAGCAGGCACCCATCAGGGCGGAGGCGACGACCGCGAGGTCCAGTGGGTCCCGGACCTCGAAGCAGGCGTTCGGGTTGGTCAGGGTCACCGCGTTGGCGCAGGACTCCTGGTGCTGCCAGACGCCGATGAAGGTGTAGGCGCCGAAGACCATCACGGCGGCGCCGGTGGCCAGGCCGTCCAGACCGTCGGTCAGGTTCACGCCGTTGGACATGGCCAGGATCATGAACAGGGCCCAGACCACGAACAGCACCGGGCCGATGGACCAGCCGAAGTCCGTGACGAACGACAGCCTGGTCGAGGCCGGGGTCAGGTCGCGCGAGTCCTTGAACTGGAGCGCGAGGACCGCGAAGGCGATGCCGACGATCAGCTGGCCGGCCATCTTGGCCTTGGCCCGCAGACCGAGCGAGCGCCGCTTGACGATCTTGATGTAGTCGTCGAGGTAGCCGACGAGGCCCATGCCGGCCATCAGGAACAGCACCAGCAGGCCCGAGAAGGAGGGCTCCTCGCCCGTGATGACCTTCGTCAGGGCGTACGCGATGAGCGTGGCCAGGATGAAGGAGATGCCGCCCATGGTGGGCGTGCCCTTCTTCCCGAGGTGGCCGCGCGGGCCGTCGTCGCGGATGAACTGGCCGTAGCCCTTGCGGGCCAGCAGCTTGATCAGCAGCGGGGTGCCGATGACGGTGAGGAACATGCCGATGACACCGGCGAACAGGATCTGCCTCATCGGCCGGCGACCTCGCCCTCGCCCTCGAGCAGCGCCAGCGCCACCCGCTCCAGACCGACCGACCTGGAAGCCTTCACCAGCACGACGTCCCCCGGGCGCAGTTCACTGCGCAACAGGTCGACCGCCGCCTGCGCGTCGGACACGAGCACCGACTCCTCACCCCACGAACCCTCGTTATATGCGCCCAGTTGCAGCCAGGACGCTTCCCTGCCCCCGACTGCCACGAGCCTGCTCACGTTGAGCCGGACGGCAAGCCGCCCCACCGCGTCGTGCTCGGCCAGCGATTCGTCGCCGAGCTCGGCCATCGGGCCGAGCACCGCCCACGTACGTCCCCCGTCCGCCTTGCCGGCCTCACCCATCGCGACAAGTGCGCGCAGGGCGGCCCGCATGGACTCCGGGTTCGCGTTGTAGGCGTCGTTGACGATCGTCACGCCGTCCTCGCGCTCGGTGACCTCCATCCGCCACCGGGACAGCGTGCCCGCCCCGGAGAGCGCTGTGGCGATCTCCTCGACCGGCATGCCCAGGACATGGGCGACGGCGGCCGCGGCGAGCGCGTTCGACACGTGGTGCTCACCGTACAGCCGCAAGGTCACATCGCTGCACCCGGTCGGTGTGTGGAGTGTGAAGGAGGGCTGTCCCGCGGGCGTCATCCGGACCTCGGTGGCGCGTACGTCGGCGTCCTCGGCCTCGCCGAAGAGGACCGTACGGGCCTTCGTGCGGGCGGACATGGCGCGCACCAGCAGGTCGTCGGCGTTGAGTACGGCGACGCCGCCCTCGGCCTCGGACGGCAGGGCCTCGACCAGCTCCCCCTTGGCCTGGGCGATGGCCTCGCGGCCGCCGAACTCGCCGATGTGGGCGGTCCCGACGTTCAGGACGAGGCCGATGCGCGGCGGGGTCAGACCGGTCAGGTAGGCGATGTGGCCGATGCCGCGCGCGCCCATCTCCAGGACCAGGTGGCGGGTGTCCTCGGTGGCCTTCAGGGCCGTGAGCGGCAGGCCGATCTCGTTGTTGAGGGAGCCGGGCGTCCACACGGTGGGCGCGTGGTGCTGGAGCACCTGGGCGATGAGGTCCTTGGTGGAGGTCTTGCCGGCGGAGCCGGTCAGGGCCACCACGTCGGTGCCGAGACGTTCGACGACGGTGCGGGCGAGGGCGCCCAGCGCCTTCTCCACGTCGGGGACCACGATCGCCGGGACGCCGACGGGCCGGGCCGCGAGGACGGCGGCCGCGCCGGCGGCGACGGCGCGCTCGGCGTAGTCGTGGCCGTCGACGTGCTCGCCCTCGAAGGCGGCGAAGAGGCTGCCGGGCTCCACCTGGCGGGAGTCGATGACGACGGGTCCGCCGATCCGCACCGACGGATCCGGTATGTCGTGGGGCCGCCCGCCGGTGATGTCGGCGATCTCGGCGAGGGAAAGGGCGATCACTGGTCCACCTCGGCCTGTCGGGCGCTGAGCTGCTGGTTCTCGATGGCCGCGCGGAGCACGGCGCGGTCGTCGAAGGGGCGTACGACGCCCGCGGTGTCCTGGCCCTGCTCGTGGCCCTTGCCGGCGACGAGCACGGTGTCGCCGGCCTCGGCGCGCGCCACGGCGGCGGCGATGGCGGCCGCCCGGTCGGCGTCGACGAGGACGGTGCCCCGCTCCTCGGCGGGCACGGACACGGCGCCCTCGAACATCGCGGCGAGGATCTTCAGCGGGTCCTCGGAGCGCGGGTTGTCGGAGGTCAGGACGGCGGTGTCGGCGAACCGGGCCGCCGCGGCGCCCATCGGGCCGCGCTTGGTGGTGTCGCGGTCGCCGCCGCAGCCGAGGACGATGTGCAGCTTGCCGGTGGTGACCTCGCGCAGGGCGCGCAGCACCGACTCGACGGCGTCCGTCTTGTGGGCGTAGTCGACGACGGCCAGGTACGGCTGGCCCGCGTCCACCCGCTCCAGGCGTCCGGGGACGCCGGGGACCGCGGCGACGCCGTCGGCGGCGGCCTGCGGGTCGAGTCCGGCGGTGGCGAGCGTGACGATCGCGGCGACGGTGTTGGCGACGTTGAACGGGCCGGGCAGCGGGGCCTTGGCCCGTACGCGCTGCCCCTCGGGCCCGAGCAGGGTCAGGGTGGAGTCCATGTGGCCGCTGACCACGTCCTCGGCGCGCCAGTCGGCGGCCGGGTCGCCGGTGGCGGAGAAGGTGACGACCGGGATCGGCGCCTCCTTGGCGAGGCGGCGGCCGTACTCGTCGTCGACGTTGACCACGCCGACGCGGGCCCGGCGCTCGGTGAAGAGCTGGGCCTTGGCCTGGAAGTAGTCCTCCATGCCGGTGTGGAACTCCATGTGTTCCGGGCTCAGGTTGTTGAAGACGGCGACGTCGAAGACGCAGCCGTCGACCCGGCCCAGGACCAGGGCGTGGCTGGAGACCTCCATGGCCACGGCCTCGACGCCGCGTTCGCGCATGACGGCGAACAGGGCCTGGAGGTCGGTGGCCTCGGGGGTGGTCCGCTCGGACTTGATGCGCTCGTCGCCGATGCGCATCTCGACGGTGCCGACGAGTCCGGTGGTACGTCCGGCCGCGCGCAGCCCGCCTTCGACGAGGTACGCGGTGGTGGTCTTGCCGGAGGTGCCGGTGATGCCGAGCTGGAGCAGGGCCTCTCCGGGCCGGCCGTAGATCTCGGCGGCGACCTCGCCCATCCGGGCGCGCACGTCGGCGACGGCGAGGACCGGCAGACCGGTGGCGGCGGCGCGCTCGGCGCCCTCCGGGTCGGTCAGCACGGCGGCGGCACCGAGGGCGGCCGCCTGGGCGGCGAAGTCCGCACCGTGCAGGCGGGCGCCGGGCAGGGCCGCGTACAGGTCTCCGGGGCGTACCGCACGGGAGTCGTGCGTGATGCCGGTGATCTGAGCGGCGCCGGACTCGGGCAGACCCAGCAGGGTGGCCAGCTCGCCCAGCGGGATCGGGCGGGCGGACACGGGCCGGGGCGCTCCCGGCGGCGCTGCCGGGGCGTCTTTCTGGGCGATTCTGGGCTGATCAGCGTGGGGCACGGCGGTGAGCGTACCGGGCGGGGCGGGCCGCTCGCGAAGCGAGGGGCCCGGCTGGGCTCCGTCGGCCGTCTGGTTCCCCGGTTCCGGGGTGATCGTTGTCACTGGTCGTGCCTCACGCTCTGGTGGCTGGACGGTCGGTTCACTGCCCGGGCTGCGGGGCGGTGGGGGCGCTGCTCGGGGCGGCGGGCGGCGGGCCCGCGTCGTAGGTCACGGGCAGGCCGGCGGGGGCCGTTCCGGTGGGTGCGACCTGGAGGGTCTTGAGGGCGAACTCCATGACCGTCTTGTAGATCGGGCCGCAGATCTGGCCGCCGAAGTAGCTGCCCTTGGTGGGGTTCTGGATGGCGCAGTAGACGGTGACGCGGGGGTTGTCGGCGGGGGCGAAGCCGGCGAAGGAGGCGGTGTAGCCCTTGTAGCGGCCGGTGGCCGGATCCACCCGGTTGGAGGTGCCGGTCTTCCCGCCGACCCGGTAGCCGGGGATCTTCGCCTTGGTGCCGGTGCCCTCCTGGTCGTCGACCACGGACTCCAGCATCTCGGAGAGGGTCCTGGCCGTCTCGGCGCTGATCACGCGGGTCCGCTCGGGGGCCGGGGCCGGGGTGAAGCGGCCGTCGGGGCCCTTGCTGCCGCGCACCAGGGTCGGGGTGATGCGGACGCCGCCGTTGGCGATGGTGGAGTACACGGAGGCCGCCTGCATGGCGTTGACGGACAGGCCCTGCCCGAAGGGGATCGTGTACTGCTGGGAGGTGGACCAGGCCTCGGGCTTGGCGAGGATGCCGCGGGATTCACCGGGGTAGTTCAGGCCGGTGGGGCGTCCGATGCCGAATTTGTCCAGGTACGAGTAGAGGACACGGTTGGCCTCGGACTGGGTGGCGCCGAGCTGGCCGGTGGCCAGGATGGTGCCGATGTTGGAGGACTTGGCGAGGACCCCGTTGAGGGTCAGGTACCAGGTCGGGTGGTCGACGTCGTCCTTGAAGAGCCGGTCGCCGCGGTGCAGCCGGTTGGGGACCTCGACGTGGGTTTCGGGGCGGGCCTTGCCCTCTTCCAGGACGGCGGCCATCGACATCACCTTGGCGGTGGAGCCGGGCTCGTACACGTCCTGGAGCGCGGCGTTGCCCATGGCGGCGGAGCGGGCCCGGGTGAGGTCGTTGGGGTCGAAGCCGGGGGCGTTGGCCATGGCCAGCACCTCGCCGGTGCTGGTGTCCTGGACGATGACGTAGCCGCGGTCGGCGCCGGACTTCTCGACCTGCTCGGCGATGGCGCTCTGCGCGGCCCACTGGATGTCGCGGTCGATGGTCAGCTCGATGTCGTCGCCGGGCACGGCGGGCTTCTCGCTGGAACGGGCCGTGGGGACGCGGCGGCCGCCGGACTGGGCGTAGGTCAGCTCGCCCTCCTTGCCGGCCAGCTTCTTGTCGAGGGCGGACTCCAGGCCGCCGCCGCCCTTGCCGTCGGCGTTGACGTATCCCAGTATCCCGGCGGCGAGGTCGCCGTTCGGGTACACGCGCTTGCTGCTGACCTCGTTGAACACTCCGGCGATGACGTTGGCGCCGGGGCCGTTGTTCTTCTTGTCGGCGGCCGCCTTGTCGGCGAAGAGCTTCTTGAGGTCCCGGATCTGGTTCCAGACCTGGGGGGTCTGGCGGCGGGCGAGGACGACGTAGCGGGTGTTCTCGGTCTGGAGGCGCTCGGTGAGCTGCTTGACGTCGGCCCCGAGGATGGGGGCGAGGAGGGCCGCGGCCTGCTGGGGGGCGTCGGGGGCCTTGCTCTCCTGCGGGGTGAACATCTTCGGGTCGGCGGTGATGTCGTACGCGTCGACGCTCGTGGCGAGGGCCACGCCCTTGCGGTCGGTGATCTCCCCGCGTTCGGCGGCCAGGGTGTGGCTGGCGAAGCGGTTCTCGCTGGCCTTGGCGGAGTACGCGGAGGCGTCGACGGCCTGCACCTGGAGGAGCCGGACGACGAAGGCGAGCATGACGAGGGTCAGCCCGACGCCGACCAGCCGCAGCCGGGGCTTGGGACTGCCAAGCCGAATGGTGTGCGGCGCCTGGCCCGGCCGGGCGGTGACCCGGGCCCGCGGCACCGCCGCCTTGGGGCTCACCGGCGCGCTCCGCGGCCCGGGACGGCCCCGGCCCCGCAGCCCCGGACGCCGCCCGGCAGGCCGGCCCCGCCGGCGTTCGAGGCACAGAACCCGGCGGCGCCCGACCGACCGGCCCCGCCGGCGTTCGAGACGCAGGCCCGGGCAACGCCCGACCAGCCGGCCCCGCCGGCGTTCGAGGCACAGAACCCGGCGGCGCCCGACCAGCCGGCCCCGGCGGCGTTCGAGGCGCGGGTCCGGGCGGCGCCCGGGGAACGGTGGAAGGGCGGGGAGGGGAGCTGTCCCGCAGGGTCCCGGGGACCGGGAGCGGGCCGGGCGGGGCCCGGAGTGGGGTGGGGTCCCGGAGGGGTCCGCGTCACGACGTCACCTGCCTGGGGTAGGGGTGGGCTGCGGAGTTCCGCTGGGGGCGGGGGCCTGGGCGGCGGGCGGAGCCGCCGCCGGGGCCGACGCCGACGCCGACGGCGCGGGAGACCCCGCGGCCGGGCTCGGCGGAGCCGGAGGGGCCGGCGAGGCCGGAGGGGCCGGAGGCGGCGCCGGGGCCTCCGCCGGCGCGGCGTTGCCCGCGGTCTTGCCGTCGGGCCCGAGGAACACGGGGCTGCCCCCGGGTACCAGGCCCAGTTCGCGCGCCCGCCGCTGAAGGGCGTCCGGCGCCGAGTACGCGTCCACGTCCCGCTGGAGCGCCTGCTGCTCGTCCGTCAGCGCGGTGGTCTCCTTCTTCAGCCGGCTCAGCTGGAAGGAGCCCTCGTTCAGCGCCGAGTTCAGCAGCAGCAGGCTGATCAGCCCGCCCGCGAGCAGTGCCACCACCAGCAGGACGAACGGCATCCGCGCCGCCCCGCCCGCCTGCGGCCGCGGCCGGCCGCCTCCGCGGGCCTTGGTCACAGCCGCGCCTCGCGGATGCGCTCGACGCCACGGAACCGGGCCGGGGCGGCGCGCCGGTTCTCGGCGATCTCCTCCTCGGTCGGCAGCTCCGCGCCGCGCGTCAGCAGCTTCAGCTTCGGCTGGTACTTCTCGGGTACGACCGGCAGCCCGGGCGGGGCCGTGGAGGTGGCGCCCTCGGCGAAGACCTGCTTGACCAGCCGGTCCTCCAGGGAGTGGTACGAGAGCACCGCGATCCGCCCGCCGACCGCGATCCGGTCGACCGCCGCCGGGATGGCCCGCTCCAGGCCGGCCAGCTCCGCGTTGACCTCGATGCGCAGGGCCTGGAAGGTCCGCTTGGCGGGGTTGCCGCCGGTGCGCTTGGCCGCCTGCGGCAGGGCGTCGCGGATCAGCTCCACGAGGCGGGCGCTGTTGGAGAAGGGCTCCTTCTCCCGCTCCCGCACGATCGCGGACACGATCCGCTTGGCCTGCTTCTCCTCGCCGTACTGGCGCAGGATCCGCACCAGTTCGCCGGGGGCGTAGGTGTTGAGGACCTCGGCGGCGCTGATGCCGGTCGTCTGGTCCATGCGCATGTCCAGCGGCGCGTCCTGCGCGTACGCGAAACCGCGGTCGGCCTCGTCCAGCTGCATGGAGGAGACGCCCAGGTCGAAGAGGATGCCCTGGACGGCCGGGAGCCGCAGGCCGTCGAGCACCTCGGCGAGGTCGGCGTAGATCGCGTGGACGAGGGTGGCCCGGTCGCCGAAGGGCGCGAGCCGCTCGCCGGAGAGCCGCAGGGCCTCCTTGTCGCGGTCGAGGCCGATCAGGCGCACCTCGGGGAACCGGGTCAGCAGGGCCTCGCTGTGGCCGCCGAGGCCCAGGGTGCAGTCGACGACGACGGCCCCCGGCCTCTCCAGCGCCGGGGCCAACAGGTCCAGGCACCGCTGGAGCATCACCGGGACATGTCGGGACTCGCTAGTCAAAGCGCCCTCTCAGATAACGGCGCGGCAGGCATACGCCGCGCCGCGCACGCGGAGTGTTACCAGGGGGCCGGGCGGCCGGTGAGGGCCGGGCTCCGGCCGGTTCGCGTCACTTTAGTGCAACGGTCGCCGCGGTCAACGAACCGCCCCGCGCCCGGTGCGCCCTTCCCCCGGAGAAAGCCCAAAAGCCTCGAATCACCCGAACAGCGGCCCCCGCCTCACCCCTGTGGATTAGCTCACAACGAGGTTCGTTGACCTTCTCCGTCCACCCTCGCCCCATGCTCGGCCCGGCCGTGACCACTGACGTCGTCACCATCCGCAACGCCGGCGGCGTCGTCACCGACGACACCATCCGCTCGCTCACCATCAGCCGGCGGGCCCTCGGCACCCGTTCGGTCGACCAGGACGTCCGCCAGGCCGTGCAGCGGCTCCGGACCGACCCCTTCCTGCTCCACAAGGACGATGTGCGAGGCTTCGTCTTCGACGTGCACACCGGGCTCCCGCGGGAGATCGATCCGGCCACCTGAGTGACAGGGGCGCCGCAGGCCGTCAAGAATGCGGGGAGACGTCGCCCTGAACCCGTCCGGGGCGGTGTCCGTGTTTTCGGGGTGGGCCGGTTCAAGCGCGACAGCGTCGGCCCTGAGAAAGGGCCGAGGAGAACCAGGTGACCACGTACGACGACCGAGCGAGCCTCGCTGATCTGACCAGCACGGCCGAGCGGGTCCGCCGGTCCGTCGAGAGCGTGATCGAGGGCAAGCCCGAGGTCGTACGGATCGCGCTGACCGTGCTGCTGGCCGAGGGGCACCTGCTCATCGAGGACGTCCCCGGCGTCGGCAAGACGATGCTGGCGAAGACGCTCGCCAAGTCCATCGACTGCTCGGTCCAGCGCATCCAGTTCACGCCGGACCTGCTGCCCTCGGACATCACCGGCGTCAGCATCTACGACCAGCAGCGCCGCGAGTTCGAGTTCAAGCCCGGCGCGATCTTCGCGCAGATCGTCATCGGCGACGAGATCAACCGCGCCTCCCCCAAGACCCAGTCCGCGCTGCTGGAGTCCATGGAGGAGCGCCAGGTCACCATCGACGGCACCACCTACGCCCTGCCCAGCCCGTTCATGGTCGTCGCCACCCAGAACCCGGTCGAGATGGAGGGCACCTACCCCCTCCCCGAGGCCCAGCGCGACCGCTTCATGGCCCGCGTCTCCGTCGGCTACCCCAGCCCCGAGGCCGAGCTCCAGATGCTCGACGTCCACGGCGGGCTCTCCCCGCTCGACGACCTCGCCGCCGTCGCGCACGCCCACGACGTGGTCAAGCTGATCGAAGCCGTCCGCGAGGTGTACGTCGCCGCGCCCGTACGCCGCTACGTCGTCGACCTGGTCTCCGCCACCCGCAGCCACCCGGAACTGCGCCTGGGCGCCTCGCCCCGCGCCACCCTCCACCTGCTGCGCGCCGTCAAGGCCTCCGCCGCCCTGTCCGGCCGGGACTACGTCCTGCCCGACGACGTCCAGCAGCTGGCCGCCCCCGTGCTCGCGCACCGGCTGCTGCCCACCGCGCAGGCCCAGCTGAACCGGCGCACCGCCGAGCAGGTCGTCCACGACATCCTCCAGCGCACCCCCGTCCCCGCCTCGCACCCCCGGGGCGAGATGCCGCCCGGCGCGGCCGCCCGGAGCTTCTGATGGCGGCCGGTGCCCCGCACGGCGCCGGCGGGCAGGTGCGGGACCCCGGGGGGCTGCGCGCCTCGCTGGCCGGGCTCACCACCCGGGGCCGCTCGTTCCTGGCCGCCGGAGCCGCCGCCGCCGTCTGCGCGTACGTCCTGGGCCAGGGCCAGCTCCTGCGGGTCGGGCTGCTGCTCGTCGCCCTCCCGCTGATCTGCGTCCTCGCCCTGCACCGCACCCGCCACCGGGTGACCGCGAGCCGCCGCCTGACCCCGCCGAGGGTGCCCGCCGGCGGCGAGGCCCGCGTCCAGCTGCGGCTGGAGAACGTCTCCCGGGTGCCCACGGGCCTGCTCATGCTCCAGGACCGGGTGCCGTACGTCCTCGGACCCAGGCCCCGCTTCGTGCTGGACCGGGTCGAGCCGGGCGGCCGCCGCGAGGTCTCGTACCGGGTCCGCTCCGACCTGCGCGGCCGCTACCCGCTCGGCCCCCTCCAGCTGCGGCTCACCGACCCCTTCGGGCTGGTCGAACTCACCCGCTCCTTCACCGCCTACGACACCCTCACCGTCGTCCCCCGCACCCAGCCCCTGCCCGCCGTCCGCCTCACCGGCGAGACGAACGGCTACGGCGACGGCAGCCGCCGCGCCCTCGCGCTGGCCGGCGACGACGACGTGATCCCGCGGACCTACCGGCGCGGCGACGACCTGCGCCGCGTCCACTGGCGCTCCACCGCCCGCTACGGCGAGCTGATGGTGCGCCGCGAGGAGCAGCCCCAGCGCAGCAAGGCCACCGTCCTGCTGGACACCCGCGATCTCGCGTACGAGGGCGCGGGCCCCGACTCCGCCTTCGAGTGGGCGGTGTCCGCGGCCGCCTCCACCCTGCTGCACGTCCTCGAACAGGGCTTCTCGGTGCGGCTGCTGACCGACACCGGCGACTCGGTGCCCGGCACCGCCGGCGGGGGCTTCACCTCCGGCGGACCGGAATCCGCCGAGGCGGCCGGGCTGATGATGGACACCCTCGCGGTCGTCGGCCACTCCGACGGCAGCGGGCTGGGCCGCGCCCACGAGGCGGTCCGCAGCGGCGGAACCGGCCTCGCCTCCTCCGGCGGCGACGGCCTGCTCATCGCCTTCTTCGGCGACCTCGACGACGAACAGACCGAAACGGCGGCCCGGATGCGGCAGCGCAGCGCGGGCGCGGTGGCGTTCGTACTGGACTCCGCGACCTGGGCCGGAGCGCCCTCACGGGCGGAGGAGCGGCTGCGCAGGCTGCGGGACGCGGGCTGGACGGCGCTGGCCGTCCCGCCCGGCGCCGCCTTCGCCGAGCTGTGGCGGCAGGCCGGGAACGCTCCCCTCGGCCCGGAGACCTCCGGAGGCCGGGTATGAGCGGGCGCACACGGGTGACGCTCTTCGGAACGCTGGCGACGCTGCTGACCTCCTGGTCGCTGGCCCCGCTGGTGGAGTCCTCGGGCTGGCTGCTCCAGGCGGCCGCCCTGCTCGCGGTGCAGGCCGCGGTGGGAGCCGGAACGCGGCGGGTGCCGCTGGCCCGGTCGCTGACCGTGGCGGCGCAGCTGCTGGTGTCGCTGCTGCTGCTCGCCTTCCTCTTCGCGGGGAAGGCCGAGTCCACCGGGGGCGGGGCGCTGTCCTTCCTGGTCACCGACTTCGGGGCGCTGTTCCAGCAGGGCGTGCGGGACGTCGGCGAGTTCGCGATACCGGCCCCGCTGACCGACGGCATCCGCCTGCTGCTGCTGGCCGGGGTGCTGCTCATCGGGCTGCTCGTGGACGTCCTGGCCGTGACCCTGCGCACCGCCGCGGCGGCCGGGCTGCCGCTGCTGGCCCTGTACTCGGTGGCCGCCGGGCTGTCGACGGGCCAGGGCGGCTCCTGGTTCGCCTTCCTGCTGGCCGGCGCGGGCTACCTGATGCTGCTGCTGTCGGAGGGACGCGACCGGCTGGCCCAGTGGGGCCGGGTCTTCGGCGGCGCCCCGAGTTCGCGTGTGTCGGCGGCCTCCGGCTACGGGGGCGGCGGCGGCCGGGCCGTGGCGCCCGTGCGCTTCGGGCGCCGGATCGGCGTGGTCGCCCTCGGCCTGGCGGTGGCGGTGCCCGCCGTACTGCCGTCCCTGGACGGCGGACTGCTGGGCACCCCGGGCGACGACACGGGTGCGGCGGGCCGCGGCGGCGGCACGATCTCGGCGGTGAACCCGCTGGTCTCGCTGCAGAGCAGCCTGAACGCGCAGGACAACCGGGTGGTGCTGAAGTACCGCACGGACAGCCCGCAGCTGGGCGAGCAGTACCTGCGGATCCTGGCCCTGGACGAGTTCAACGGCGTCAAGTGGGAGGCCTCCGGGCGCCCGCTGACCGACGTCCCGGAGCGGCTCCCGAACCCCTCGGGGCTGAGCGACCGGGTGCGCGAGAGCGCGACCGAGGTGCGCACCTCGGTCTCGTCGGCGGAGACGTACGCGCAGCGCTACCTGCCGATGCCGTACCCGGCGACGCAGATCGACATCGCCGGGAAGTGGCGGTACGAGCCCGCCGGCCGGACCCTGGTCGGGGACCAGCTGGGCAAGGACCGCTTCCAGAACGTGCAGGGCGCGCAGTACACCGTGCGGAGCCTGCTGCTGCGGCCCACGGCGGCGCAGCTCCAGGCCGCCCCGGCCCCGAACCCGGGGGTGCGGGAGGAGTACACGAAGCTCCCGGACAACCTGCCGCCGGTGGTGGCGGAGACCGCCCGGCGAGTCACCCAGGGCGCGCAGGACGACTACACGCGGGCCGTGAAGCTCCAGGACTTCTTCGCGGTGAACGGCGGCTTCCGCTACGACACCAAGGTGTCCTCGGGGACGGGCTCCCAGGCCATCGCCCGCTTCCTGGCGGACAAGGAGGGCTTCTGCGTCCACTTCGCCTTCTCGATGGCGGCGATGTCCCGCTCCCTGGGCATCCCGGCGCGGGTGGCGGTCGGCTTCACCCCGGGCGAGAAGCAGGCCGACGGCAGTGTGAACGTCTCGATGCGGGACGCGCACGCCTGGCCGGAGCTGTACTTCGAGGGCGTGGGGTGGACCCGGTTCGAGCCGACGCCCCGCTCGGGCATCTCGCTGCCGGAGTACAGCCGCACCGAAGCCCCGGCCCCGCAGCCGTCGGCGCCGTCCTCGCTGCCCTCGCAGGCCGCGTCGGCTCCGGCGCCCATGCCCTCGCAGGCCGAGGCGTGCCCGCCGGAGCTGAAGAAGCTCGGCGAGTGCGGGGTGCCCGCCGCCCAGCAGGACACGGGCGCGGGCTCCGGCGGCTTCCCGGTCGGCGCGGTGCTCGGCTGGACCGCCGTCGCGCTGGTGGTGCCGGCGGTGCTGCTGCTGCCGCTGCTGTGGCGGCGCCGGGTCCGCGAACGCCGGCTGGCCCCCGCCGGGCCGGGCCGGCCGGGCGGCGGGGTGCCGGGGTCGGCGTCGGCGGCCGGGGCTGCGTCCGGGGCTGCCCCGACCGGTGTGCTGGCCGCCTGGCAGGAGCTGGGCGACAGCGCCTGGGACGTGGGCATCCCGCCCGACGAGGCGCTGTCGCCGCGCCGGGCGGCGGGCCGGGTCGTGGTCCTGGGCCGGCTGGACGGGGAGCCCGCGCAGGCCGTGCACCGGGTCGCCGGCGCGGTGGAGCGGGCCCTGTACGCCCCGCCCGGCGTGGACGTCTCGTACCCGGAGCTCCCGGCCGACGTACGGCTGGCCCGGGCTGCGCTGCTGGCCGCCGTGGGCCGGCGGGCCCGCCTGCGGGCGCTGCTCCTGCCCCGCTCGGCGGCCCGCGTCACGGATGCCGCCGCGCTGCGCGTGTCCGCCGTCGCGGCCCGCGCCGCAGCTCTCCCGTCCCGCCTCCGCCCCCGCCGCCCCTGACCCTCCGGGGGCGAAGGCGGCCGCGCGCCGGAAAGGCGGAACGCCGGTGGGGGGGGGGGGGGGGTCCCCCCAACCCAACAAAACCAAGCGTTTTTTCCCCCCCCCCAACCCCACAACAACCCCCCCACCCCCCCTCCCCCCCTCCGGCC
>NZ_JBWKEE010000007.1:129138-365169 GCF_056435605.1 Streptomyces sp. NPDC043896
GGGACACCCCCCCCCACCCCCAAAACACCCAACCAGCCAAAAGACCGCTCCCCCCGTGTGTTCCCCCCCCCCCCGCCCCCCCCCCCCCCCCCCCCCCTCTCCCCCCCCCCCCCCCCCCCCCCCACCGGCGTTCTGTTCCCCCTGGCAAGTAGCCGGCCCGCTCCGCGGCCCCGTGTCCGCGGTGCGGGCCGGCCCGTTCTTCCCCCGCCCCCAGTCTGCTGTTCGCGCAGGTCGGAGCCATCCGTACAGGTACTCATCCGTGCGCCTAGGTACGGATACTCAGTTCTACGCCCCCGCGCCCCACCGACGGCACCGCCGACCGGGGGTCACCGGTTCCCGCTCACCCGCCCCCGCAGCAGCAGCGACAGCGCCGAGTGGACGTCGTCCAGGGACCGCTCGCTCTGGAAGGCCTGCCAGTCGAGCGCGGCCACCAGCACCATCCCGACCAGCGCGGCCGCCGTCAGCGGCACATCGATCTCCGCGCTGAGTTCGCCCCGTTCCACGCCCTCCCGCAGCACCGATTCGACGACCGCGACCGCCTCGCCCCGCACCACCATCAGGGTGGACTGCCAGGCGCGGTTGGTGCGCCAGAGTTCGGCGACGTACAGCTGGGTGAAGGCGGGGTACCGGTCGATGAAGACCAGGCCCGCGCGGATCATCCCGTCGAGGGCCTCGATCCGGCTGCCGCCGCGCGCCTCGGTCTCGTCGGCCGCCGCCCGCAGCGAGGCGGTCAGCAGACCGACCCCGTGCCGCAGCAGCTCCTCGAAGAGCTCCGTCTTGCTGGCGAAGTTGTAGTAGACGGTGCCCTTGGCCACTCCGGCCCGCTCGGCGATCTCGTCGACCGTGGTCGCGGAGAAGCCCTGTTCGGCGATGAGCGTGACGGCCGCCTCGTACAGCTTCTGGCGCGTTGCCTGCCGCCTGGCCCCGCCGGCGGTGGTGCTGCTGCTTTCCATGGCGCTGATTCTCACAGGTCAACAGCCCCTTACAGGCTCAGTTCCGGGTGCAGTCGGTCCATGGTCCACACCTGCTTGCCGCGCGCGGCGAGGGCGGTGAGGGCCAGGGCGCCCGCGGTGAAGGCCACCAGGACGGCGCAGCCCTGCCACACCGGGGTGAGGTCGCCGCCGGTGATGAGGCGGCGCAGGCTCTCGACGATGTACGACATCGGCAGGTACGGGTGGATGTCGTTGAAGAACTCCGGGCTGGTCTGAACGGGGTACGTGCCGCCCGCCGAGGTCAGCTGGAGCATCAGGACGGCGAGGACCAGGATGCGCCCGGCCGCGCCGAACTTGGCGTTCAGCCACTGGATGATCGCCGCGAAGCAGCCGGTGACGAGGAACAGGAACCCGATCGTGAGGGCCGGGTAGGCCATCTTCAGGCCGAGGTCCGGGGCCCAGCGGAGTACGGACATCAGCGCGCCCACCTGCGCGGCGCCGAGGCCGACCACGGGCAGCCAGCCCGCGAGGGCGATCCGCCAGGGCGAGGAGCCCGCGGCCAGGGCCCGCTTGTTCATGGGGGCGATCAGCATGTACGCGACCATCGCGCCGACCCAGAGGGACAGCGGGATGAAGTACGGGGCGAAGCCGGTGCCGTAGTTGGGCGCCTTGTGCAGGGACTGGTTGGCGAGCTGGACCGGGTCGGCCATGACCTGCGTACGGGCGTCGCGCTGCCGCTGGTCGTAGTCCGGGATCTTGCCGACGCCGTCGTGCAGGCCGCCGGCGAGCTGCCCGCTGCCGTCGACCAGCTTGAACATGCCGCCGTTGAGCTGCTGGGCGCCGTCGCCGAGCTTGCCGACGCCCTCGCCCAGCTTGCCGGAGCCGCCGGTGGCGGTGCCGATGCCCTTGTGCAGCTCGACCATGCCGGCGGCGACCTTGTGGGCGCCGTCGTTGAGGGCGTTGGCCTTGGCGACGGCGGCGTCGAGGTCGCCGGCGAGGCCGGGGGCCTTGTCGGCGAGCTCGCGGGCCTTGTTCTCCAGGTCGGTCAGCTGGCCCTGGAGCTTGGTGATGTCGCCCTTGGAGTTGCCGAGGACGGTGTTCGCGTCGGCGGCGAGCAGGGCGGCCTCGGCCGCGCCGTCCTTGAGCTTCTTCTGCGTGTCGCAGAAGCCGGCGGGCAGCTGGGGATCGGGCTTGACGCAGTACTTGGTGTAGGTGGAGTCCGCGAGGGCCGAGACCTGCTTGGTGACCGCGGCGGCGGCCGGGGCCTTCTCGGCGGCCTTGCCGAGGTGGTTGTTGACGACCTTGGCGGTGTCGGCGACCAGCTTGGCGGTGTCCGCGAGGTTCTTGGGGTCCTTGACGAAGGGGCGGGCCTTGGCGGAGGCGCTGTTGGCCAGGTCGACGACCTTCTGGGTGCCCTCGGCGACCTGCCGGGAGCCCGTCTCCAGCTTGCCGGCGGCCTCGTTCAGCTTCTTCAGGCCGCCGGTGAGCTCGCCGGACTTCTCCTTGGCCGTGTCGAGGCCGTCGGCGAGTTCCTTCGCGCCCTGCTGGGCCTTGCCCGCGCCGTCCTTGAGCTTGTCGGCTCCGTCGGCGGCCTCGGCGGTCTTGTCGTGGAGGTCGGAGAAGGAGACGAAGATCTTGTCGAGGAAGCCGCGGGAGGCGTTGGTGGACGCCGCCGCGCGCACCTCGGAGAAGACGGAGCGGGAGATCGAGCCGACGACGTAGTTGTTCGCGTCGTTGGTGCGGACCTGGAGGGCTCCGGTGGTGGGGTCGTCGCCGGCGCTGGAGGCGATCCGCTTGCTGAAGTCGGCGGGCATGGTGAGCGAGAGGTAGTACTTCCCGTCCTCCAGGCCCTTGGCCGCCTCGGCGGCGCCGACCTCGCGCCAGTCGAAGGTCTTGCTGTCGCGCAGCTTGCGGGTGATCTCCGCGCCGGCGTCGAGCCGCTTGCCGTCCACGGTGGTGCCCTGGTCGGCGTTGACGAGGGCGACGGGCACCTTGTCGAGGCGGCTGTACGGGTCCCAGAACGACCAGAGGTACAGGGCCCCGTAGAGCAGGGGCAGCAGGAGCAGCGCGACGAGGGCGGCCCGGGGCAGCTTCCCCCGCCCGAACCGCTTCAGCTCAAGCGCGGCCAGTTTCGGCGAGCGCATCGTCCGCCCCCTTCGTGTCTTCGTCTTCGTCTTCGTCTTTGTCGGTGCCGGTGCCGCTGTCGCTGTCGGCACCCGTGGCGGGGGCGGTCGCGGGGGCCGCCTTGGTGAGCCTGACCGGCTCGGGGGCCGGTTCCGCGTCCTGCGTGGCGGGCTCGACCGGCTCGGCGTCCGGTTCCGCGCCGTCTTCGGGGTCCGTGTCGTTGCCCGGGGTCGCGCCGGCGGAACCGGCGGGGAGGCCCCAGGTGATCTTCGGACCGTCGGAGGGGGCGGCGGCCGGGCGGACGGCGGCCTTCGCGGTGTGCCTACCGGTCCCGGGTTCCGCTTCCGCAGGCTCCGCGGGCTCCGCGGCGTCCGGCCCGGCGGCGCCGGTACGCAGTACCGTCACGCCCTGCGGGGCCTCGCTGCACACCGCGAGGACGGTCGTCCCCCGCTCGGCGAGCGAGCGCAGCAACGCCCAGGCCTCGACGCGTTCGGCGTCGGAGAGCTTGATGTCGAGGTCGTCGAGGGCCAGCAGCCGGGGCCCGCCCAGCAGGGCGATGGCCAGGGACAGCCGTACGGCCTCCAGGCGCTCCAGGTCGCGTACGGAGGTCCGCTCGCCCTTGGGCAGGGTGGCGAGGTCCAGTCCGACGGCGGCCAGGGCCTGGTCGATCCGGGTCCGGGCGGTCGCGCGGCGGTCGCCGCGCGGGCGCAGCAGGGTCCGCAGGGGGGCGTCGTAGCGCCGCTGGAGCATGGCCCCCTCGCGCAGCTGCTCGGCGACGGTGAGGGCCTGGTCGAGGTCGTTGACCCCGGGGACCGGGCCGAGGGCGGTGATCCGGCGGACGGCGGCCATCTTCTTCGGCAGCCGGTGGCGGCCGATCTCGGCGTGGCCCTCGGTGGCCTTCATCCGGCCGGTGAGGGCGAGGAGGAGGCAGGTGCGGCCGCTGCCGGAGGGTCCCTCGATCGCGATGAGCGAACCGGGGGCCGCGTCGATCCCCACCCCCCGGAACACCCAGCCGCGCGGGCCCTTGAGTCCGAAGCCCTCGGCCTTGACGGCGGCGCCGTGCGGGCTGTCCACGCCCTCCCCCTCCTTTTGAACTGACCGGTCAGTTCAAAAGCTAGCAGGTTCGGGACCACCGGACGTGCACGAGCGGACTTCCGGCCCGGTCCCCACAGGCCCTCGGCGCACCCCCGACGGCACGCGGACAAGCCCCCCGAGAGGCCCCCGACAGACCGCCGAGAGGCCACCGAGCGGGCGAATCCGCAGGTCAGCGCGATTGTCAGTGGGGGCCGTCACGATGGACGCACGAACGGAAACACGAGCGGCACCGCCGAGCACCACGCAACGACAGGAGGTTCGTCATGGCCACACCGTCCCCGTCCCCTGTCCACCCCGTCCCGCGCAGGTCGGCCGCACCACCGGCCGCCCTCGACCTGCTCGCCAAGGCCCGCAGCGGCCTGGCCGAGGCGGCCCTGCTGCCCCGGCCCAACGAGCGGTACGCCACCGCCCACCTGGCCGCGCTGCGCGCCGCCGCGGCCGTGCTCGCCGCCCGCGGGCGGCCCGAGCCGGTCAACCCCCGGCGGCGGCCCCGGATCCGCAGCGCGTGGGAGGTCCTGCCGGAGATAGCGCCGGAGCTGACCGAGTGGAGCGCGCTGTTCGCCTCGGGCGCCGGCCGCCGGGCCCGGGCCGAGGCGGGGATACGCGACGCGGCCAGTGTCCGGGAGGCGGACGACCTCGTGCGGGAGGCGGGGATGTTCCTGCGGCTGGTGGAGCGGATGCTCGCGCTCCAGCCCGTGGCGCCTTCGCCGCAGCCGCTGCCGCCGCCCCGCCCGGAGCGTCCGAACGCCGGATGAGCTGCCGGGTCGGCCGAGGCAATAGGGTGGGGCACGCACCGCCCCACCCTTACGCGCCGAGGAGCCATCAGCCGTGTCGGACACTTCCCGCCCCCGCGCCTCCCTCCGCACAGCCGTGGTGTGGGAGGTCCTCAAGGAGGCCCTCGACCGCCGGGTGAAGGCGACCGGGCGGGAGTCGCTCGAGGTGCTCGACACCGGCGGCGGCACCGGAAAGTTCGCCGTGCCGGTGGCCCGGCTGGGCCACCGGGTCACCGTGGTCGACCCCAGCCCGAACGCGCTGTTCGGACTGGAGCGCCGGGTCGCCGAGGCCGGGGTCGCCGATCTGGTGCGCGGGGTCCAGGGCGACGCCCAGGGCCTGCTGGAGGTCGTCGAGCGGGACGCGTACGACGCGGTGCTCTGCCACGGCGTGCTGGAGTACGTGGACGACCCGGCCGAGGGCGTGGCCAACGCCGTCGCCGCCCTGCGCCCCGGCGGCGTCCTGAGCCTGCTCGGCGCCGGCGTCGGCGGGGCCGTGCTGGCGCGGGCCCTCGCCGGGCACTTCACCGAGGCCCGCACCGCCCTCACCGACCCGGCCGGGCGCTGGGGCTCCGGCGACCCGGTGCCGCGCCGCTTCACCGCCGAGCAGCTGAGCGCCCTGGTGAGCGACGCCGGCCTGGAGGTCGGCGCCGTCCACGGCGTACGGATCTTCGCCGATCTGGTCCCCGGCGTGCTCGTGGACACCGAGCCCGGCGCGGTCGAGGCGCTGCTGCGTCTGGAGGAGGCCGCCGCCGAGCTGCCCGCCTTCCACGCGGTGGCCACGCAACTGCACGTCCTGGGCGAGAAGCCCGCCTGATCTGCGGGCTTGCTCGGACGGGCTCCGGCGGATCCCCTCCCTTCCGGCGCGCCGACCCGTATGATCGGGTGCACCGGTCGGCATGGCGGACTGCTCATTGGGGAATAAGCGCCTCAATGGCCGCCTTGGCGACGGTACGTTCGAAGCTGCCGTTCGTTCGGCACCGGCACCGGGGCGTCGTCCGTCCGGACGTCTCTCCAGGCCGGTGGTTTGCAGAATGTGGCGTAGAGGGCGGGTATCACGGGGGCGATTCCCCGCCTATCCTGAAGGGGACCCCTGGTCGCTACCCCCCGCGACCGACGGATGAGGAGGACTCCCGTGCCGCTCTCGGAGCACGAGCAGCGAATGCTCGAGCAGATGGAGCGAGCGCTGTACGCCGAAGACCCCAAGTTCGCGACAGCGCTTGAGGGCAGTGGACTGCGCACGTACACCCGGCGACGGGTCTACCAGGCAGTCGTAGGCATTGTGGTGGGTATCGCGCTCCTCATGACTGGTGTGATCTGGCAGGAAGTGCTCTGGATCAGCGTGGTGGGATTCCTCGTCATGCTGGCCTGTACGGTCCTCGTGGTCACCGGTTGGCGCAAGGCACCCAAGCCCGGCGAGCAGCCCGTCTCCGGAAGTGCAGGCGGTTCGGCCCGTGGCCGAAACCGGCAGCGTCGGTCGATGATGACCCGCATCGAGGAACGGTGGCAGCGCCGCCGTGACGAACAGGGGCAGTAGGCCCCGCACACACTCCGTCGTCGAGGGACGGCCGCACGCCCGCGGCCGTCCCTCGACGTTTCTTCGCACCTGATCGCCCGCGCTGCGGCATGCTGATCAGATGAGTGTGCTCCCCCTGGTCTTCACCAGCGGCTGGGCCAGCGGGATCAACGCCTACGCCGTGGTCCTGCTGCTCGGCGTCTTCGGCGCGACCGGACTGTCCGACGAGGTCCCGGAATCGCTCCAGCGCACCGACGTGCTGATCGTCGCGGGCGTGCTGTTCCTGTGCGAGGCCGTGGCCGACAAGATCCCGTACGTGGACTCCCTCTGGGACACCGTCCACACGGTGATCCGGCCCGTCTCCGGCGCGGTCGTCGGCGCCCTCCTGGCGGGGCAGAGCGGTTCGCTGTCCGACCTCGCCGCCGGAGCCGTCGGCGGCTCCACCGCGCTGGCCAGCCATTTCGTCAAGGCCGGCACCCGGATGGCGGTGAACACCTCCCCCGAACCCTTCAGCAACATCGCCCTGAGCACGGCCGAGGACCTGGGCGTGGGCGGCATCGTCACCTTCGCCATGTTCAACCCGCAGGCCGCCGCGGTCATCGCCGCGGTCCTCCTGCTCATCGGCCTGGTCCTGATCGTCTACCTCTGGAGCCGGATCCGCCGCTTCCGGCGGCGGCGGGCCCAGCGGCGCGAGGAGAAGCGGCTGGCCGCCGCCCGGGCCGTCGGCGGGGCACCGCCCGGCTGACCTGCTGACCTCGCTCGATAGGCTCAGCGCCATGGCAAGAATTGCGGTGATCGGCGCCGGGATGGGCGCGATGGCGACGGCGGCCCGGCTGGCCGTGGCAGGCCACCAGGTGACGGTGTACGAACGCGGGGACACCTACGGGGGCTCCGTCGGCCGGTACGAGCGCGACGGCTTCGCCTTCGACACCGGGCCGGGGCTGCTGCACCTGCCCGCCGTCTACCGCGACCTCTTCGTGAAGACCGGCAAGCGCCCCCTTGAGGACTGCGTCGACATGGTCCAGCTGGACCCGGCCGTCCGGCACGTCCTGGACGGCGCCGCCGTCACCCTGCCCGGCGCCTCCCGGGGCGGGGTCGCCGCCGCCCTCGACGGGGCCTTCGGCGCGGGCGCGGGCGAGCGCTGGAACGCCCTGCTGGGCCGGGCCCGCGACACCTGGGACGCCACCCGCCGCCCCCTGCTGGAGGAGCCCCTGCGCCCCGACTGGCAGGTGCTGGGCCACGACCCCTACCCGGCGCTGCGCGGCAGCGGCCTGCTGCGCCGCCGCACGCCGACGCTGGCCGAGGTGGCCCGGCGCGAGCTCGGCGGCGGGCTCGGGGAGCTGCTGGCCGGCCGGGTCATGGCGTACGGGCTCGACCCGGACGCCGCGCCCGCCGCGGCGGCGGCGCTGCCGTACATGGAGCAGACCTTCGGCAGCTGGTACGTCCGGGGCGGCATGCGCGGGCTGGCCACCGCCGTCTACGAGCGCTGCCGCGAGCGGAAGGTGGAGTTCGTCTTCGGGGCCGCCGTCCGCGCGGTGCTGACCCGGGACGGCAAGGCCTCCGGGGTGCGGCTGGCCGACGGCACCGAGGCCGCCGCCGACCACGTCGTCTGCGGCATCGACCCGAGGCAGCTGCCGAGCGCCTCGGTGCCCCGGCCGCGGGGCGGCGTACCGGCCCAGGGCGCGGAGGTGCCCGGGCGGCTGACCCTGCTGCTGGCCCTGAGCGGGTCCCGCCCGGCGGACGCCGTCCACCGCACGCTGGTGCACTCCCCCGGCTCCGCGGGCGTCCAGCTGGTCACGGTGCTGCGCCCGGACGACCCGGCCACCCGGCCGGACGCGGACCACGAGGCGGTCACCGTGAGCGCCGTGTGCGGCCCCGCGGGCGGTGCGCCGGTGCCGGACCCGGAGAAGCTGCTGGACCTGGCCGCACGGGCCGTCCCGGGGCTGCGCAAGCGGCTGCTGTGGCAGAAGGTGCGCACCCCGGCGGACGTGGAGGCGGCCACGGGTGCGCGCGGCGGCTCGGTGCCGGCGCCCGCGCTGCCGGGCGACGGCGGGCGGCTGCTGTACCCGTCGAACACGACGGCGCTGCCCGGGCTGTACCTCGCGGGCGGCTGGGCGCACCCCGGCGGCGGGCTCGCGCACGCCGGGATGACGGGGGCCCTGGTGGCCGGCCTGATCGTGGAAGGGGCGGGGTTCCGGGGCTCGCAGTGAGCCCCGGACCGCCGGACCGGGCCCCGGACCGCCGGGGCCGGGCCGGGGGTCCCCGTCAGTGGCGGTACTGGCCGCCGTACTCCCCGTTGCCGGGGTACGGGTACGGGTACTCCTGCGGCTGCTGCTGCGGGTCCTGCTCCGGGTAGGGCTGCGCGGCGGCGTCCGTGGCGCGCTGCTGCGGGACCCAGACCCCGCCGGGCGGGGTGTCCATGGAGTACTGCTGCTGGGCGGGGTCCGCGTAGGGCTGGTAGGCCGCGCCGTCGTAGGGCGGGGCCGGGGAGACCTCGCCGCCGGTGCCGATGTACGGGTCCGAGTAGGCGGCGTAGACCTGCTGCTCGCCCCCGGGGTAGTAGCCGCCCTGGCCCTGCTGCTGGTCGTAGTAGGCCGCGTACTGGTGGGCGTCCTGCTCGGCCGTGGTGAACGGCGAGGCGAAGGGGGCCGTGGCACCGGGCTGCTGCTGCGGCGGCTGCTGGGGCTGCGGCTGCTGGGGGGCGAAGCTCTGTATCCCGTAGGTGCCGGTCTCGTCCGGCAGCGGCTGCGGGGTGAACACCGCGGCCCGGGCGCCGGTGTCCCCGGCCGGGTCCTGGTCGCCGTCGGCGTACTCCAGGCCGGTGACCTCCAGCGCGGGCTCCGGGACCGGTGCGCCCCCGGAGCGCCGGCGTCTGCTCTGCGGCTCCTCCGGTGCGGGGCGCCCGCCGCGGCGCAGGGCCCAGCCGGCGACGAAGCCCTTCCGGAAGGAGAGCGTGACCAGGGTCTGGCCCACGGCGAACGCGGTCGCCCCGACGGCGATCACGAGCACCGACGGCAATATCACCCCGGCCACCACCCCGACGAAGCCGGTGAAGGCGAGCAGGCGCCAGCGCAGCCGGGCCTTGTACTGCATCAGGACCTCGGCAAGCAGCCACAACGCGACGATGCCGAACGCGATGTAGAGGACCGTCATTCCCATGCAAGGCCCCTCTCGGTACGGCCGCCCGCGCGGGAAGGTGGAGACGGCCGGTCAGGCCCGCTGGTGCAGGCCCAGGTTCTCGTAGATTTCGAGGGTCGCCGTGGAGTTGTTCAGCGTGATGAAGTGCAGCCCCGGGACACCCTCGGACAGCAGCCTCGCGCAGAACTCCGTGGCGAACTCGATGCCAATGGAGCGTACAGCGGCCGGATCGTCCTTGACGGCGAGCATGCGCTCTTTGACGTCGTCGGGGAAGACCGCGGTGCTCAGTTGCGGGAGCCGGTCGAGCTGCTTGATGCCCACAACAGGCATGACCTCGGGGATGATCGGGGTTTCACAGCCCGCCTTCGCGACGCTGTCGCGCAGCCGCAGATAATTCTCGGGATCGAAGAACATCTGGGTGATGGCGTAGTCCGCTCCGGCGCGGCACTTGTCCACGAAGTGCCGGATGTCCGTGTCCCAGTCCTCCGAGCGGGGGTGCATCTCGGGGAAGGCCGCGACGCCGACGCAGAAGTCGCCGGACTCCTTGAGCAGGCGCACCAGGTCGGCGGCGTAGTCCACGCCCTCGGGGTGCTTGACCCAGGGGCCCATGGGGTCGCCCGGCGGGTCGCCGCGCAGCGCGAGCATGTTGCGGATGCCGGCGTCGGCGAACTGGCCGATGACGTGGCGCAGCTCGGCGACGGAGTGGTCCACCGCGGTCAGGTGCGCGACGGGCGTCAGCGTGGTGTCGGAGGCGATCTGCTGGGTGGCGCGGACGGTGCCGCCCCGGGTCGAGCCGCCGGCTCCGTACGTGACGGAGACGAAGCTCGGGGAGACCGCTTCGATCCGGCGGAGCGCGTTCCAGAGGTTGCGCTCGCCCTTCTCGGTCTTGGGAGCCCAGAACTCGAAGGAGTACGAGGTTCCGGACGCGAGGAGGTCGCGGACGGTGTGTGCACGGTCCGACCAGGTGGAAGCGGTGCCAAGGGCCATACCGGCAGGTTAGACGCGGCCCGGCGGACACCGAAGCGCTGTCCACACCCTGGACAGTTTTTTGGACACCCCTTCGCGGTCAGGTGAGCCGGGCGCGGACCCTCTTGGCGAGTTCGGCGGCCGCCGCACCCGGGTCGGAGGCCTCGGTGATGGCCCGGACGACGACGACGCGGGTGGCTCCGGCGTCCAGGACCTCGTCCAGATTTCCCCCGTCGATGCCGCCGATCGCGAACCACGGGCGGTCCTGGGCGAGGGAGGCCGCGTACCGGACGAGGCCGAGGCCGGGGGCGTAACGGCCGGGCTTGGTGGGGGTGGGCCAGCAGGGGCCCGTGCAGAAGTAGTCCACTCCGGGCTCGGCGGCCGCGGCGTCCACCTCGGACGCTGCGTGGCAGGAGCGGCCGATCAGGACCCGGTCGCCGAGGATGGCGCGGGCGGCGGGGACGGGGATGTCGCCCTGGCCGAGGTGCAGGACGTCGGAGCCGATGGCGTGCGCGACGTCGGCGCGGTCGTTGACGGCGAGGAGCTTGCCGTGGCGGCGGGCGGCCTCGGCGAAGACCTGGAGGTGTTCGAGTTCCTCGCCCGCCTCCATGCCCTTGTCGCGGAGCTGGACGATGTCCACGCCGCCCGCCAGGACGGCGTCGAGGAACTCGGGGAGGTCGCCCTGCCGCTTGCGTGCGTCCGTGCACAGGTAGAGCCGGGCGTCGGACAGCTGCTGCATGGGAGTACCCCCCTGGTGGTGACGGTGTGCGGGCGGGCCGAGGTTACCCGGCCCGCCGCATCCGTGGGTCAGCCGGTCACAGGGCGAGCGCCTGGGCGCGCCGCTTCACCTCCGTGCCGCGGTTCTCCCGCAGCGCCTGCACGGGGGTGCCGGGCAGGGAGGGGTCCTCGGTGAAGAGCCACTCCAGCATCTCCTCGTCGGAGAAGCGGTCGTCCCGCAGGACGGTCAGCAGGCCGACGAGGCCCTTGACGACCTTGTCGCCGTCGATGAACTGGGCCGGAACCTGCAGGGCGCGGTTCTCACCCCGGCGTACGGCGATCAGCTGCCCTTCCTTGACCATCTGGCGGACCCGCGTCACCTCGATGTCGAGCATCTCCGCGATGTCGGGGAGGTACAGCCAGGAGGGGACGAGGGCATCGATCTTTGCGTCAATCTCGGTCACGGGCACAAGCCTGCCACTTCGGACGGGCGGCCGGTACCCGGCCCCGTCCGTCCGGGGCCGGGGCCGGGTCCGGCGGCCCTCGCTCCGGCCCCCCGCAGGCCTCAGACCAGGGCCGACTTCAGCGGAACGGCCGGGTCCGCGACCTTGGCCGGGTCGACCGGCGCGGCGGTCTCGATCAGCTTGCGGCCCTGCGCCAGGTCCCGGGGACGGCCCACGGCCAGGACCGCGGCCAGGGCACCCCCGCGCAGCCAGCACACCGACCAGGCGGCACCGGCCGGGTCGCCGCGCCACACCAGGGTGTCGGCCCCGCCGTGGTGGCCCGCGTACTGGACGAAGCGGCCGAACTGCTCGGACCAGAAGTACGGCACGGGGTCGTAGGGCTGGACGGGCTCCCCGGCCAGGATGTTCGCGGCGACGGCCCGGGGGCCCTGGAGGGCGTTGTCCCAGTGGTGGACGAGCAGCCGCGTCCCGTAGCGGGCCGAGGGGAAGGAGGAGCAGTCGCCGACCGCGTACACGCCAGGCAGCGAGGTGCGCAGGTACGCGTCCGCGGTGACGGAGCCGTCGGCGCCGAGCTCGATCCCGGTGCCGGCGAGCCAGTCGGTGGCGGGCCGGGCCCCGATGCCGACGACGACGGCCCCGGCGGGCAGCTCGCGGCCGTCCGCCAGCAGGACCCGGCCCGCCTCGATCCCGGCGACCTTCGCGCCGGTGAGCAGGGTGGCGCCGGCCTCGGCGTACCACCGGGCCATCGGCTCGGCGACCTCGGCCGGCAGGGCCCCCGCCAGCACCCGGTCGGCCGCCTCGACCACCGTCACCGCGCAGCCGGCCTCACGGGCCGCGGTGGCGAACTCGGCGCCGATCCAGCCGGCCCCGACCACGACGGTCTCGGGGGCGGCGGCCAGGACCGGGCGCAGCCGGGCGGCGTCGTCGAGGGTGCGCAGCAGGTGCACGCCCCGGACGCCCTCGGTGCCGGGGAGGGTCAGCGGGAGGGCTCCGGTGGCCAGCACGAGGACCTCGTACGGGACCGGTCCGGCCTCGGTGTCGACCTCGCGGGCGCCGGCCCGCAGCCCGGTGACCTCGGTGCCGAGGCGCAGGTCGATGCGCAGGCCCTCGAAGTCCACCTCGAACGCCGAGTCCTCGGCCTTGCCGAGCAGGACCGCCTTGGACAGCGGGGGCCGGTCGTAGGGCTGGTGGGGTTCGGCTCCCAGCAGGGTCACGGGGCCCTCGTAGCCCTGTTCCCGCAGGGCCACGGCGGTCTGCACGCCCGCCATCCCGGCGCCCACGATCACGACGCCGGGGCTCGTCTGTTCCGTCTGCTGATCCGTCTGTTCCGTCTGCTCGCTCACGCGGCCCAGCCTAGTGAGCTGACACCCCGTCAGGAACAGTGGGCGGAAAGATCGGCAGGCCGGCAGCGGGGAGGCAGCCTTACCGGGCTCCCGGCCCGGGGTTAGTCTGGCCACCGTACCTATCGCGGGAGTCCGGGCGCACCGGGCTGAGAGGGAGGCTGGCCGGCCTCCGACCGTACGAACCTGATCCGGGTCATGCCGGCGAAGGGAGGGGCTGGACGCCCATGCACTCATCTCGGAAGGGATCCGACAAGGGATCCGACGTCCTCGTCATCGGGGGCGGCGTCATCGGCCTGGTCACGGCCTGGCGCGCGGCCCGCCGCGGGCTCACCGCCACCCTGGCCGACCCGGACCCCGGCGGAGGCGCCGCCCGCGTCGCCGCCGGCATGCTCGCCGCCGTCACCGAGCTCCACTACGGCGAGGAGACCCTGCTCGGCCTCAACCTCGCCTCCGCCGCCCGCTACCCCGAGTTCGCCGCCGAGCTCACCGAAGCCAGCGGCGGCATGGACCTCGGCTACCGCGCCTGCGGCACCCTCGCCGTCGCCCTCGACGCCGACGACCGCCTCCACCTGCGGGAACTCCACGCCCTCCAGCGCCGCTGCGGCCTGGAGTCCGAATGGCTCACCGGCCGCGAGTGCCGCCGCCTGGAACCGATGCTGGCCCCCGGGGTCCGCGGCGGGCTCCGCGTCGACGGCGACCACCAGGTCGACCCCCGCCGGCTCGCCGACGCCCTGCTGGCCGCCTGCGAGCGGGCGGGCGTGGTCATCCACCGCGCCCGCGCGCAGCGACTGCTCGTCACCGCCGACCGGGCCGCCGGGGCCCTGCTCGACGACGGCACCGAGCTGCGCGCCGACCAGGTCGTACTGGCCGCGGGCTCGCTCAGCGGCCGGCTGGCCGGCGTACCGGACGAGGTGCTGCCGCCCGTACGGCCGGTGAAGGGGCAGGTGCTGCGCCTGGCCGTACCGCCGGCGTACGCCCCGTTCCTGTCCCGGACCGTACGGGCCGTCGTACGCGGCAGCCACGTCTACCTGGTGCCGCGCGAGAACGGCGAGCTCGTCATCGGCGCCACCAGCGAGGAACTCGGCTGGGACACCACGGTCACCGCCGGAGGGGTGTACGAGCTGCTGCGCGACGCCCACGAACTCGTCCCCGGCATCACCGAGCTGCCGCTCGTCGAAACCCGGGCGGGACTGCGCCCCGGTTCCCCCGACAACGCGCCGCTGCTCGGCCCCACCGACCTCCCCGGCCTGCACCTGGCCACCGGCCACTACCGCAACGGGGTGCTGCTGACCCCGCTCACCGGCGACGTGATGGCGGACCTGCTGACCACCGGCACCATGCCGGAGATCGCCCGCCCCTTCACCCCCCGCCGCTTCTCCACCACGCGTCAGGAGTCGTTCGCATGACCATCTCCGTCAACGGCGAGCCGCGCGAGATCGCGGCCGGCACCACCCTCGACGCGGTGGTCGCCACCCTCACCACCGCCCCCTCCGGCGTGGCCGCCGCCCTCAACGAGACCGTCGTCCCGCGCGGGCAGTGGCCGGCCACACCGGTCGACGAGGGCGACCGGATCGAGATCCTCACCGCGGTCCAGGGAGGCTGAGCACATGGCTGACGACGTCTTCACCCTGGGCGGCCGCACCTTCTCCTCCCGACTGATCATGGGCACCGGCGGGGCGCCGAGCCTGGACGTCCTGGAACGCGCCCTGAGCGCCTCCGGCACCGAGCTGACCACGGTCGCCATGCGCCGCCTGGACCCCACCGTGCAGGGCTCCGTCCTGTCCGTCCTGTCCAAGCTGGACATCGCCGTCCTCCCCAACACGGCGGGCTGCTTCACCGCCGGCGAGGCCGTGCTCACGGCGCGGCTCGCACGGGAGGCGCTCGGCACCGACTGGATCAAGCTGGAGGTCGTCGCGGACGAGCGCACCCTGCTGCCGGACGGCGTCGAGCTGCTGGACGCCGCCGAGGTCCTGGTCGACGAGGGCTTCACGGTCCTCCCGTACACCAACGACGACCCCGTCCTCGCCCGGAAGCTGGAGGACGTGGGCTGCGCGGCGATCATGCCGCTGGGCTCCCCGATCGGCTCCGGCATGGGCATCCGCAACCCGCACAACTTCGAGCTGATCGTGGAACGCGCCGGGGTCCCGGTGATCCTCGACGCCGGGGCCGGGACGGCCTCCGACGTCGCCCTGGCGATGGAACTGGGCTGCGCGGCGGTGATGCTGGCCTCGGCGGTGACCCGCGCACAACAGCCGGTCCTGATGGCGGCGGCCATGCGCGACGCCGTCTCGGCCGGCCGCCTGGCCCACCGCGCGGGCCGCATCCCCCAACGCCGCTTCGCCGAAGCCTCGTCCCCGACGGAAGGCCGCGCAACCCTGGACCCGGAACGCCCGGCGTTCTGAGGGGGGCGGGGGGTACGGGGCTTGCGGCGCGGGCCCGCTATCACCCCCGCGAGGGGGTGGGGGCGGGTCGGTGTTTGCCCACCCGCCCCCGGGTGCGGGTGGGTGGGATGGGAGCCGTACCCCCTGGGGCCGTCTCAGGGAGGTGCTGGGGGCTTCCCGTCAGTCCCATCGTCCTTCCGTGTCGTGCCGGCCTGTCAAGGGCGCTCCCTTCGGTCGCGTCACTTCGTGATCGCCTTCGGCGACCCTTGACAGCCCGACCCGCCCCGGAAAGCCGAAAGACTGCCGGGAAACCCCCAAAAGAACGGTCACGGGGCAAAGGCAGGAGGGACGGGCCTGTCATGGACGAGACGAGAGGCCGGGGCCGGCCCGCCGGGCAGCCGGGCCCTTCGAGCCCCGGTCCAGGGCCGGGGGCCCGGCTACCCGCAGAAAAGGTTGATCAGAGCGACCTGCGGACCACCCAGGCGCAGCAGATCGCTACGCGCTCCTCCCGGCTTGGCGTCCGGCGACCGTCCGGGGCCGATACCCGCACTGGAGGACGAACAGGAGCTCCTCCGGCAGCGGCAGGCGCGGCAGATCGCTACACGCTCCTCTGATCTCGGCGACCGACCGCCGCCTGGGGTTGATCAGACCGAGGCGGGGGTCAGGGCTGTTCGCCCATGGCTGTGCGGAGCCGGTCCAGGGTTCCTTGGGCGAGGAGTTCGTCGGAAAGGCGCTGGCGGTTTCGATGGCCAGTCGGCTACGGCTGGTGTCGATCCAGCGTTGTTCGTTCGCGTAGCCCTGGGCCTTGTATTCGGTTCCTTGGAGCATGCACTCCAGCTTGTCGGCGTCCCGAGCTCAGCAGGAGGGCTCGGCCACGCTCTCGGGATGGTTGACACCAGTCATCCACCAGCCCGTACGGCGTGGGAGGAAGTGCGCCACTGCGGACAGGTCGTGAGCCACGTCTGTCTCCTTCTCATGCCTCAGCGAGGCGTACCAGATGCCTTCGAGCGTTGAGGCCCGCCATAGGCGGGCTGGATGTTATCGACGGCGGTGGTGAATTCGCGTCCGGATGCGTTGCGGATGTAGGCGAGCTCCACCCAGCGTTCGCAGGCGACGGAATCCGAGACGTTCTCGTTGATGACGGCCATCAGCACCCCCTCGGCACCAGAAGCGATGTCGCGGACACGGCGCTGTAGCAGCCGGTGGGGAACGTACTCGTAGCGTTCAGTCACCGGAGGCTCCTTCGAAAGTGCTGAGGAAGTGCTCCCAGCCCGCCTGAGCTCGGTCGAGCAGCTCCGTACTGGGTTCGAACGTGGCAACCCGCCTCTCGGCGGGCGCGTTTGGGGTCTTGGGCAGCTCGCAGACACAGCTGTGCACGATGCGGTCGGTCACGGGGCGGCTCCTCGAGAGGTGAGTGGTGTCACCTCATGAGCCTGGACTCGCACCAGTCACGCGGGAATGACCATTTGTTGCACTTCCGCTGCACTTGTGTCCCCCTCCTCGCTCTGGCGTGGTTCGATGACGGTGAGAAGGGAGCGGCGTGTGGCGACCGTGCACCACTGGACCGGGCTGGAGGCCAAGGCACTCCGGCTCGCGCTGCGGCTGAGCATCCGGGCATTTGCCGAGCACCTCGGCGTCAGCGTGCGGACCATCTCCAAGTGGGAGAAGCTCCAGGCGTCAACCGCGCCCCGCCCGGACACCCAGGCAATCCTCGACACAGCTCTGGCCCGTGCGAACACGGCCGCTCACCTACGGTTCGACACCTTCCTGTCCGAAGCCGGACGCCCCACGCTGGGGCGGGTGACACCCGCAGCTCCACTGGCCTGGGAGTACGAATCCTGGGCCGACGACCTGGACCGGGTCGTGGTGGCCCTCTCCCAGCAGAACTTCACGTTTGCCGACAGCCTGCTCAGCCGGTGGGTGGGCCGCTTCAACACCTCCGAGCTGGACGAGAAGGGTTTGTATCTGCACGCCCGATCGTCCGCCTTGCTCGGCGACCTCACGCGATACCGCGGAACTCTCGTCGGACTGCTGTCCGCCCAGCACTCCTATGCCAGTGCGCGCGCCGTCTTCACGCACCTCGGCATCCCCCGCCGTGTGGCCCAGCTGGATCTGTCTCTCGCGGTCGTGATGGAGATGTCCGGCAAGCTGGAAAGCGCTGCTCGCGCCTACGACAGCCTCGCTGTCGACGACCGGCTTTCGCCTCGCGATCGCGCGAGTGCCCGCTTGTGGGTGGGAACCGCCCTGAGCAAGGACGGTGAGCACGACTACGCGACGCGTGTCATGACGGCCGCGACTCGTGACTTCGAGGACCTCGCCGAACCCGACGACTGGTCGGTCGCGCACCAGAAACTTGCCCTCGCCCGCCGCGACGCGGGAGACCTCACTGCCGCTTTCCGGTTCCTGGACATCGCCTGTAGCACGGGCAGCGTGCGGTCCCCAATGCAACGGGTACAGCTCACCACCGCTCAAGCCCACATCTTGCGCACCGATCCAGCCACCCGTGACGACGGGCTCCGCCTTCTTGACGAAGCCGCGCTGATCGCCGCGCAATCCGACCTAGGTCATCAACTACGTAGCATCGAGGCCATCAGACGGACGTGCGAGGGAGCCTTCAAACCCCTACACCAGCGACCAGGGAGCAGGTAGTGGCAGACGGACGACCGCAGGAAATCACCGAGGATCAGCGGCAGGCCGCACAGTTGATCTGGGACTACCACCACATGCGCCACGAACTCCGCCCATGCGACGCGGCCATTGCGCTGGGCTGCAACGATCTCGGCGTCAGCACCTACGCGGCCGACCTGTACCAGTCCGGGCTTTTCCCCACCCTCGTGTTCACGGGTGGCAACAGCGCGGCCACCAGCAACGTTTTCCCACGTGGCGAAGCCGTGCACTTCCAAGAAAACGCCCTCGCACTCGGCGTCCCCGCCCACGCGATGCTGCTGGAGCCCAAGGCCGCCAACACCGGGCAGAACATCGCGTTCGCCCGTGAGGCGCTCGCCGCCGCCGGAGTCCAACCCCGTTCCGTGCTGCTGATCAGCATGCCGTACATGGAGCGACGTGCCTTCGCCACGTGCCGCGAGCAGTGGCCCGAGGTCGAAGTGGTCTGCGCTTCCGACCCATTGCCGTTCGATGCTTACTGCAAAGGCATGGGCGACGAGGAATCCGTAATCAACATGATGGTCGGCGACCTGCAACGAGTGATCGAGTATCCGAAGCAGGGCTTCGCCATCGCCCAGGACGTACCTGCCGATGTCCTCGCCGCATACGAGTCCCTCATCCGCGCCGGCTTCATCAGCTGCCTTCTCAGCCCTTGAGCAACTTATGGATTCACCCCTGGCGGTCGGTCGCCGAGATCAGAGAAGCGTGTAGCGATCTGTCGCGTCCATGTGCTTCCCGCGCTGCTCTGTTCGTCCTCTACTGCGGGTATCAGCCCCGGACGGTCGCCGGACGCCAAGCCGGGAGGAGCGCGTAGCGATCTGCTGCGTCCGGGTGGGCCGCAGGTCGCTCTGATCAACCTTTTCTGCAGGTAGCCGGGCCCCCGGCCCTGGACCGGGGCTCGAAGGGCCCGGCTGCCCGGCGGGCCGGCCCCCGGCCTCTCGTCTCGTCCATGACAGGCCCGTCCCTCCTGCTTTTGCCCCGTGACCGTTCTTTTGGGGGTTTCCCGGCAGTCTTTCGGCTTTCCGGGGCGGGTCGGGCTGTCAAGGGTCGCCGAAGGCGATCACGAAGTGACGCGAACGCAGTGAGCGCCCTTGACAGGCCGGCACGAACCGGAAGGACGATGGGACTGACGGGAAACCCCCAGCACCTCTCTGAGACGGCCCAAGGGGGTCCGGCTTCCATCCCACCCACCCGCACCCGGGGGCGGGTGGGCAAACACCGACCCGCCCCACCCCCTCGCGGGGGTGATAGCGGGCCCGCGCCGCAAGCCCCGTACCCCCCGCCCCGCCCCCTCATGTCACGGCTGCGCTGCAAGCGTGGACACCCCGAACGGCTCAAAGTCACCGGCTCGTAGAATCGCCGGGTGGATACGACCCTGGATGACCCCCTCGTCGGGCGCGTGCTCGATGGCCGCTACCGTGTCGACGCCCGTATCGCGGCCGGCGGCATGGCCACGGTCTACCGGGCCGTCGACACCCGCCTCGACCGGGTCCTGGCGCTGAAGGTCATGCACCCGGACCTGGCGGCCGATGCCGCCTTCGTCGACCGGTTCATCCGTGAGGCGAAGTCCGTGGCGCGCCTCGCGCACCCGAACGTCGTCGCCGTCTTCGACCAGGGCACCGACGGGCCGTACACGTACCTCGCCATGGAGTACGTGTCCGGCTGCACCCTGCGCGACGTCCTGCGCGAGCGCGGTGCGCTCCAGCCCCGGGCCGCGCTGGACATCCTCGAACCGGTCCTCGCCGCCCTCGGCACCGCGCACCGTGCCGGTTTCGTGCACCGGGACATGAAGCCCGAGAACGTCCTGATCGGCGACGACGGCAGCGTCAAGGTCGCCGACTTCGGTCTGGTCCGCTCCGTGGACGCCGCCACCAGCACCACCGGCTCCGTCCTCGGCACGGTCTCCTACCTCGCTCCCGAGCAGATCGAGGACGGGGTCACCGACACCCGCGCGGACGTCTACGCCTGTGGTGTCGTCCTGTACGAGATGCTCACCGGTTCCAAGCCGCACACGGGCGGAACCCCCGCCCAGGTGCTGTACCAGCACCTCAACGAGGACGTCCCGCCCCCGTCGGCCGCCGTGCCGGGCCTGCCCGTCGCCCTCGACGGGCTGGTGGCGCACGCCGCCGCCCGCAGCCCCGAGCTGCGCCCGTACGACGCCGCCGCGCTGCTCGGGCTGGTCCGGGAGGCCCGGGCGGGGCTGAGCGAGGCCGAGCTGGACGTCGTACCGCCGCAGGCGCGGGCGCAGGAGCGGTCCGCCACCGAGGACCGCACCAGCGTGATCCCGCGGCCGGTCGGGCAGAGCCGGCCCGTGCACCACACCTCGCGGCTGGAGCGTCCGCCGGCCGCCGCGCAGCAGCCTGCGGCTCCGGCGCGGCGGGCGCCGCAGCGGGGGGTGCTCCTGGTCATCGCCGCGGTGCTGCTCGTCCTGGGTGTCGGCGGCGGGGTCTGGTACATCAACTCCGGCCAGTTCACGAAGGTGCCCAACCTCCTCGGCAAGACCGAGGCCCAGGCCCGCGACGATCTCTCGGCCGCAGGTCTCGGCGTCAAGAAGGTCGAGCGGAAGTTCAGCGAGGCCTTCGACCGGGGCACGGTGATGGAGACGAGCCCCGGCGGCGGCAAGCAGATCCGGGGCAACGGGGCGGTGGTCCTCACCGTCTCGCGCGGCCCCGAGGTGGTCAGCGTGCCCGACCTGAAGGGCAGGCCGCTGGAGGAGGCGCAGGCGGAGCTGACGAAGGCGGGGCTGGCGCCCGGCATCGTCACGCACGCCTTCAGCCAGGACGTGGCGCAGGGCTCGGTGATCAGCACCGACCCGGCGGGCGGCCAGAAGCGGGCCCCCGACACGGCGGTCGCGCTCCTCGTCAGCAAGGGCCGTCCAGTGCAGGTCCCGAACGTCACCGGACAGCCGGCCGAGCAGGCACGGGCAGCGCTGGAGGCCGTCGGCCTGAAGGTGGCGACGGCGCCCGAGCAGGTGAATTCCCCCTCGCCCGCCGGTACGGTCGCCAACCAGTCGGCCGCCGCGGGCAGCCAGGCCGCGGCGGGTGACACGGTCACGCTGACCCTGTCCAAGGGGCCCCGTCAGGTCCCGGTTCCCGCGGTCACCGGCCAGGACGTGGACGTGGCCCGCAAGGCCCTGGAGGCCCTGGGCTTCAAGGTGAAGGTGGACCGTCCGTTCCTCTCCTTCAGCAGCACGGTGGAGACCCAGTCGGTACCCGCCGGGCAGAGCGCCCCCGAGGGCTCCACGATCACCATCAAGACCAAGGGGCTCTGACGGCCGTGATGCGCAATCCCGTGGGCGGGCACGTACCCGTCGCCGGCGGGCTGGCTTCGGTCGGCCTCGCCTATGCCCGTGAGATGGGTGCCGAGGCCGTCCAGGTCTTCGTCGCCAACCCGCGCGGCTGGGCCACTCCGACCGGCAATCCGGCGCAGGACGAGTTGTTCCGCGCCCAGTGCGCCGCGGAGTCGATCCCCGCGTACGTGCACGCCCCGTACCTGATCAACTTCGGCTCCCACACCGACGCCACCGTCGAGAAGTCGGTGGAGTCGCTGCGCCACTCGCTGCGCCGGGGCCGGGAGATCGGTGCGCTCGGGGTGGTCGTGCACACCGGTTCGGCCACCGGGGGACGCCCGCGCGAGGAGGCGTACGCGCAGGTCAGGCAGTACATGCTGCCGCTGCTGGACGAGCTGACGCATGACGACGACCCCTTCCTGCTGCTGGAGTCCACGGCCGGGCAGGGTTCCTCGCTGTGCTCGCGCACCTGGGACTTCGGCCCGTACTTCGAGGCGCTCGACCACCACCCGAAGCTCGGGATCTGCCTGGACACCTGCCACGTCTTCGCGGCGGGGCACGACCTGGCCGAGCCCGGCGGCACCAAGCAGACGCTGGACCTGCTGGTGGAGACGGTGGGCGCGGGCCGGCTGAAGCTGGTCCACGCGAACGACTCCAAGGAGGGGGTCGGCGCCCACAAGGACCGCCACGCCAACATCGGCCAGGGCCACATCGGCCGGGACGCCTTCGCCGAGCTGTTCTCGCACCCGGAGATGGACGGCGTGCCGCTGATCATCGAGACGCCGGGCGGCAAGGAGGGGCACGCGGCGGACGTGGCGCTGCTCAAGGAGCTCCGCGACCTCCTCTGACGCCCCTGAAGATCTGTTGAGGAATACCCCAGGGGGGTATACGGTTCTGTCCTGTAGACGGGACCGCTACCCGGCGTTTTCCTCAAGCCTTCAGGGGGTTGCCATGGAGCACGCACACGGGAACCACGAGCACCACCAGCACCACGCAGAGCACGACCCCCACCAGGGGCACGAGAACCACCAGACCCACGCCACGCCCGCGGGGCACACGGCCCACACGGGCCACGGCCAGGACCACCCGGCACACGAAGCCCATGACGCACACGGCGGTCACGGCCACGCCCACGGCGGCAAGGTCAGCTGGGCCATGGCCGCCCGGGCCACCCTGCACTGCCTGACCGGCTGCGCCATCGGCGAGGTGCTCGGCATGGTCATCGGCACCGCGCTGGGCTGGGGGAACGTCCAGACAATGGTCCTCGCGATCGTCCTGGCCTTCTTCTTCGGCTACGCGCTCACCCTGCGCGGGATCCTCGCGGCCGGAGTGGACTTCCGTTCGGCCATCCGGGTGGCGCTGGCCGCCGACACCCTGTCGATCGCCGTGATGGAACTGATCGACAACGGCGTGATCGCCCTGTGGCCGGGTGCGATGGACGCGCACCTGTCGGCTCCGCTGTTCTGGATCGTCCTGGCGATCGCCCTGGTGGCCGCCTTCGTGATCACCACCCCGGTCAACAAGTGGATGATCGGCCGCGGCAAGGGCCACGCCGTCGTCCACCAGTACCACCACTAGAGGGGCCGGCGGCGGCTACAGCTCCGGGCCGTCGCCCGGTTCCTCCTGGTACGAGTAACGCTGCTCGCGCCAGGGGTCGCCGATGTTGTGGTAGCCGCGCTCCTCCCAGAAGCCCCGGCGGTCGGCGGTCATGTACTCGACGCCGCGGACCCACTTGGGGCCCTTCCAGGCGTACAGGTGCGGGACCACGAGCCGCAGCGGGAAGCCGTGCTCGGCCGTCAGCAGTTCGCCGCCCATATGGGTGGCGAAGACGGTGCGCTCGGAGGCGAAATCGGCCAGCCTCATGTTCGAGCTGAAGCCGTACTCGGCCCACACCATCACGTGCGTGACCTGCGGGGCCGGCGGCGCCAGCGCCAGGACGGTACGCGCCAGCACACCGCCCCATTCGGCGCCCAGCATGCTGAACTTGGTGACGCAGTGGAGGTCGGCCACGACCGAGTCGAACGGCAGGGCCGCGAACTCCTCGTGGTTCCAGCAGTGCTTCTCGCCGTCGGCGGTCGCGCCGAATACGCGGAACTCCCAGCGGTCCGGCTTGAACTTGGGCACGGGACCGTAATGGGTGACGGGCCAACCCCTCTGCAACCGCTGCCCCGGAGGGAGCTCGAGCTGCTCTGCTCCCGGAGATTCCCGGCTTTCCGGCTGACCCATGCCTCCATGGTGACAGACGTGGCGGGGTGGTCACGACCAGGTATGACCCGATCCGGGCAACTCCCGGCAACTCCCACTAAGGAGGCACTTACTGGACGCCCCAGGACGGCAGTGCAAGGATGCGCGCACTGCCCAGTCACTAGCTGACATTGCTTGGAAGGAGCCTCTGCGATGCAGGGCGACCCCGAGGTCCTCGAATTCCTCAACGAGCAGCTGACCGGCGAGCTCACGGCCATCAACCAGTACTGGCTGCACTACCGCATCCAGGACAACAAGGGCTGGACCAAGCTCGCCAAGTACACGCGTGAAGAGTCCATCGACGAGATGAAGCACGCGGACAAGATCACCGAGCGCATCCTCATGCTCGACGGTCTGCCGAACTACCAGCGCCTCTTCCACGTGCGCGTCGGACAGACGGTCACGGAGATGTTCCAGGCGGACCGGCAGGTCGAGGTCGAGGCGATCGACCGCCTCAAGCGCGGCATCGAGGTCATGCGCGGCAAGGGTGACATCACCTCCGCCCGCCTCTTCGAGGACATCCTGGAGGACGAGGAGCACCACATCGACTACCTCGACACCCAGCTGGAGCTCATCGAGTCCCTCGGCGAGGCGCTGTACCTCGCGCAGCTCATCGAGCAGCCGAGCTAGCCGACGGCCTCCGGGCGGGCACCCGGGCGGGCGCTCGGCCAGGCCCTCAGGCGGCTTCCGCCAGCTCCGGAGCGGGCGCCGTGCCGGGGTCGGCCGCCAGGACGGCCGTGGCCTCGCCCTTCTCCAGCAGCTCCCGGCGGGGGCACGTCCCGCGGCCGAGTATGCCCTGGATGGTGCGCACGCAGGAGCCGCAGTCGGTGCCGGCCTTGGTGGCCGAGGCGATCTGGCGGGGGGTACAGGCCCCGGCAGCCGCGTGTTCCTTGATCTGCTTGTCGGTGATGCCGAAGCAAGAGCAGACGTACACGCGGTTCACCTCCCTGGAGCGGAACGGTTCGGCAGGCCATCCCCTATTCGGTGAGGCTTACCTAACCGTACCCAAAGTTAGGGTCCCCTAAAAGACCCGGAATCGACGATGGGGCGCGGATCACATGGATCCGCGCCCCATCGTCGTAGGAAGGCACCTACTGATCGCGACTACTGGTCGCGGTACATCTCCGCCACCAGGAACGCCAGGTCCAGGGACTGGCTGCGGTTGAGCCGCGGGTCGCAGGCCGTCTCGTAGCGCTGGTGCAGGTCGTCGACGAAGATCTCGTCGCCGCCGCCCACGCACTCGGTGACGTCGTCACCGGTGAGCTCGACGTGGATGCCGCCCGGGTGGGTGCCCAGCGCCTTGTGGACCTCGAAGAAGCCCTTGACCTCGTCGAGCACGTCGTCGAAACGGCGCGTCTTGTGGCCGGAGGCCGCCTCGAAGGTGTTGCCGTGCATCGGGTCGGTGACCCAGGCGACGGTCGCACCGGACGCCGTGACCTTCTCGACCAGCTCGGGGAGCTTGTCGCGGACCTTGTCGGCGCCCATGCGGACGACGAAGGTCAGCCGGCCCGGCTCACGCTCGGGGTCGAGGCGGTCGATGTACGTCAGCGCCTCGTCGACCGTGGTGGTCGGGCCGAGCTTGATGCCGATCGGGTTGGCGATCTGCGAGCAGAACTCGATGTGCGCGTGGTCCAGCTGGCGGGTGCGCTCACCGATCCAGACCATGTGGCCGGAGGTGTCGTACAGCTTGCCGGTACGCGAGTCCGTACGGGTGAGGGCGCCCTCGTAGTCCAGCAGCAGCGCCTCGTGCGAGGAGTAGAACTCCACCGCCTTGAACTCGGCCGGGTCGGTGCCACAGGCCTTCATGAAGTTCAGGGCGTTGTCGATCTCCCGCGCGAGCTGCTCGTAGCGCTGCCCGGACGGGGAGGACTTCACGAAGTCCTGGTTCCAGGCGTGCACCTGGCGCAGGTCGGCGTAGCCACCGGTGGTGAAGGCGCGCACCAGGTTCAGCGTCGAGGCCGACGCGTGGTACATGCGCTTGAGCCGCTCCGGGTCCGGGACGCGGGCCTCTTCGGTGAAGGCGAAGCCGTTGACGGAGTCGCCGCGGTAGGTCGGCAGGGTGACGCCGTCGCGGGTCTCGGTGTCCTTGGAGCGCGGCTTGGAGTACTGGCCCGCGATGCGGCCGACCTTCACGACGGGCACGGAGGCCGCGTACGTCAGGACGGCGCTCATCTGGAGCAGGGTCTTCAGCTTGGCGCGGATGTGGTCGGCGGAGACGGCGTCGAAGGCCTCGGCGCAGTCGCCGCCCTGCAGCAGGAACGCCTCGCCCTTGGCGACGGCTCCCAGGCGGGCGCGCAGCTGGTCGCACTCGCCCGCGAAGACGAGCGGAGGATACGACTCGAGGTCCGCGACGACAGCGCGCAGGGCCTCGGCATCGGGGTACGAAGGCTGCTGCGCCGCGGGAAGGTCTCGCCAGGTCGCCTTGGCGGCGAGGGCGTGGTTTTCAGCGTTCACGGTCACCTCGTACACATTACGTCGTCATTCGCCGTGTCCGGCCGGACGCCCACCTGGTGAGACGGTGTCGTTCGAAGGTCCGGAGCCCGCGGATGAACGGAATGCAAGGTTCACATGTCGGAAAAGGTCAGATGCAGCGGGACGCGGCCGCCGTGGGCTAGGGTGCCTCCCATGTACGCGCACGCAACCCTGAACTGGTGGTGGTCCGCTCCCGGCGGCCCACCTCTCTCGCGTACCCACTGACACGAGCGAAGCGAAGGCCGCCCCCGAGGGGCGGCCTTTTCCGTACGTGCACACGGGCCGTCCCTCCCCCTCCGACCACCGGAAGGACACCCCGTGACCCACCCCGCACCCCAGCCGGATTTCGACCTCTCCCGGCTCCTCGACGACTCGGCCCCGCCCTTCGCGCTGCTGCGCCGGCGCACCCCGGGCCGCGACCACGACACCGTCGAGGTGCTGCTCGGCCCGGTCCGCGAGGCCGCCCGCCTCGCCGACCTGCCCGTCGGGCCGCTGCCCGCCCTCGCGCTGGTCCCGTTCCGGCAGATCCGCGAGCGCGGGTTCGACGTCCGCGACGACGGCACCCCGCTGGCCGTGCTGGCCGCCGAGGAGGCGTACGAGATCCCGCTCGCCGCCGCGCTGGCCGCCCTCCCGGAGCACCCCGTCCGGGTGACGGGCGGCGGCTTCGACGTCCCCGACGAGGAGTACGCGGCCATCGTCGACCGGGTGATCCGCGAGGAGATCGGCCGCGGCGAGGGCGCGAACTTCGTGATCCGGCGGACCTACGAGGGCCGGATCGACGGCTTCGGCCGGGCCGACGCGCTGGCCCTGTTCCGGCGGCTGCTGGAGGGCGAGCGGGGCGCGTACTGGACGTACGTGGTCCACACCCCGGACCGCACCCTGGTCGGCGCCAGCCCCGAGGTGCACGTGCGGATGTCCGGCGGCACGGTCGTGATGAACCCGATCAGTGGCACGTACCGCTACCCGGCCTCCGGCCCCACCGCCGAGTCCCTCCTCGCCTTCCTCGCCGACCGCAAGGAGACCGAGGAGCTGTCCATGGTGGTCGACGAGGAACTGAAGATGATGTGCACGGTCGGCGACATGGGCGGGGTGGTGGTCGGCCCCCGCCTCAAGGAGATGTCCCACCTCGCGCACACCGAGTACGAGCTCCGCGGACGCTCCTCCCTCGACGTCCGGGAGGTGCTGCGGGAGACCATGTTCGCGGCGACCGTGACGGGCTCGCCCGTACAGAACGCCTGCCGGGTGATCGAGCGGTACGAGAGCGGCGGCCGCGGCTACTACGCGGGCGCGCTGGCGCTGCTCGGCCTGGACGGGGCGGGCGCGCAGACCCTGGACTCCCCCATCCTGATCCGCACCGCCGACATCGCCCCGGACGGCCTGCTGCGGGTGCCCGTCGGGGCCACCCTGGTCCGCCACTCGGACCCGGCGGGCGAGGTCGCCGAGACCCACTCCAAGGCCGCCGGGGTGCTGGCGGCGCTGGGCGTACGGCCGGCCGCGCCCCGGCCGGCCTCCGGCGGGGCGGCCGGACTGGCCGACGACCCCCGGGTGCGGGCGGCCCTCGCGGCGCGCCGGGCGGACCTGGCGCCGTTCTGGCTCCGGATGCAGGAGCGGCCGGCGGACACGGGCGGGCACGCGCTGGTGATCGACGCGGAGGACACCTTCACGGCGATGCTGGCCCACCTGTTGCGGGTGGCCGGGCTGGAGGTGACCGTACGCCGCCACGACGACCCCGGGCTGCGGGCCCTCGCCCTGGCCTGGGACGGCCCGGTCGTCCTCGGCCCGGGGCCCGGGAACCCGGCGGACGCGGCCGATCCCAGGATGCGGATGCTGCGCGGGCTGGCGCGGGAGCTGCTCACCTCCCACCGCGGCGGGCTGCTGGGGGTGTGCCTCGGGCACGAGCTGATCGCGGCGGAGCTGGGGCTGCCGCTGGTGCGGAAGGCCTCGCCGGCCCAGGGGGCGCAGGTGACGGTGGACCTCTTCGGCACGCCGGAGGTGGTGGGCTTCTACAACACGTACACCGCCGCCTGTGACGGGGAGGCGGAGGCGGAGCTCGCCGCGCACGGGGTGGAGGTGTCCCGTGACCCCCTCACGGGCGAGGTCCACGCCCTGCGGTGCGCCGGGCGGGGCTTCGCGGGGGTGCAGTTCCACCCGGAGTCGGTGCTGACCCTGCGGGGGGCGGAGCTGGTGTCCGCCGCTGTCCGCGCGGTGACGGGGGCCGCGGCCGGGCCGGCGTAGCGGGTTGCCCTGCGGGGCCGGTCCCCTACCCGCCCTTCCACCGTTCCCCGGGCTCCGCCCGGACCCGGGCGGAGCCCGTACGGGGTCCGGGGCGGAGCCCCGGTTTCGGGAAGGGGCGGGGTGGGGGAATGCCCGCCGCAGGCGCCCCGCGCCCCGCACGGATCAGTCCCCGGGAGGAACAAGGGTGTTTTCGGACCGGCACCCCGCCAAGTAATCCGCCACGTTCCGGACGGTGGCGTCCACGATCTGCCCCACCGCGTCCAGCGTGTAGTACGCCTGGTGGGACGTGACGACCACGTTCGGGAAGGTGACCAGCCGGGCGAGGGTGTCGTCCTCGACCGCCTCCAGGGAGCGGTCCGTGAAGAAGACCCCGGCCTCCGCCTCGTACACGTCCAGGCCCACCCCCGTGAAGCGGCCCGCCCGCAGCTCCGCGACCAGGGCCTCCGTGTCGATCAGCCCGCCCCGGCTGGAGTTCACCAGGACCGCGTCGTCCCGCATCGCCTTCAGCGCGGCCGCGTCGACGATGTGGTGCGTGGACTCCAGCAGCGGCACGTGCAGGCTGATCAGGTCGGCGGTCGCGAACAGCTCGTCCTTGTCCACGTACGCCATGCCCAGCTCCACGCACGCCGGGTTGGGCGCGAGGTCCCAGCCCAGCAGCTTCATGCCGAAGCCGTGGGCGATCCGGGTGAAGGCCTCGCCGATCCTGCCGGTGCCGCGGACCCCCGCCGTGCGTCCGCGCAGGTCGCGGCCCATCAGCCCGTTGAGGCGGAAGTCGAAGTCCCGGGTGCGGTTGGAGGCGCGGACGATCCGCCGGTTCACGGCCATGGCCAGGGTCCAGGCGAACTCGGCCACCGAGTAGGGGGAGTAGTACGAGACGCGGCTGACGGTCATGTGGAGCTGCCGGGCCACGTCCAGGTCGATGTTGTTGAAGCCGGTGGAGCGCTGCGCGATCATCCGGGTGCCGCCGGCGGCCAGGGTGCGCAGGACCCTGCCGTGCAGCTGGGCGTTGACGCTGGAGGAGACGACCTCGTACCCGGCGGCGATCGGCGCGGTGTCCTCGTCGAGGAAGACGTCGAGGCAGCGGACCTCGTGGCGCCCGTCGAAGTGTTCCTCGAAGGCGCGTTCCAGGAGGGGCTTCTCGTCGGCGGTCACGCCGAAGGCCAGGATCTCCACGCTCGCTCCCCACAGGTCGGCCACGGGTCGTTTCGTCACGATACGACCCGTGGCCCGGGTCCGCTCGGGTCCGCTCGGGTCCGCTCGGGTCCGCTCGGGCGTGCCGGGGGGCGTCAGCCGAAGAAGACCCCGGCCTCCTGGTACAGCGCGGGGTCGACCGTCTTCAGCTTGGCGGTGGCCTCCGCGATCGGGACGCGGACGATGTCCGTCCCCTTGAGGGCGACCATCTTGCCGAAGTCGCCGTCGCGCACCGCGTCGATCGCGTGCAGCCCGAAGCGGGTGGCCAGCCAGCGGTCGAAGGCGCTCGGGGTGCCGCCGCGCTGGATGTGCCCGAGGACCGTCGTACGGGCCTCCTTGCCGGTCCGCGCCTCGATCTCCTTGGCCAGCCATTCGCCGACGCCCGACAGCCGGACGTGCCCGAAGGAGTCACGGGAGACGGAGTCCTTGAGGACCAGGTCGCCGTCCTTGGGCATGGCCCCCTCGGCGACGACCACGATGGGCGCGTAGCTCGCCTTGAAACGGGAGGTCACCCAGGAGCAGACCTGCTCGACGTCGAAGCGCTGCTCGGGGATGAGGATGACGTTGGCGCCGCCGGCCAGCCCCGAGTGCAGGGCGATCCAGCCGGCGTGCCGGCCCATGACCTCGACAACCAGGACCCGCATGTGGGACTCGGCGGTGGTGTGCAGCCGGTCGATGGCCTCGGTCGCGATGCCGACGGCGGTGTCGAAGCCGAAGGTGTAGTCGGTGGCGGAGAGGTCGTTGTCGATGGTCTTCGGCACACCGACGCAGGGGACGCCGTACTCCTCGTAGAGCCGTGCGGCCACGCCGAGGGTGTCCTCGCCGCCGATCGCGACGAGCGCGTCGACCTCGAACTTCGCGAGGTTGTCCTTGATGGCGCGGACGCCGTCCTCGGTCTTGAACGGGTTGGTGCGGGAGGAGCCGAGGATGGTGCCGCCCCGGGGGAGGATGCCCCGGACCGCGGGGATGTCCAGCGGGACGGTGTCCCCCTCGATCGGCCCCCGCCAGCCGTCCTTGAAGCCGACGAACCCGTATCCGTACTCCTGCGTGCCCTTGCGGACGACGCCCCTGATCACCGCGTTGAGTCCGGGGCAGTCGCCGCCGCCGGTGAGCACTCCGACCTTCATGGAATCTCCCTTCGCCATGACCGTCACGCTAGTGGTGACGCAGGTCACGACAAGGGGCCCGGAGGGCTCAATTCCGGTGAAAACACGGGGTGTTGCGTACACCCCGTTCACTCGTACGGGGAACCGGGGTGGAAGTAAGTACGACGTACGAACGGGTTACGCGTCGTCGAGCCCGCGCTCTATCGCGTACCGGACGAGCTCCACCCGGTTGTGCAGCTGGAGCTTGCCCAGGGTGTTCTGCACGTGGTTCTGGACCGTGCGGTGGGAGATGACCAGCCGCTCCGCGATCTGCTTGTACGAGAGCCCCTTGGCCACCAGCCGCAGCACCTCGGTCTCCCGGTCGGTCAGCTGCGGCGCCTTCGGCTCGTCGGCGGCGGCCGGCGCCGGGTCCGTGGCCAGGCGCCGGTACTCGCCGAGGACGAGACCGGCCAGGCCCGGGGTGAACACCGGATCCCCGGCCGCCGTGCGGCGCACCGCGTCGATCAGCTCCTGCGCCCCGGCCGACTTCAGCAGGTAGCCGGTCGCCCCGGACTTCACCGCCTCCAGGACGTCGGCGTGCTCACCGCTGGCCGACAGGACGAGCACGCGCAGCGCGGGATCGGCGCCGACCAGCTCCTTGCACACCTGCACGCCGGGCATCCCCGGCAGGTTGAGGTCGAGGACCAGCACCTGCGGGCCGGCCGCGCGGGCCCGCCGTACCGCCTCCGGGCCGTCACCGGCCGTGGCGACGACGTCGAAGCCGGCGGCGGACAGGTCGCGGGCCACCGCGTCCCGCCACATCGGATGGTCGTCGACGACCATCACCTTGATGTCCCCGAGCTCGCTGCGGTCGTCGTTCACTGGGTCCTCCCCCTCGGTACTTTCAGTTCCACTTCGGTGCCCTGTCCGGGGACGGACACCAGCTCGGCGCTGCCGCCGAGGTCCCGCAGGCGGCCGCGGATGGACAGGGCCACGCCCATGCGGCCCTCGCCCTCCGCCTGGTCGAGCCGGCCGGCCGGGATGCCCGGGCCGTCGTCCCGTACGGTCACGATCACCTCGTCGCCCCAGTCCTCGACCAGGATCCAGGCGCTGGCCCCTTCCCCGGCATGCTTGCGCACGTTGTCCAGGGCCGCGCCGACCGCCGCCGCCAGTTCCCGCGCGGCGGGCGCCGGCAGCACCACCGGGGTGCCCGGCTCGGCGAAGCTCACCCGGGAGCCGGCGTGCGGGGCGAGCAGCGAGCGCAGGTCCAGCTCGGCCTCGTCCGCGCCGGGCTCGTCCACCTCGTACGTGTCCACCAGCGCGCCCAGCGACCCGTCGCGCGAGACCCGGGAGGGCTGGACCAGGCCGCTGGAGACCAGCGTGCGCAGCGCCACCTCCTGCTCGCCCGCCAGCCGGCCGAGTTCGGCGGCCTCGCCGCCCAGCTCGGTGCCGCGCCGCTGGACCATGGCGAGGACCTGGAGGACCCCGTCGTGGATGTCGCGGGCGAGGCGCTCGCGCTCGCGGGTGGCCGCCTCGATCTCCAGGGCGCGGGCGAGGGTGGCCTCACTGGCGCGGGCGACCTCGACGACGTAGCCGATGGCGATGGAGGCGACCCACACCAGCAGGACGTTGTGCAGGGCGTCCCGGGTGGGGTCGCCGCCGTGGACGACGAGGTTGGCGGCGGCCACGAAGGTCGAGGCGAAGCCGGCCCAGCGCCAGCCGCCCTTGAGGGCGAAGGCCAGGACCGAACCGGCGGTCCAGATGCTGGGGAGGGTGGGGCCGCCGTCCGTGATCCGCTCGTGGGTGTCCGCGAGCGGGGTCAGCAGGATGCCCACCAGCGCGACGGCGAGGTCGGCGACGAGGAAGCCCTTGGTGCAGCTGGCCGCGTTCGCCACCCGGCGGTGGGTGGCCAGCGTCCAGACGGCGAGGAGGGCGAGGTAGCCGGCCGCCGTCCAGGGCTGGTCGAACTTGCGGTACGCGGCGGCGAACAGCAGCCCCGCGTAGACCATGGTGAGCAGCCGGTACGCGGTCAGGGCCTGCCACAGCGGCTGCTCGACCGACATCCGTACGACGCGCTCGCGCTTCGCCATCTCCCCCACCCACCCCGTTCTCGCGGGCGATCCGCCCCGCGCGCGCCCTATTCGGCGCCGTTCTCTCTCTTGGCCTTCTCGGCCTCGGCCTGCTCCGCCTTCTCGGCCTTCTCGGCCTCGGCCTTCTCCGCCTTGGCCGCCTTGTCGGCCGCCTTGACGCTCTCCTTGGCGGCCTTCTCGGCCTCCGCGATCTGCCGCTTGGCGGCCGTCGCGTAGATGTCCACGTACTCCTGGCCGGAGAGCTTCATGATCTCGTACATGACCTCGTCGGTCACCGAGCGGAGGATGAAGCGGTCCCCGTCCATGCCCTGGTAGCGGCTGAAGTCCAGCGGCTTGCCGATCCGGATGCCCGGACGCATCAGCTTCGGGACGACCTTGCCGGGGGGCTGGATCTTCTCGGTGTCGATCATCGCGACCGGGATCACGGGGGCGCCGGTGGCGAGCGCCACCCGGGCCAGACCGCCGGGCTTGCCCCGGTACAGGCGGCCGTCGGGTGAACGCGTCCCCTCGGGGTAAATACCGAACAGCTCCCCGCGCTCGATGACCTCGATGCCGCTCTTGATGGCGGCCTCGCCCGCACCGCGCGCGCCGGAGCGGTCCACCGGAAGCTGGCCGACGCCCTTGAAGAAGGCGGCCGTCAGCTTGCCCTTGACGCCCGGGGAGGTGAAGTACTCCGCCTTCGCGATGAAGGTCACCTTCCGGTCCAGTACGGCCGGCAGGAAGAAGGAGTCCGAGAACGACAGGTGGTTGCTCGCGAGGATCGCCGGCCCCTCGGCGGGAATGTTCTCGAGGCCCTCCACCCACGGCCTGAAGGCGAGCTTCAGGGAACCCCCGATGGAGAACTTCATTGCGCCGTAGATCAACTCGAAAGCCTTCCTGTGTCTGTCGAACAGACCTTATCCCCTGGCCCGCTCCGGAGGGCCCGACGGCCCTGGTCGGTGTCATCCCGGTCGCGTACGGTGAAGTCACACAGCGCAACGCACCCCCCACCCTTCGAAGGAGACCCTGGTGCCCGTCCTCCCTGGAGCAGAGCCGTTCCGCCACGAGGGCGGAGAGGTCGGCGTGCTTCTCTGCCACGGCTTCACCGGTTCGCCTCAGTCGCTGCGCCCGTGGGCCGAGTACCTGGCCGAGCGTGGGCTGACCGTCTCGCTGCCGCTGCTGCCCGGGCACGGTACGCGCTGGCAGGACATGCAGCTCACTGGCTGGCAGGACTGGTACGCGGAGGTCGACCGCGCGCTGCGCGAGCTGCTGGAGCGGTGCGAGCAGGTCTTCGTCTTCGGGCTCTCGATGGGCGGCGCGCTGACGCTGCGGCTGGCGGCCAGGCACGGGGACGCGATCAGCGGGATCGTCCTCGTCAACCCGGCCAACAAGGTCCACGACCCGCTGGCCGTCGCCCTTCCGGTGGCCAAGCACTTCGTCCGGTCGACGGCGGGCATCGCCAGCGACATCGCGAAGCCGGGCTCGGTGGAGGTCGGCTACGACCGGGTCCCGACGAAGGCCGCCCACTCGCTGCGGAAGTTCTTCCAGCTGGTGGACACCGAGCTGCCGCAGGTGACGCAGCCCGTACTGCTGCTGCACAGCCCCCAGGACCACGTGGTCCCGCCCGTGGACTCGGCACGGATCCTGGCGCGCGTGTCCTCGACCGACGTCACCGAGACCCTGCTGGAACAGAGCTACCACGTGGCGACGTTGGACCATGACGCGGAGCGGATCTTCGCGGACAGCTACGCGTTCATCGGGCGGCTCGCGAAGAGTGTCGGCAGGGAGGGGGCGGCCAGCGGTGGCTGAGCACGAGGAGTCCTCCGGGGGTGTTCCTCCGCTGGACGAGGAAGCGGCGTGGGCCGCGATCGTCGCCGGGTACGGGCAGGAACCACCGGACCCGCCGGGGGCGAGGCCGTTCCGGCCGATCGAGAACCTGATGCTGCCGGAGGAAGACGTGAAGCCGGAGCCCCCGGCGGCCGAGCCGAAGCCGGAGCCCAAGCCGGAGCCCAAGCCGAAGCCGGACCTGGGCAGCTCGGTGACGTTCGCCCCGGGCGTGGGGGCCGGCGTGCCGGTCCCGGTACCCACGGCGGGCACGGGCCCGAGGGACCACACCCCGGCGGACGAACCGGACGAGGGCCACTTCGTCCCACCGGAACCGGAACTGCCGGAGGCGGACACCACGGCGAAGTTCGCGTGGCTCGCGGTGATCGGCGGGCCGGTACTGCTGCTGCTGGCGGTACTGCTCCAGTGGGACATGACGTGGTGGCTGACCACCCTGGGCATCGGCGGCTTCCTCGGCGGCTTCGCCACCCTGATCGCCCGCATGTCGCACGGCGACGACGAGGACGACGACGACCCGGGGCGCGGCGCGGTGGTGTGAGCCGCTGCCGGCGGGATCACGCCGCGCGGGGGCTGCTGCGGGCCGGTGGTGCGGGGGGCGGTAGCCCCTTGGGCCGTCTCAGAGTGGGGCTGGGGGGTTCCCGTCAGTCCCATCGTCCTTCCGGTTCGTGCCGGCCTGTCAAGGGCGCTCACTGCGTTCGCGTCACTTCGTGATCGCCTTCGGCGACCCTTGACAGCCCGACCCGCCCCGGAAAGCCGAAAGACTGCCGGGAACCCCCCAAAAGAACGGTCACGGGGCAGAAGAGGGAGGGACGGGCCTGTCATGGACGAGACGAGAGGCCGGGGGCCGGCCCGCCGGGCATCCGCGCCCTTCGAGCCCCGGTCCAGGGCCGGGGGCCCGGCTACCCGCAGGAAAGGTTGATCAGAGCGACCTGCGGACCACCCGGACGCGACAGATCGCTACGCGCTCCTCCCGGCTTGGCGTCCGGCGACCGTCCGGGGCTGATACCCGCAGTAGAAGACGAACAGGAGCTCCTCCGGCAGCGGCAGGCGCGGCAGATCGCTACGTGCTGCCCCGGTCTCGGAGACCCATCCGGTCGTCCTCAAGTGCGGGTATCAGCCCCAGGTGGCCTGCGGACGCTGAGAAAAGAGGAGCGCGTAGCGATCTGCTGCGCCTGGGTGGTCCGCAGGGTGCTCCTGTCGTCCTTCCGTGCAGGTAGAGCCCCTGTGGCTCCGGATCATGGCCTCTGGGGGGCCGGATGCCCGGCGGGCCGGCCCCCGGCTCCTCGCCTCATCACTGAGGTGCCGCTCCTGCCTCTCTTGCCCCGTGACCGTTCTTTTGGGGGTTTCCCGGCAGTCTTTCGGCTTTCCGGGGCGGGACGGGCTGTCAAGGGTCGCCGAAGGCGATCACGAAGTGACGCGACCGAAGGGAGCGCCCTTGACAGGCCGGCACGAACCGGAAGGACGATGGGACTGACGGGAAACCCCCAGCACCTCTCTGAGACGGCCCAAGGGGGTCCCGCCCCCCGGCCACCCACCCCCACCCGGGGGCGGGTGGGCAAACACCGACCCGCCCCGGGGGGTCGCGGGGGTGATAGTCGGCCCCCACCGCCCCCGTCAGCCCGCCGGCACCCGCAGTGCCGCCAGGACCGGGAGGTGGTCCGTGGCCGCGCGGAGGTCGGGGGTCGTCACGCCCGGGTGTCCCTCTGGGACGCCGCAGGCCAGCACCTGCACCCCCGGCGAGGCGAAGACGGCGTCGATGCGCCGGTCCGGTGCCGTCGAGGGGAAGGTGTTCCCGCCGCCCCACGGGGACACCGTCCAGCAGTCCTGCAGGGGCCCCGAGAGCCGGCCGAAGGCGGGGCCGCCCGCCGCCTCGTTGACGTCCGCGGCCGCGATCACGTGCGGCGTCCCCAGCGCGGCGGCCCGCTCCAGGAGCAGCTCCGCCTGCGCCCGGCGTTCCCGCCCGTCCAGTGACAGGGTGCGCTGACGACCCCGACGCGGGCCGCGCCGAAGCGGACGACGGCCGTCGCGAAGCCGCGGCGGTGCAGGCCGGGAGTGCGCGGGAGCAGGACGTCCTCGGTGCGTTCCACGAAGGCCCGTAGCGAGCACAGCAGCAGCGGCCCGGCGGCCGTCGCTCCGCCGCTCAGCACCACGAGGTCCGTCTTCGCGGCCAGCCTCGCCGCGTGCTTGCGCCAGCGGAAGAAGCGGGGTGCCTCCTGGACGAACACCAGGTCGGGGGCGCAGGCGCGGATGACGCGGGCCAGTGCCTCCTCGTCGTCGCGCAGCGAGCGGATGTTGTAGCTGAGTGCCCGGATCACGGCTGATCCGTCGGGCTCGGTCACGGACTTCGGCAGCGTGTGCAGCGTGTGCGGCATGCCCTCGAACATACGCAGCTGCCCGCCGCTCCCACAGGGGGCGCGGCGGGCAGTCGCGGCCGAAAGGGGTGGGTGTCAGCCCTGGCGGGCCAGGTCCGCCGCGCCGACGAGTCCGGCCTTGCCGCCGAGCTGCGCGGCGAGTACTTGCGCGTGGGGTCGCCAGGCGCCGCCGACGAGCCAGCGCTTGAAGGACTTGCGGATCGGGTCGAGGACGAGGTCGCCCTCGTCGGAGACGCCGCCGCCGACGATGAAGGCCGACGGGTCGAAGAGGGAGGCGAGGTCGGCGAGGCCCGCGCCGGCCCAGCGGGCGAGTTCGCGGAAGGCGTCGATGGCGACCAGGTCGCCGGCCCGGGCGGCCTCGCTGATGTGCTTGCCCTCGATGCCCTCGGCGGTGCCGTCGCCCAGGCCGAGGAGGATCGCCGCGTTCTCGGGGGTGGCGTTGGCGCGCTGCTTGGCGTACCGGACGAGGGCGCGGCCGGAGGCGTACTGCTCCCAGCAGCCCTGGCTGCCGCAGCCGCACAGCAGGCCGTCGGGGACGACCCGGATGTGCCCGAATTCGGCGGCGACGCCGAAGCGGCCGCGGCGCAGCTTGTTGCCGATGATGATGCCGCCGCCGAGGCCGGTGCCGAGGGTGATGCAGATGACGTCCTCGTGGCCCTGGCCGGCGCCGAAGCGGTATTCGCCCCAGGCGGCGCAGTTCGCGTCGTTCTCGACGACGACGGGCAGGCCGATGCGCTGCTCGACCTTGTCCTTGAGCGGTTCGTGCCGCCAGTTGATGTTCGGCGCGAAGAGCACGGTCGCGCGCTTGTCGTCCACGTATCCGGCGGCGCCGATGCCGACGGCGTCGATGGTGTGGTTGCTGCTGACCTCGGAGACGGCGGCGCAGATCGCCTCCGTCACGCCGTCCGCGGTCGGCGGGGTGGGCACCTTGTACGTCTCAAGGATGGTGCCCTCTTCGTCGACCACGCCGGCCGCGATCTTCGTGCCGCCGATGTCGACGCCGATGGTGAGTCCCATTAGTCCCTCGGTTTCCGGTCAAACCCCGCCACGGCCAACCGTACACGGGCCCGGCAGAGGTTCAGTCGAGATCGATCCGCTCGGCCGGGCCCGTACCGGGGCCTTCGTCGCGCCGGTCGGAGGGCCCTCGCGGGGCGGGCGGCTCGTCCCGGGTCCAGCGGCGTTCGTGGCCTTCGACGGCCGAGCGGTAGGCGGCGAGGAGTTCGGAGCCGGCCGCCGCGAGGTGGCCGAAGACTTCCGGGTTGCGTTCGATGAGGGGTTTGGCGGCGGTCTTCGCCTGGTTGACGAACTGGCGTACGGCGTCCTGGGCGGCGGCGCCGATGAGCGGGTTGTCGAGGGAGGAGACCTTGTCGGCGACAGCCTCGAAGAGCTTGAACAGTTCTTCGGCGGCGGTGCCCGTGCCGGTGCTCGGGCCGGCGTCCTGTCCGGTGCGGCGGTGGCGCTCCTTCTCGGCGGCGAGGTCCTCGGCGCAGGCCCGCGCCCAGGCGTCGTCGTCGGTGGGGTGGTCGGTGGCCTCGCTCATGGCGGACTCTCCTGGCGGCAGCTGCGGTAGGTCTGCCTTCGACGTTACCCGAACGGCGGTACGGGTCTCAGCGCTCCCGGGGCCACAGTCGCGGGTCCGGGGTGAAGCGGACGCGGAGGAAGCCGTCGGCGAGGGCGGCTCCGGAGACGGTGCAGCGGCGCAGGGCCGAGGGCAGCGGAACGATCCTGCGGTGCGGGCCCGCGGCGACGAGCAGCTCGTCCCCGCGCCGGATGAGGTCGAGCTCGCTCTTGCGGGCGCGGGGCAGCGGGATGGCCCAGACGAGCACCCCGTCGGCGGCGAGCCGGTCCTCGACGGTCCAGCCGGGGCCGGGTACGGGCGCGGGCGCGGGGCCGGGGGTGATCCCCCGGGCGGCTCCGAGGACCTCCAGGTCGTCGGTGTCCCGGGGGTCGCGGCCGAGGTGGGCCAGTTCGCGGACGGGGAGGGCCTGGTCCCAGTCGGCGAGGAAGGCCCGCTGCTGGGCGGCGATCCCCGCGGCCCAGGGGCCGGCTTCGGCGGCGGCCGGCGGGACGAGCCGGTTGGCGACGAGGGCTTCGGTCCGCAGCTCGTGCAGGGCCAGTCCGAGCAGCCCGGTGCGCAGGGCGGCGTCGGCGGCGGGGCCGGGTTCGGCGACGAGGCGGACGCGGGTGGTGGGGGCTTCGACGACGGCCTGGACGGCGGCCAGCTCCTCGTCCCAGCGCGCGGTGGTCTCGTACAGCCACTGCGCCGGCATCGGCACCCCGGCGAGCTGGGCCAGTACGGGGCGCAGGGCGCGGGCCGCCTGCCGTTCGGCGGGGAGCAGCCGGGCGAGGTAGCGGCGCAGCTGGGCGGGGAGGGCGAGGGTGGCCACGGCCTGGTGCAGCGGGGGCATGTCCACGACGACGAGGTCGGTGGCGGGTGCGGCGGCGGCCCGGCGCAGGGCGCGGAGCAGGGCGAACTGTTCGGCGCCGGGCAGTTCGGTGAGTTCCTCGGCGCCGAGGGGGCGGCCGCCGAGCATGCCGAGGACGGCGGCGCCGCGTTCCTGGAGGGCGGCGAGTTCGGTGCGGAACTCCTGGCCGGAGTCGACGAGCGCGAGCCGCAGCCGCGGGTCGGGGGCCGCGCCGGCGAAGGGGTCCTCGCCGCACAGCAGCAGCACCCGCTGCCCCTCGCGCGCTGCGGCGAGTGCGGTGGCGGCGGCGACGGTGCTGCGCCCCGCCCCTCCGGGGCCGGTGACGAGGAGGGTCTGCATGTGGTGGTGCCGTTGCCTTTCGATGTCCGACGCGGCTCCTGGTGGGCGCCGCGCGGGCGCCCCGCCAGGGGGGCCGCCGCGTCAGGAGCGGGTTTCGACCCGCTTCTTGAGGCCTGCCAGGGCGCGGTCGATGATGACCTTCTCGGCCTTGCGCTTGATCATGCCCAGCATGGGGATCTTGACGTCCACGGTCAGCTGGTAGGTGACCTCGGTGCGCCCGCCGTCGAGCGGCGCCAGCCGGTAGGAGCCGTCCAGCTGCCGCAGCATCTGGGACTTGTCGAGGGTCCAGCTGACCTCGTCCGCGCCCTTCCAGGTGTACGCGAGCGTGTGGTCGTCCTTGATCGCCCCGGCGTCCAGCAGGAGGCGGACCTTCTCCGCGCGGCCCTCGGCGTCGGTGGCCAGTACCTCGGCCTCCTTCACCTCGCCGGTCCACTCGGGGTAGCGGGCGAAGTCGGCGATCACGGCCATCACGTCGGCCGGGGAGGCGTCGATCGTGATGCTTGAGCTGGTGTGTTCCGCCATCGCGGTTGCTCCTCCGGGGAGTATTCGAGGAAGTGTGCGGCCCGCGGCCGCCGCGTGCAGGCTACCGCGCGTGTGGAGCTCACCACTCCAGGGGAGTCGCTCAGCGGTCACCGCCCGGCCACGCCCACGGTCACCGCCCGGCCACGCCCACGGTCACCGCCCGGCCGCCGAGCGGCGGCCGTCCCGGTCACCGAGTCGCGGCCGTCCCGGTCACCACTCCAGGGCCCAGGGCCTTCCGGTGGCGGCGAAGTGCCCGACGTTCACGCACTCGGTGCCGCCGATCCTGACCCGCCGCGCCAGCGGCTGGTGGACGTGCCCGAAGAGGGCGTACCGCGGTCTGGTCCGGCGGATCGCGGCCAGGAGTGCCTCGCTGCCGCGCTCGAAGCGGCGCGCGACGGTGTCGTAGCAGAGCTCGGGGACTTCCGGCGGGATGTGCGAGCAGAGCACGTCGACCTCGCCGAGGGCCTCCACCTTGGCCGCGTACTCCTCCTCGTCGACCTCGTACGGCGTGCGCATCGGCGACGGCAGCCCGCCGCCGACGAAGCCGAAGACGCGGCCGCCGATCTCCACGCGCTGCCCGTCGAGGACGGTGGTGCCGGGGCCGGCGTACTCGTTCCACAGGCCGGGGACGTCGACGTTGCCGTACGTGGCGTACGTCGGGGTGGGGAAGGCGGCGAACATCTGCGCGTACTGGCGGCGCACCGCTTCCTCGATGAGCCGGTCCCTGTCGAGCCCGTCCCACAGGCGGCGGCCGAATTCGCGTGCTTCGGCGAAGCGGCGCGCCGTGCGCAGTTCGACGATGCGGTGGGCGTTCTCGACGCCGAAGAGGTCGGGGAAGATGCCGCGCGAGTGGTCGGCGTAGTCGAGGAAGAGCACCAGGTCACCGAGGCAGACGAGCGCGTCGGCGCCGTCGCCGGCCCGTGCGAGCGCTTCGGTGTTGCCGTGTACGTCGCTGACGACGTGGACCCGCGTACGCCTCTTCCTGCCACCCATGCCGCTCACCCTAGGGGGGCCCGGCCACGGCCGGGTAGAGGGAGGGTCGCAGGCGGCCGGACCTGCGGTTACTTCCGAGTCGCGAACACGGTCGACTACTGTCGGCAGCGTATTGGCGGGTCCTGCGGCGCATCGCGATGTACAGAATGTGACGCACGGAACATCTGGCCGGTTCCCTCTATCGGGAACCCACTACCGGTGGGTAACGTCCGGTCGGTCCACACGGTGGCGATGGCGCCCAGAGGAGCAGCAGTCTTGCGCGAGTTCAGCCTTCCGGCCCTGTACGAGGTCCCGTCGGACGGGAACCTGACGGATCTCATCCGCCGCAACGCCGCCCAGCACCCAGACACCGCAGTCATCAGCCGCAAGGTCGGCGGCCGGTGGCAGGACGTGACCGCGGTGGAGTTCCTCGCCGAGGTGCGGGCCGCCGCCAAGGGCCTGATCGCGGCGGGCATCCAGCCCGGCGACCGGGTCGCCCTGATCTCCCGCACCCGCTACGAGTGGGTGCTGTTCGACTTCGCGATCTGGACCGCGGGCGGCGTCACCGTCCCCGTGTACGAGACCAGCTCCCCCGAGCAGGTCCAGTGGATCCTCAGCGACTCCGGCGCCGTCGCCGCCATCGTCGAGAGCCCCGGGCACAGCGCCGCCGTGGCCTCCCTGCGGGACCGGCTGCCCGAGCTGCGCGAGGTCTGGGAGATCGAGAAGGACGCCCAGGGCGTGCTGAAGGCCGCCGGCGCGGAGGTCACCGACGCCGAGGTGGACGCCCGCAGCACCCTCGCGGTCGCCGACGACCCGGCCACGATCGTCTACACGTCGGGCACCACCGGCCGCCCCAAGGGCTGCGTGCTGACCCACCGCAACTTCTTCGCCGAGTGCGGCAACGTGGTGGAGCGGCTGAAGCCGCTCTTCCGCACCGGCGAGTGCTCCGTGCTGCTGTTCCTCCCGGCCGCGCACGTCTTCGGCCGCCTGGTGGAGGTGGCGGCGGTGCTGGCGCCGATCCGGCTGGGCTGCGTACCGGACATCAAGAACCTCACCGACGAGCTGCAGTCCTTCCGCCCCACGCTGATCCTGGGCGTGCCGCGCGTCTTCGAGAAGGTCTACAACTCGGCGCGCGCCAAGGCCCAGGCCGACGGCAAGGGCAGGATCTTCGACGCGGCGGCCGACACGGCGATCGCGTACAGCCGGGCGCTGGACACCCCCTCGGGCCCGTCCTTCGGCCTGAAGCTGAAGCACAAGCTGTTCTCGAAGCTCGTCTACTCCAAGCTGCACGCCGTCCTCGGCGGGCGCGGCGAGTACGCGATCTCCGGCGGCGCCCCGCTCGGCGAGCGGCTCGGCCACTTCTTCCGCGGCATCGGCTTCACGGTCCTGGAGGGCTACGGCCTGACGGAGACCTGCGCGGCCACCGCCTTCCTCCCGTGGGACAAGCAGAAGATCGGTACGGTCGGCCAGCCGCTGCCCGGTTCCGTGCTGCGCATCGCGGACGACGGCGAGGTGCTGGTGCACGGCGAGCACGTCTTCAAGGAGTACTGGAAGAACGAGGCGGCCACCGCCGAGGCGATGACGGACGGCTGGTTCCACACCGGTGACGTCGGCACCCTCGACGAGGACGGCTACCTCAGGATCACCGGCCGCAAGAAGGAGCTCATCGTCACGGCCGGCGGCAAGAACGTCGCCCCCGCGGTGATCGAGGACCGGATCCGGGCGCACGCGCTGGTCGCGGAGTGCATGGTGGTCGGCGACGGGCGGCCGTTCGTGGCCGCGCTGGTCACGATCGACGAGGAGTTCCTCGGCCGGTGGGCCGCGGAGAACGGCAAGCCGGCCGGGGTGACGGCGGCGGAGCTGCGCGAGGACGCGGAGCTGCTCGCCGCCGTCCAGAAGGCCGTCGACGACGGCAACGCGGCGGTGTCCAAGGCGGAATCGGTGCGGAAGTTCCGCATCCTGGGCTCCCAGTTCACGGAGGAGTCCGGCCACATCACGCCGTCGCTGAAGCTCAAGCGCAACGTGGTGGCGAAGGACTTCGCGGACGAGATCGAGGCGCTCTACCGGGGCTGACGCCCCGGACTACGGCTGGGCGAGGATCCGGTCCATGTTCCGCTCGGCGAGAGCTGTGATCGTGACGAACGGGTTCACGCCGAGCGAGCCGGGTACCAGTGAGCCGTCCAGCACGTAGAGCCCCTGGTGGCCCTTGACCCGGCCGTAGGCGTCGGTGGCCTCGCCGAGGACGCAGCCGCCGAGCGGGTGGTAGGTGAAGGTGTCGGCGAAGGCCTTGTTCTCGCCGAAGAGGTCGTAGCGGTAGATGGTGACGTTGCGGCGGTTGATCCGGTCGAAGAGGCTCTTGGCGGCCGCGACCGCCGGGGCGTTCTGGTCCCGGGTCCAGTTGAGCCGCGCCGTGTCGCTCGCGGCGTCGTAGGTGAAGCGGCCGCGCTCGGGGTTCTTGGTGATGGCCAGGTACATCGAGATCCAGTGCTCGATGCCCATGGGGAGCGGGGCGATCTCCGCGAAGACGGGGTGGGCCGCGTTGTCCCAGTCGTCGATGCCGAGGGCGGGCATGGTGGCCTGGTTGCAGCCGACCGTGTCCCAGAGGTGGTTGGCGCGGGCGGTCATGACGTTGCCGTTGGGGCCCCAGCCGAGCCCGACCTTCTCGCTGAGCGCGGGCAGTGCGCCGGTCTCGCGGGCGCGCAGCAGGATCTCGGTGGTGCCGAGGCTGCCGGCGCCCAGGAAGAGCTGCTTGCAGCCGAGTTCGCGGACCTGGGTGACGCGGCCGGTGAGGTCGCTGGTCCGCACGGTCAGGACGTAGCCGCCGGCCGGGTCGGGGCGTACGGCGACCACGTGCTGCATGGTCTCGATGGTGACGTTGCCGGTGCCGAGGGCGGCGGCGAGGTAGGTCTTGTCGACGCTCTTCTTGCCGTGGTTGTTGCCGTAGATGACCTCGCCGGCGAGGGCGGATCGGGGGGCGGTGCCGGCGGCCTCGCGCTTCATGTGCTCGAAGTCGTAGACGTTGGGTACGAAGGTGGTCTTCAGGCCCGTGTGGTGGGCGTGTTTCCTGGAGATCCGGGCGAAGCGGTACCACTCGGTGGACTCGAACCAGGCGGGGTCGATGTCGTTGACCCCGAGCATGGAGCGGGCGCGGGGGTAGTAGGTGCCGTACATCTCCCCGGCGTCCACGCCGGGGAACACCTCGGTGAAGTAGGAGCGTCTGGGGGTCGGGGCCATGCCGCCGTTGACGAGCGAGCCCCCGCCGACGCCGCGGCCGACGTAGACGGACATGTCGCCGTGGTTCACGCGGTCGAGGACCCCGGGGTAGGGGCTGATGTCGCGGTTGACGACGTCGAGCCAGAGGAACTGGGCGAGCGGGGCCTCGGTGCGGTTGCGGAACCACATGGAGCGGTGGTCGGGGGCGGAGGTGGAGGGGAACACCTTGCCGTCGGGCCCGGGGGCGTCCCAGAGCCGCCCCATCTCCAGGACGACGGTCCGGACGCCGGCCTGCCCGAGGCGCAGCGCGGCGACGGCGGCCCCGTATCCGGAGCCGACGACGATGGCGGGCGCGTACCGGGCGGCGGGGGGTTCGGCCGCGGCGGCGGCGCCGAGGCCGATGCGGGTGATGCCGAGGGCGGCGGCGGCGCGGAGGGCGTTGAGGCCCAGTTGACGGCGCGTCAGGTTGGGTGTCATGGCCGCATCATGAGCGGATTCCGCCCAACCGGCCATAACTCGCACTGCCACGCATGTGAGTAACAGTCAGACATGTGTGGACCGTAGCCGGGCGGGAGGTTTGGGCGACCGTTCTGACGGAGTCCGGCCGGGAATGACCGCACCTGACCGCCCATGCCGCCGTTTGTCGCTCGTTGTCGACACTCCGCTCACGCGGGGCCGGGGCGGTGCCCTTGGCCGGGGGCGGTGGGTCGTCTGCGGGCGGGCTGACCGCTGCGCGGGGCGAGGTCCCCTACCCGCCCTTCCACCGTTCCCAGGGGCTCCGCCCCTGACCCGGTACGGGCGCTACGCGCCCGTCGCCTCAATCGCCGGCGGGGCTGGATTTTCCAGCCCCGCCGGCGATTGAGGCGTGGGGGTCTGGGGGCGGAGCCCCCTGGGAACGGGCGAAGGGCGGGTAGGGGACGGCCCCGCGCAGCGGCCCACCACCCGCACACGACCCACCGCCCCCAGCCCGAGCGACCGGCCCCGCCCCGCACCCGCCGGCCGGAGGCCGGCGCAGCGGCGCGAAGCCGGAGAGGCCGGCCACGGCCGAGCCGCGCGAGCGACGCGTCAAAGAGGCGTGGCCGGCCACGGCCGAGCCGCGCGAGCGGCGCGTCACAAAGGCGTGGCCGGCCACGGCCGATCCGCGCGTCAGGAAGGAGCGCGGAGCGTTCTAAAGGAGGGCGCGGAGCCCCTCGGCCAGGTGGTCCCAGCGCCACTGGCGCTCGACCCACGCCCGGCCCGCTTCGCCCATGCGGGCGCGGAGTTCCGGATCCCGGAGCAGCGCGACGACGCGGTCCGCCGCGTCGTCGGGGTCGCCGCCCCGGACCACCCAGCCGGTCTCACCGTCCAGCACCGCGTCCGGCGCCCCGCCCGAGTCGCCCGCGACCACCGGCAGGCCCGTCGCCGAGGCCTCCAGGTAGACGATGCCGAGCCCCTCCACGTCCAGCCCGCCCCGCCGGGTCCGGCACGGCATCGCGAAGACGTCCCCCGCGCCGTAGTGGGCCGGGAGTTCCTCCCATGGGACCGCTCCCGTGAAGACGACGGAGTCCGCGACCCCCTTCGCGGCGGCCAGCGCGCGCAGGTCCGCCTCGTACGGGCCGCCGCCGACGATCAGCAGCGCCGCGTCCGGCACCGCCGCCAGGATCCGCGGCATCGCCTCGATCAGGGTGTCCTGCCCCTTCCGGGGGACGAGACGGGACACGCAGACCACCACCGGGCGGTCGGACAGGCCCAGCCGTGCCCGGACCTCCGCGCCGCCCGACCCGGGGTGGAAGGTCTTCTCGTCCACCCCCGGCGGGAGCTGGACCATCCGCGCCGCCGCCCGCTCCGTCACCGCCGAGGCGATCCGCGAGCGCGTGTACTCCCCGAGGTACGTCAGCGTGTCCGTGCCCTCGCCGATCCGCCGCAGCAGCTGCCGCGCGGCCGGCAGCTGTGCCCAGCCGGCCTCGTGCCCGTGGGTGGTGGCGACGATCCGCCGCGCGCCCGCCCGGCGCAGCGCCGGGCCCATCAGTCCGAGGGGGGCCGCCGCGCCGAACCACACGGACTCGCAGCCGTGTTCGCGCAGCAGGGACACCGCGCGCCGGGTCACCCGGGGTGTCGGCAGCAGCATCGTCGTGCGGTCGCGCACCACGGGGAACGGCTGCTCCGCGTCGAAGGCGGCCGTCGCCTCGCGGCCCTCTGCGCTGTGCTTCCAGGTGGAGGCGTAGACGACGACCCGCTCGGGGTCCAGCCGCAGCGCCATGTTGTGCAGGAAGGCCTGGATACCGCCCGGGCGCGGCGGGAAGTCGTTCGTCACGATCAGCGTCTTGTGCATCCCCGCCAACGTACCCGACGGTTACCCCAGGTCCGCCCTCAGCGCCTGCCGCCAGGCCTCCGTCAGCCCGGGGAGGTCCGTCCCGAGGGTCTGCTCCAGTGCCGCCGGGAGCGGTTCGCGGCCGGCCGACTCGTAGAGGCGCACCAGGGCGGGCTCGCCCCAGCGGGCGGCGATGAGCCGGCAGGCCAGCCAGGCCCCCTCGTAGGCCCGGGCCGCGGTGCGGGGGTCGGCGCCGAAGGCGAAGTCCCCGTCGGCCGGGAGCGCGCCCGGCAGTTCGCCCCGCCGCACGGCGCGCGCCAGCTCGGGGGCTCCGTCGGCGGGAATGGTGCCGGTCTCCCGGTACGCGGCCCAGTCGGCGAAGCCCTCGGACAGCCACTGCGGGGTCCGGGCCGAGGTGGCGGCGCGGGTCGCGACGTGGGTGACCTCGTGGGTGAGGACGATTCCCCGCCCGGCCTCCGAAAGCTCCGCGTACCCCTCCGGGTTGACCACCACCCGGTCGGCCGGGGCCGGACCGTCGCCGGTGCTGCCGGTGGTGACGGCCCCCAGGCCCCGGTAGGTGTCGGCCGGCCGGCCCAGCAGCGCGGCCATGCCGTCCAGTGTGCCGGGGGCGAGGACCACCACCCGCCGCGCCCACGGCCCCGGCCAGGCGGCGTTCACCGCCGGCACCGCGCGGTCGGCCCCGGCGGCGAGGGCGGACAGTTCCTGCGGGCTCCGGCCGGCCCCGAGGACCAGGCTGTGCGCGCCCCGTACGGCCGCGACCTCGCCCTGGTCCCACAGCTGCGCCGGCGCCCCGGGGGCGGGCCGGTCGGCGGTGACCCGCCAGCCGGTGCCGTCCGGGGCCAGTTCCACCTCGCGGGCCGAGGAGGCGGGGGCGCGGTCGTAGCCGGCGAGCCGGTAGCGCAGCTCCGCGCGCGCGAAGGCCCGTCCGCCCTCGAACCGGACGGAGTCGACCCGGTACGCCCAGTCCGCCAGGGGGATCGCGGCGAGCCGCCCGGGCGGGGCGGCCGCCCAGCCGGCCACGGCCCGCCGCACCGCCGTGTCGTCGGGGGCGGCCGGCTCCGGGCCGGCGCAGCCGGCCGCCGCCGGGAGGGGGCACAGCGCGAGGGCGAGGAGGCGTACGGCGGTGCGGCGGCGGACCGGGATCATCCGCCGATCGTACGCACGGCCGGGTTCAGGGCCGGGTCACCGAGGACACCGGCATCATCCCGACGGGGTCGTACCGCACCCGCGCGCCCGGGTACGGGGCGTGCACCACCTGGCCGTTGCCGACGTACATGCCGACGTGGCTGGCGTCGGAGCGGTACGTCACCAGGTCCCCGGGCTGCGCCTGCGACAGCGGGACCTGCCGGCCCGCGTGCCGCTGGGCCTGCGAGGTGCGCGGCAGGGAGACCCCGGCCTGGCGGTACGACCACACCATCAGCCCGGAGCAGTCGAAGCCGGAGGGGCCGGTGGAGCCCCATACGTACGGCTTCCCGACGGCCGCTCGGGCGGCCATCACGGCGGCCATGGCGCGGCCCGAGGCCCGGCCGCCGGAGGGCGGGTCGGGGAGGACGTCGGCGCGGCCGCCGGAGCGGGAGGCGCGTTCGAAGTCGGCGCGCTCCTCGGAGGGCATGGCGTTGAGCAGCCTGCGCGCGGCGGCGAGCTTGGCGGTGACGGAGCGCTTCTGGGTGGCGACCTCGGTGCGCAGGGCTTCGAGTTCGGCGAGTTTGCGGGAGGCTTCCTGGCGCTGCCGTCCGATGCGCCGCTGTTCCTCGCGGAGTTCGCCCAGCTGCTGGGCCTGGCGCCCGCTGAGCCGGTTGAGGACGGCGGCCTTGTCGAGGTAGGCGCCGGGGTCGTCGGAGAGCATCAGCTCGACGGTGGGGTCGAGGCCGCCGGAGCGGTACTGGGCGCCGGCGAAGGTTCCGAGGACCCCGCGCATGGTGTTGATGCGGTCCTGGCCGCGGGCGACGGCGTCCTGGGCGCGGCTGATCTCGGTGCGCAGCGCGTCGGCCTTCTCGCCGGCCTCGTTGTACCGCTCGGTGGCCTGCTCGGCCTCTTCGAAGAGGCGGTCGACCTGGGCGCGGGTGCCGCCGGGCGGTTCCTGGGGGAGTCCGGGGGAGGCGAGCGCGGGGGCGCCCGTCATGGCCACGGCGGCGCTGGCCGCGGCGGCGGTGAGGACGGTGACCTTGGTGTTCCGGTCGAGGCCGCTGAGCCCGGGCCGGCGGTGGGACGCCATGGGGAACCGCTCCTTCCGCTGCGCGCGGCCCGGGTCCGCCCCCCGTGGACGGCCGTGTTCCGGATTCCGCGCTGGCAGACAGTAGCCGTGCGGCCACGCACCGGCCAACGACCGGCGGCGGGCGCGCGTGCGGGCGCCCGGCCTCAGGCGCAGGTCATGGGCGGGGCGTGCGGTCAGACCCGGTCCGCGCAATTCGCCCGGATGGGCGGTGTACGGCGCGTCTCCCCCGGGTCGCCCCCGGAGGTTCCCCGCCCTCCTCCCCGAGCCCTCGCGGTCAGACGCGGACGCCGAACCGGAACGGCATGTTGTCCATGGACTCGTACTTGACCCCGCCGCGCGGGTTGGAGGCGTGCAGGGTCAGGTTGTTGCCGGCGTACAGGCCGACGTGGTGCAGGTCGTCGTAGAAGAAGACCAGGTCACCGGGCTGGAGCTGGCTGCGTCCGATGCGCGTGCCGTCGTTCGCCTGGGTGTAGGTGGTGCGGCTGATGCCGACGCCGGCCTGGCCGTAGGCCCACTGGGTCAGCCCCGAGCAGTCGTAGGCGCCGGGGCCGGTGGCGCCCATGACGTACGCGCTGCCGAGCTTGGTCTTCGCGGCGGCCAGCGCGGCGCCGGCGCGGCCGGAGGCGCTCACGGCGGGGGCGGCCTTCTCACCGGCCCTGCTCTGCCTGGCCTCCTCCTCCTTGAGCCGGCTGCGTTCCTGTGCGGTCAGCGTGTTGAGGAGGGCCCGGGCCTCGGCGAGCTTGTCCTGGGCGGCCTTCTTCTTCTCGCCGAGCTCCTTGCGGGTGGCGTCGAGGTCGGCGAGCTTGCCGGCGGCCTCCTGCCGCTGCTGGGCGAGGGTGCGCTGCTTGGCCTGGATCCTGGCTGCCGCCTCCAGCTGTCTGCCGCTCAGCCGCTGGAGGGTGGCGGCCTTGTCGAGGTAGGTCTCGGGGTCGCCGGAGAGCAGGAGCGCGACGGAGGGGTCGAGGCCGCCGCCGCGGTACTGGGCCGCCGCCATCGAACCGAGCGTGTTGCGCAGGTCGTTGAGTTCGTCCTGGCCGCGCGCCATCGCGTCCTGGAGCCGGGCGATCTCCTTCTCCAGCTCCTCCTGGCGCTCGCGGGCCCCGTTGGACTTCTCCGCGGCCTGCTCGGCCTCCTCGTAGAGGGCGTCGACCTTGGCCTTGACCCCGTCCTTGTCCGGCGCGCCCGGGGCGGCCGCGGCGGAGTGCGAGGAGAGGGCGACCGCCGCGGCGGCGGTGGCGGTGAGCACGGTCACGCGCGTGCGGGCCGGCTGCTTGGGTCGACGGTGGAACGCCACGGGAGCGAGCTCCTTCTTCCTGGAGCCGCCGGAAGCGGACGGGGACGCGCCGGCGACACCTCCGCCCGCACCCGAACGGGTGATCTGCCGCACGAAGGTTTGGGCAGACCCTAGTGACGTGCCCATGATCACTTCAAACCCCGCGCACCAGAAACCCCCCGGGATTCCGCTTCTTTTACCGAGAGCCCACGCTGCGTGCCGAAGGGCTGACGGTACGTCTTCCGCTTGCACCCCCGGTCCCGGCATTGCGGGCGCCGCTCACGAAACGCGCGAAAGCCTCTTGAGCAGCAGTGCGGACGTCACCGGACGGGCGCCCGCCTTCGCGACCCCGTCGGCCACCTCACGGTCGGTGGAGACCACGACCACCGGCCGGCCCGGCGGCTCGGCGCGCACCAGCTGGCGGATCAACTCGTCGGCGGTCACACCGGCCTTGGAGAACAGCACGCGCACCCCGCGCGGGGGCGCGAGCAGCACCGGCGCCGCGAGCTCCGCACCGTCGAAGACGCACGTCATCTCGGCGCCCGTCTGGGCGGCCAGCATCGACAGCCCGCCCAGCAGGCGCAGCCGCTGCTTCTCCAGCGGCATGGTCGGATAGCCGGTCTTCGTCACGTTGTAGCCGTCGACCACCAGATGCGCCTGCGGCAGTGCCAACAACTGGTCCAGCAACGCCGGATCGGTCTCCGACAGCGCCCGCGCCGCGATGTCCTTCGGCGTCATGCGCCCCGGCTCCACCGCGTCCACGGTGTCGGCCGGCCGCGTCGAGACCGGCGGCAGCGCCAGCTCGCGGCGCAGCCCCGCCGCCGCGTCCAGCACGGTGTCCAGCAGCAGCCGCAGCCGCATGTCCTCGGTGCTGCGCCCCTCACGGGCGGCCCGGCGCGAGGTCTCCAGCGCCGACTCCACCTCCGCGAGGCGGGACTTGAGCCGCCGGGACTCGCTCTCCGCGGCGGCCACCTGCGCGGCCGCCTCACCGCGGATCCCGTCGATCTCGGCGCCCAGCTTCCGCAAGGCGGCCTCGCCCCGCTTGACGTCGCTCAGGGCACTGCGCAGCTTGCGCTGAAGCGATTCCGCTTCCTTGCGGGCGGCCTCCAGCTCGGCCCGCACCTGCTCGCCCCCGGAGCGCTGGGCCTCCTTCAGGTGGGCCAGCTCCTCGCGCAGCCGCTCCAGCTCGCGCCGGGTCTCGTCGCCGACCCGCTCGGCGTCGGCGCGCTGCGCCTCCTCGCCCGCGGAGGCCACCAGCTTGACCCAGCCGGCCGGGCGCAGCACGTACGCGGCGGCCGCCACGTCCAGCGGGTCGGCGGCGGCGGGCGGCGCCCCCGACTCCAGGGCCCCGGCCAGCTCCGGCTGCGCCTCGCGCAGCTTCTCCGCGATCCGGCTGCGGAAGACCCCGTCGGTCTCCACGGCGGCGGCCATGGCGTTGCCCGCGAACTTGGCGCGCCGGGTCGGGGTGAAACGGGCGTACTGGCGCAGCTGCGCCGGGAGGTCCGCGACCGTCAGACCGCCGAAGGCGTCCGAGACGATCGCGACGACCCGGCGCCGCACGCCTTCCGGCAGCGGGCGGTCGAGGACCTCCGCGGCGTCGCCGGCCGCGTCGGCCGGCCTCGCGCCGCTTGCTGGCTCCACAATCCGTCACCCCTACCGTGATCTACTGTGGGCCCGGCTCCGTCAGGAGTCGGTGCCCGGCCTGTCCACGAGCTCGATCTGGTCCACAGCGTTGCACCAGCGGCAGCGGACCGACTCGATGGTCTCACTGAGCACCTCGCGCTCCTCGACCTTGGGCTCCCCGGCAAGATCGAGGTGGACGTACTCCACGACCTTCGACGATCGGGTGACATCGAACCGCGTGAGGTTGCCGCACAGGGTGCAGCGCCACCGGGTGGTGTCGGTCGGCAGGGGAACCGTCATCAGGCCGCTCTCTCCTTCGTAGCTCATTCAATTAAAGCCCTACGCCACGGTCGTCGGACCGCAGCACGTAACCCTACGGCCTGGCACCACCCTCAGGTGGGTCCACCTGCGTCATGCTCTGTCGCATGATCGTAAAGTGGCGGACCCTGTGCGAGGCCGCCCGGGGCCCCTTGGTCACGTACGCGCTGATCGCCGCCTGCTGCGTGGTGTTCTTCCTCGGCCCGGCTTCCGGCCTGAACCCGTCCTTCGGGACGGGCGACCTGCTCTTCACGACGGGGACGGCGTACTTCCGGCACTGGGGCGTCGTCCCGGACGAGCTGTTCTCGGGCGCGGTGCGCCCGCTGCTGACCCCGCTGACCGCGCTCTTCGTCCACGGCAGCTGGCTGCACCTGCTGGGGAACATGCTGTTCCTCTACGTCTTCGGCGCGATGACGGAGGAGCGGATGGGCCGCGTCCCGTTCCTCGTGTTCTACGTCTGTACGGGATACCTCGCCCTCGCCGCCTACGCGGCGGCCAACGCCTCCTCGGACCAGACCCTGGTCGGGGCGTCCGGGGCGATCTCGGCGGCGCTGGGGGCCTTCCTGTGCCTCTTCCCGCGGGCCCGGGTGACGAGCCTGTTCCCGTTCCTCCTCTTCCTGCCGCTGCGGTTCCCGGCGTGGATCGTGCTGCTGTTCTGGTTCGGCCTCCAGTGGCTGGCCGCGCACCGTGCGGAGAGCGGTCCGGGAGTGGCCTACCTGGCCCATGTCGTGGGCTTCTCCCTCGGGTTCCTCTACGCGTGGGGGCGGTATCGCCGTGCGACTAGAGTGAGGAGACCAGTGACTGCCGGCGAGGGAGACAGCCAACCGTGATCACCGCGATCGTGCTCATCAAGACCAGCGTGGACCGCATCCCCGAGATCGCGGAGTCCATCGCCCAGCTGGACAGCGTCAGCGAGGTCTACTCCGTCACCGGTACGTACGACCTGATCGCGCTGGTCCGCGTGGCCCGTCACGAGAACCTCGCCGACATCATCCCCGGGCGCATCAGCAAGATCCCGGGCGTGGAGGCGACCGACACGCACGTGGCGTTCCGTACGTACTCCCAGCACGACCTGGAAGCCGCCTTCGCCATCGGCCTCGACGCGTAGCCCTCTCACCGGGCCGGTACGCCGGGTTCCCGCCGCGCGGGGCCGGAAGGTCCGGCCCCCACGGGTGTCGGGGCCGACCGGCGCGCGGCCGCCGCCCCGGTGCGGCACTACACGGCCGGGACGCAGCGGCCCTCTTCGGTGCGGTACTGCCACTTCGCGCCGTCCTCGACCAGCTCCCGCACCGCGCGGACGAAGCGCTCCACGTGTTCGTCCGGCGTGCCGGCCCCGAAGCTGACCCGGATCGCGTTCAGCGAGCGCTCCCCCGGCGCCGCCTCCGGCGCCCCGCACTCCCCCTGGGCCTGCGGCTCGCTGCCCAGCAGGGTCCGTACCAGAGGGTGCGCGCAGAAGAGCCCGTCCCGCACCCCGATCCCGTACTCGGCCGACAGCGCCGCCGCGAAGTGCGAGCTGTTCCAGCCGTCGACCACGAACGAGATGACGCCGACGCGCGGGGCGTCGTCCCCGAACAGCGACAGCACCCGCACCGCCGGGACCTCCGCCAGACCCTCCCGGACCTTCGCGATGAGGTGCTCCTCCCGGGCGACGAGGTTCTCGAAGCCGGCCTCCTCCAGCGCGCGGCAGGCGGAGGCGATGGAGTAGACGCCGATGACGTTCGGGGAGCCGGCCTCGTGGCGCGCGGCGGTGGTGTGCCACTCGACGTCGACGCCGCCGTCCTCGCGGCGGGCGACCTTGCGGGAGGCGCCGCCGCCCGCGAGGTACGGCTCCGCCTCCTGGAGCCAGTCGGCGCGGCCGGCCAGCACGCCCGAGCCGAAGGGGGCGTACAGCTTGTGCCCCGAGAAGGCGACCCAGTCCACGTCGAGCTCCCGGACGGAGACGGGGTGGTGGGGGGCCAGCTGGGCGGCGTCCAGCACGATCCGGGCGCCGTGGGCGTGCGCGGCGGCGGCGAGCTCCTTCACCGGCCACAGCTCTCCGGTGACGTTGGAGGCGCCGGTGACGCAGACCAGCGCCGGACCGTACGGCTCGCGGTCGGCCAGGGCGCGCTCCAGGGTGGCGACGGCCTCGCCGGGGGTGCGCGGGGCGTCGAGGCAGGTGACCCGGGCGTCGCCCCAGGGCAGCAGCGAGGCATGGTGCTCGGTCTCGAAGACGAACACCCGGCAGTCGGCGGGCAGCGCGGCGGCGAGCAGGTTGAGGGAGTCGGTGGTGGACCGGGTGAAGACCACCTGGTCGGAGGGCCGGCAGTCGAGGAACCGGGCGACCGTGGCCCGGCTCTGCTCGAAGAGGTCGGTGGACAGCTGCGAGAGGTAGCCGGCGCCGCGGTGGACGCTGCCGTAGTACGGGGCGTACGCGGCGACGTCGTCCCAGACCCGCTGGAGCGCGGGGGCGCTCGCCGCGTAGTCGAGGGCGGCGTACGTGACCTCGCCGCCGGTGACCAGCGGGACGGTGACGTCCCGGCCCAGAACGGCCAGCGGCTCGGCGCAGGCAGGGGCGTCGGCGCAGGCGGAGGAGGAGGCGGCGGTGGCGGCGGCGTTCAGGGATGCGGACATGGCGGTATCTCCCGGCAGGCAGGGCTGAATGGCTTCGGTGTGCCCGTACGCGGGTACGGCGGCGCGTGACGGCGGCCGTCGGGGGTACGGGAAATGCCTCGGACTGATCGGGGGTACGCGGAAACGACCCTGATCCGAGGGTGGAAGAAGGGGCGGAGTCGCCCTATCGCATTCGCTTGCTCACGGAAAACGCTCCTCGAGAGACCAGGACCCCTGGTGTCGAGGGATCCGCGCTTGCCGTAGACCTCTCTGCCTACGACCTGGTCATCACCCGGGGCACCCCGCCACGGAAGGAGGGTTGCCGGACAGCAAGCCGGGGCCAAAACGCTGTCACTCGTGACCTTGGAGAGCATCCTGCCACAAGATCCCGCACGCGCAAGACCCCGGTCCACATCGTGGACCGGGGTCTCCTTCTCTCACGCCGCTCTCGCACCGCTCGGCCGCGGGCGGCCTCCGGGGCTTCGACCGGCTGCGCCGGCCTCCGGCCGCCGGACCCGGGACGGCTCCCGTGCACCCGACGCCCGGCCGGGGTTACGCGTTGCTGGCCGCCACCCAGCGCTCCAGCGCCGCCCGGGCGGAACCGGAGTCGATGGCCTCGGCCGCACGGGCCATGGCCGCCGCGAGCTGCTCCTCCAGCGTGCCCGTGCCGGGGTCCAGGGCCACCAGGGCCGACGCGGAGTTCAGCAGCACGGCGTCGCGGACCGGGCCCGTCTCCCCCGCCAGCAGGCGGCGGGCGACGTCCGCGTTGTACGACGGGTCGCCGCCGCGCAGCGCCGAGATGTCGACCGTCTCGATGCCGACGTCACGCGGGTCGAAGGCGTGCTCCGTGACCTCGCCGTCGCGGACCCACCACACCCGGGAGGTCCCGGTGGTGGTCAGCTCGTCCAGGCCGTCGTCACCGCGGAAGACCAGGGCGGAGGTGTTCCGTTCGGCGAGCACCCCGGCCATGATCGGGGCCAGCCTCCCGTCCGCGACACCGACCGCCTGCGCCTTGACCCGGGCGGGGTTGGTGAGCGGGCCCAGGCCGTTGAACGCGGTGCGCACCCCCAGGTCCCGGCGGGCCGAGGCCGCGTACCGCAGGGCCGGGTGGAAGACGACGGCGGCACAGAAGGTGATGCCGGCCTCCTCCGCCACCTGCGCCACCCGTTCCGGGGTCAGGGCGAGGTTGACGCCCAGCTTCTCCAGCACGTCCGAGGAGCCGCTGGCGGAGGAAGCGGCCCGGTTGCCGTGCTTGACGACCTTGGCGCCCGCGCCGGCCGCCACGATGGCGGACATGGTCGAGATGTTGACCGTCTTGGCACCGTCGCCGCCGGTGCCGACGATGTCCACGGTCCGCCCGGGCACCTCGATCAGGTTGGCGTGGGCGTACATCGTCCGGACCAGCCCCGTGTACTCCGCCACGGTCTCGCCCTTGGCCCGGAGGGCCAGCGCGAAGCCCGCGATCTGCGCGTCCGTGGCCTCGCCGCGCATGATCCGTTCCATCGCCCAGGCGGTGTCCTCGCTGGCGAGGTCCTGACGGCTGACCAGCGCTTCCAGGATGCCCGGCCAGCTGCGGGCCGCCACGCTGTCGCCGCCTGCCGGGGTCGCAACGTTCATGGTCCGCTCCTGCTGCTCACATGGGTTTCCACGCCGAATGGGAAGGATCTCAGCCTATCCAGCCCCGGAGACCGCGAAGAGCCCCGTCCAGTGTCTGGACGGGGCTCTCGCTGTGGCGACACCAGGATTGGCCGGAACCGATCCCTCAAGCGGTCATGCCGGAGATCAGTGGTGGCCGTGTCCGGCCTGGATCTCCTTGTACTCCTCCACCGTGGGCTTCGGAATCTGGTTGTTCTCCGCGTAGAAGCCCTTGCTGAGCTTCGCGCGGAGCTTCTCGCTGCGCGTCACCTTGCGCTCGACGCCGTTCTCGTCGACCGTCGGGCCGATCTCGACCGGCTTGTACTGCTCGTGCGCGGTGAGGGTGTGCAGCTTGCCCTGCGACAGCGGCTCGTGGACCTCGACGAACTCACCGTGCGGCAGACGCTTGATGATGCCGGTCTCGCGACCGTGCAGCACCTTGTCGTGGTCCCGGCGCTGCAGGCCGAGGCAGATCCGCTTGGTGACGATGAAGGCCAGGACCGGGACGACGAAGAAGCCGATCCGGACGAACCACGTGATCGCGTTGATCGACAGGTGGAAGTACTGGGCGAACATGTCGTTGCCGCCGCCGATGAGGAGCACGATGTACTCCGAGATCCAGGCGACACCGAAGGCCGTACGGGTCGGGACGTTGCGCGGGCGGTCCAGGATGTGGTGCTCGCGCTTGTCGCCGGTGACCCAGGACTCGATGAACGGCCAGACGGCGATCGCACCGAGGACCAGCGGGAAGAGGATCAGCGGGATGAACACGCCCAGGACGAGCGTGTGGCCCCACAGGTTGATCTCCCAGCCCGGCATGGCTCGGATGAGGCCTTCCGGCATACCCATGTACCAGTCGGGCTGCGCACCGGTGGACACGTGGTCCGGGCGGTACGGGCCGAGCGCCCAGATCGGGTTGATCGAGGCGATCGCCGCGATGGCCGCGATGACACCGAAGACCAGGAAGAAGAAGCCTCCGGCCTTGGCCATGTAGACCGGCAGCAGCGGCATGCCGACGACGTTGTTGTTCGTCTTGCCGGGGCCGGCGAACTGGGTGTGCTTGTGGAAGAACACCAGGATCAGGTGCGCGACCAGCAGACCCATCATGATGCCGGGCAGCAGCAGGATGTGCACCGAGTAGAAGCGCGCGACGAAGTCGCCGCCCGGGAACTCCCCGCCGAAGAGGAACATCGACAGGTAGGTGCCGACGACCGGGACCGACAGGATGGCGCCCTGCATGAAGCGGACACCGGTGCCCGAGAGCAGGTCGTCCGGCAGCGAGTAACCGGTGAAGCCGGTGAACATGCCGAGGACCAGCAGCAGGAAGCCGAAGATCCAGTTGATCTCACGCGGCTTGCGGAACGCGCCGGTGAAGAAGACGCGCATCATGTGCACGACCATGGCCGCGACGAAGATCAGCGCCGCCCAGTGGTGGATCTGGCGGATCAGCAGACCACCGCGGACGTCGAAGCTGATGTCCAGGGTCGAGGCGAAGGCCTCGGACATCAGGACGCCCTGCATCGGCACGTACGAGCCGTGGTACACGACCTCGTTCATGCTCGGGTGGAAGAACAGCGTCAGGTACACACCCGTGAGGATGATGATGATGAAGCTGTAGAGGCAGATCTCACCCAGCATGAAGGACCAGTGGTCCGGGAAGATCTTGCGCATGTTGGCCTTGGCGAGGCCGTAGATGCCCAGGCGGCCGTCCGCCCAGTCGGCTACGCGCTCACCGCGCGACGCGTTGCGCGCCGGGCCGGCCGAGGTGTTCGTGGAGGTGCTCATCCGCGCTCCCAGAATGCAGGACCGACGGGCTCTTCGAAGTCGCCGTGCGCCTCGAGGAAGCCTTCGCTATTCACGCCGATCCGCAGCTGCGGAAGCGCGTGACCGGCCGGGCCGAAGATGACACGGGCGCCGTCGGAGAGGTCGAAGGTGGACTGGTGGCACGGGCACAGCACGTGGTGCGTCTGCTGCTCGTACAGGCTGATCGGGCAGCCGACGTGGGTGCAGATCTTGGAGAAGGCCACGATGCCGTCGTGGGACCACTCCAGCTCCTGCTTGTCCTTGATGTCCTCCGGCTGGATGCGGACGATCATCAGGGCGGCCTTGGCGATCTGCGTCTGGAAGTCGTGCTGGTCCTCCTCCAGGCCTTCCGGCATGGCGAAGGTCAGCGAACCGACCAGGACGTCCTCGGGACGCAGCGGCTCCATCGTGTTCTGGTTGATGAGCAGCTTGCCCTTGGACCACAGGGTCTTGCGCAGCTTGTCCTCGGGCAGCGGGCCCAGGTCGCGCAGGATCACGACGGCGGAGAGCGGCAGCAGGGCCAGGGCGCCGAGCATCGTGTTGCGGATCAGCGGGCGGCGGCCGATGCCGGACTCGTTCGCACCGTCGGCGAAGTCCTGCATGACCTTCGCCTTGACCTCCGGGGAGGCGGCGATCTCGTGGCGCTCGTCGGCGACCTCGACGTCGGACATCAGGGTGCGGGCCCAGTGGACCGCGCCGGCGCCGATGCAGAACAGGGCCGTGCCCAGCGTCATGCCGAGCGCGAAGTTCAGCGCGCTGACCTTCCCGATGGGGAAGATGTACACGATCTTGTCGACCGGGATGGTCACGAACGAGGCGATGAAGCCGATCGTGGCCAGCATCGACAGCGTGAACAGCATCGCGACCGTGCGCTCGGAGCGCTTGGCCGCCCGCTCGTCGATGTCCTGGATGCGCGGCTTGTGGACCGGGAGGCCCGGGTCCGCGAACGGGTCGTCCGCGACCGCTACGGCACCGTGGTGCGCGTCGCCCTGCTCGCTCGGCAGGTGCTTGTCTTCGGGAATGTCTTGGCTACTCATGACTTCTTGGCCTTAGCGGTGTGGGCCGCGACCCAGACGGCAACAGCGATCAGCGCACCCAGGCCGAAGATCCAGCCGAACAGACCCTCGGAGACGGGACCGAGGCCGCCGAGCTTGAGGCCACCGGGGCTGGTGGACTTCTCGCCGTTGACGTTCTCGAGGTACGCGATGATGTCCTTCTTCTGCTTCTCCGGCATGGTGGCGTCGGGGAAGGAGGGCATGTTCTGCGGGCCGGTGAGCATGGCCTCGTAGATGTGCTTCGGCGAGACGTCCTCGAGGTTCGGGGCGTACTTGCCGTTCGTCAGCGCGCCACCCTCACCGGTGAAGTTGTGGCACTGCGCGCAGTTGTTGCGGAACAGCTCGCCACCTGCGGCGATGTCGGCACCGGCCGGGTCGTACTGCTTCTTGGTCGGCGTGATCGGGCCGGCACCCAGCGAAGCGATGTACGCCGCGAGCTGGTCGATCTGGGGCTGGGTGTAGATGTTCGGCTTCTTCGGCACCTGGGCGCCGGGCTGCTGGGCGGGCATGCGGCCCGTGCTCACCTGGAAGTCGACGGCCGCGGAGCCGACGCCGACCAGGCTGGGGCCGTCAGTGGAACCCTGACCGCCGGTTCCGTGGCAGCTTGCGCAGCCCACGGCGTAGAGCTTCTTGCCCTCCTCGATGGCGAGGGACTGGGCGGTTTCATCGGCCTGCGCCTTGCCCGCGGGCGCGAAGGCGGCGTACAGCCCCCCCGTGACCGCCAGCGCGAAGAGTAGAACGACGACCGCCGCCAGCGGATGGCGTCGTCGTGCGGAGAGCTTTTTCACGGATTACCCCGGTGTCAGGATCTTCTGCGTCGGTGTTTCTGGATGGTGTGCCGAGCCGGGCCCGGCGACGTGATCGCTACTTGATCAGGTAGATCGTGGCGAAGAGGCCGATCCAGACGACATCGACGAAGTGCCAGTAGTAGGACACGACGATGGCCGACGTGGCCTGTTCGTGGGTGAACCTCTTGGCCGCGTACGTCCGGCCGAGGACCAGCAGGAAGGCGATGAGACCGCCCGTCACGTGCAGACCGTGGAAGCCGGTGGTCAGGTAGAAGACCGTGCCGTACGGCCCGGACGAGAGGGACATGCCCTCGTGCTTGACCAGCTCGGTGTACTCGAACACCTGGCCGCCAATGAAGATCGCACCCATGACGAACGTGATGATGAACCACGTCCGGAGCTTCTTCACGTCACCGCGCTCGGCGGCGAACACGCCGAGCTGGCAGGTGAGGGAGGAGAGCACCAGGATCGTGGTGTTCGTCGCCGAGAAGGGCAGGTTCAAGGCCGAGGCCTCTGCTGTCCAGTACTCGGCGCCCGTCACGGATCGCAGGGTGAAGTACATCGCGAAAAGGGCCGCGAAGAACATCAGCTCGGAACTCAACCAGATGATGGTTCCGACGCTGACGAGGTTCGGCCGGTTGACCGTCGGGTGCGCGTGCCCGGTATCTACTGTCGTTGCTGTCGCCACGACCGACATTATGTCGGTCGCTTATCCCGCCCTCACCCCGGGGGGTGCCGTTCGGAGTGTCAGGGGGGTGTGCAAGGCCCGAACGGCCCATCAGATGCCCGGAGGCGAGGCTGCCGGAACCGATGTTGACAGCCGGTCGGACGGAGTAGCATCCCGCGCATCATCAGCGTGATTCACGGCCAGGTGGAGGACGAAATGCGGGCGACTGCGCGGGTTCTGGTCTACAGCGACGACGCGGGTACCCGGGAGCAGGTGCGGCTGGCCGCCGGGCGCAGGCCCGCGCCGGACCTGCCGCCGGTGGAGTTCCTGGAGTGCGCCACGCTTCCAGCCGTCCTCAAGGAGCTGGACGCGGGCGGCGTCGACGTCTGCGTGCTGGACGGGGAAGCGGTTCCGGCCGGGGGCATGGGCGTGTGCCGGCAGATCAAGGACGAGATCTTCCGGTGTCCCCCGGTGCTGCTGCTGATGGGGCGGCCGCAGGACGCCTGGCTGGCCACGTGGAGCCGGGCCGACGCGGCGGTCACCCTTCCGGTGGACCCGGTGGACTTCCCGGAGACCCTCGCGGGGCTGCTGCGGCCGCGGCTGTCCCTGGACGCCTGAGGCGCCGCGAGGGCGGCGCCCGGTACGCGCGGGGCGCCCGGGACGTGAACACGGGCCCGCGGGACGGCTCTCCGGCCGCCCGCGGGCCCGTACGGGCTTCTGCGGGGCTCTCAGACGGTGGGACGCAGTCGGGCCTGGTCGACGGGGCTGCGGCCTTCCTGGGTGCCCTTGAGGAGGGCGCTGCCCTCGCGCCACTCCTTCCACTCCATGTTCCAGTCGCCGAAGCCGTTCCCGAAGGTGTCCATGTCGTCGCCGATGCTGTTGATCACCTTGACGATGTCGCCCTCGGTGATGTTCTCGTAGAACCACGCGGCGTTGCCGGTGCTCATGCCGGTGCAGCCGTGGCTGACGTTCGCGTAGCCGTGGGAGCCGATGGACCACGGCGCGGCGTGCACGTATTCACCGCTCCACGTCACCCGGGTGGCGTAGTAGACGGGCAAGTTGTAGTACTCGCTGCCGCCGATTCCGACGGTGTCGCCGCGCATCCGTACGTAGTACTGCTTGCCGAGCACCACCTTGACCCCGTTGCGGGTGGAGAAGCCGGGCTTGCCGGTGGTGACCGGGATGGTGTTGATCACTTCTCCGTTGCGCTCGAACGTGAGGTAGTGCGAGGCGGCGTCGGTGGTGACCTCGACCCGGTCGCCGATCTCCAGCTTCAGGGGCTTGGAGGCGGCTCCGTGGAGCTCGTCGGAGACCTTGATGCCCTCCAGGTTGCTCCGTACGGAGACGGTGGTGTGGGCGGGCCAGTAGTCCTTCGGGCGGTAGTGCAGGTTCTTGTCGTCCACCCAGTGCCAGGCGCCCTCGACCCCGGGCGGCGCGTCGACGACCAGGGCCCGTTCGACGACGGCGCGGGCGGCCTTGTCCTTGACGGGCTCGTTGAGCTCGGCCGTGAGGGGCTGTCCGACGCCGTACTTGCCCTCGTCCGGGCCGAATTCGACCTTGAGGACCTTCTTGGCCGGGGTGGTCTCGAAGGTCATCGTGCGCTGGCCCGGGGCCCCTCGCTGGTCCTCCGTGCTCACGGTGACGGTGTAGCGCACGCCGGCCGCCATCGGGACGGTGCTGTGCCAGCGGTCGCCCTTGGCGGAGAGTTCGCCCGCCAGGCGGCGTCCGTGGGTGTCCACGGCCATCACGTCGGTGATCCGCGCCTCGGCTCCCTTGAGGGTGACCTCCAGGGCCTTGTCGGGGTCGGCGGCGCGGCCGCCGGGGGGCTGGTTGAAGACGACCTGGTCGCCCGCGTCGTACGGGCGGGCGGACAGCGGGTTGTTGTCGCCGGACCCGCATGCGGTGGCGCCGGCCCCGAGGGACGCGACCAGCAGGGAGCAGCTGAGTACCGTCCAAAGACGCGGTGAGTGCTTCATGCGCCCAACGCTATGAAGGTATGACAAATCCAGCGCGCGGGGTGACTGCAAACGAGGGGCCCGGACTCCTCCGAAAAGGTGTCCGGGCCCCTCAGGCACCGCGGCGGGCCGCGGTGCGGTGCCGCATGCCGGCGTTACTGGTTCTGGTTCTCACCGCGGTAGTACTCGTACACCCAGCCCCACAGGCCGATCAGGATGATCGGGGCCGAGAAGTACATGAGCCACCAGCCGAAGATGACGCCCATGAACGCGAGCGCGCCACCGATGGCCAGCGAGAGCGGCTGCCAGCTGTGCGGGGAGAAGAACCCCAGCTCGCCCGCCTCGTCGGCGACGTCGGCCTCCAGGTTGTCCTGGGCCATCTCGTCCACGCGCTTGGCCGTGAAGGCCAGGTAGTAGCCGATCATGGCGCTCAGGCCGAAGGACAGCGCGAGAGCGGTGGTTCCGACCGGCTCCTTGGACCAGACGCCGTACACGACGGTCATGATCAGGATGAAGACGGAGAGCCAGAGGAACATCTTGCCCTGGATCTTCACTTGCCGGCCTCCTTGCCACCGGTGACGGCCTTCGCCGGGGCGTGGTCCTCGAGGTGGTCGAGGGCCGCGATCTCCGGGTGGTGCAGGTCGAACGCCGGCGATTCACTGCGGATGCGCGGCAGGGTGAGGAAGTTGTGCCGCGGCGGCGGGCAGGACGTCGCCCACTCGAGCGAACGGCCGTAGCCCCACGGGTCGTCGACCTCGATCTTCTTGCCGTACTTCGCCGTCTTCCAGACGTTGTACATGAAGGGAAGCATCGACAGGCCCAGCAGGAACGAGCTGATCGTGGAGATCGTGTTCAGCGCGGTGAAGCCGTCGGCCGCGAGGTAGTCCGCGTAACGACGCGGCATGCCCTCGGCGCCCAGCCAGTGCTGCACCAGGAAGGTGCCGTGGAAGCCGATGAACAGCGTCCAGAAGGTGATCTTGCCGAGGCGCTCGTCCAGCATCTTGCCCGTGAACTTCGGCCACCAGAAGTGGAAGCCGGAGAACATCGCGAAGACCACGGTGCCGAAGATGACGTAGTGGAAGTGCGCGACGACGAAGTACGAGTCGGAGACGTGGAAGTCCATCGGGGGCGAGGCCAGGATGACGCCGGTCAGACCACCGAAGGTGAAGGTGATCAGGAAGCCGACGGCCCAGAGCATCGGGGTCTCGAAGGACAGCGAGCCCTTCCACATGGTGCCGATCCAGTTGAAGAACTTCACACCGGTCGGGACCGCGATCAGGAAGGTCATGAAGGAGAAGAACGGCAGCAGCACACCGCCGGTGACGTACATGTGGTGGGCCCACACGGTCACCGAGAGGCCGGCGATCGCGATCGTCGCGGCGATCAGACCGATGTAACCGAACATCGGCTTGCGCGAGAAGACCGGGATGACCTCGGAGATGATGCCGAAGAACGGCAGCGCGATGATGTACACCTCTGGGTGTCCGAAGAACCAGAAGAGGTGCTGCCACAGCAGTGCGCCGCCATTGGCCGCGTCGAAGACGTGCGCGCCGAACTTGCGGTCGGCCTCCAGCGCGAAGAGCGCGGCGGCGAGGACCGGGAAGGCGAGCAGGACCAGGACACCGGTCAGCAGCACGTTCCAGGTGAAGATCGGCATGCGGAACATCGTCATGCCCGGAGCGCGCATGCAGATGATCGTGGTGATGAAGTTGACCGAGCCGAGGATCGTGCCGAAGCCGGAGAAGGCCAGACCCATGATCCACATGTCGGCGCCGATGCCCGGCGAACGGACGGCGTCCGACAGCGGGGAGTAGGCGAACCAGCCGAAGTCGGCGGCGCCGTTCGGCGTCACGAAGCCGGCCACCGCGATGGTCGAGCCGAAGAGGTACAGCCAGTACGCGAACATGTTCAGCCGCGGGAACGCCACGTCGGGCGCGCCGATCTGCAGCGGCATGATCCAGTTGGCGAAGCCCGCGAACAGCGGGGTGGCGAACATCAGCAGCATGATCGTGCCATGCATGGTGAACGCCTGGTTGAACTGCTCGTTCGACATGATCTGCGTGCCCGGACGGGCCAGCTCGGCGCGCATGAAGAGCGCCAGCAGACCGCCGATGATGAAGAACACGAACGAGGTGACCAGGTACATCGTGCCGATGGTCTTGTGGTCGGTGGTGGTGAGCCACTTCACGACCACGTTGCCCGGCTGCTTGCGCCGCACCGGCAGCTCGTTCTCGTACGAGTCAGCTGCGGCGGCACCCTGGGATTCGTTGAGGATGCTCACAGTTTGTTCGTCTCCGCATTCCGGGCGGGGTCAGTCTGCTTGATGCCGGCCGGCAGGAAGCCGGTCTGCCCCTTCTCCGCCAGCTGCTTCAGGTGAGCCTTGTACTCCGCGGGGGAGACGACCTTCACGTTGAAGAGCATGCGGGAGTGGTCGACACCGCAGAGCTCGGCACACTTGCCCATGAAGGTGCCTTCCTGGGTCGGGGTGACCTCGAAGACGTTGGTGTGACCGGGGATGACGTCCTGCTTGAACAGGAAGGGCACCACCCAGAACGAGTGGATCACGTCGTTCGACGACAGGATGAAGCGGACCTTCTCGCCCTTGGGCAGGTAGAGGGTCGGCCCCGGGTTGTTGGTGTCCGGGTTCCGGTCGCCGGGAACGCCCTTCTCGTAGACGCCCTCGGCGCCCGCGGGGAAGGCCTTGATGAAGCGGTCCGGGAGGGAGGCGAGTTCCTTCGGGGTCTCGCCCGCCTTCGGGGTCGCGGCATCGCCGTCGACGTTCTCCACGTAGTTGAAGCCCCAGCTCCACTGGTAGCCGATCACGTTGATCGTGTGCGCCGGCTTGGCGGAGAGGGAGAGCAGCTTCGACTCATCGCGCGCGGTGAAGTAGAAGAGCACCGAGACGATGATGAGCGGGACCACGGTGTACAGCGCCTCGATGGGCATGTTGTACCGGGTCTGCGCGGGGACCTCGATCTTCGTCCGGCTACGCCGGTGGAAGATGACGCTCCACATGATCAGGCCCCACACCAGGATGCCCGTGATGAGAGCGGCCGCCCAGGATCCCTGCCACAGGGAGAGGATGCGAGGCGCCTCCTCCGTGACCGGGGTGGGCATTCCGAGGCGGGGGAAGTCTTTCCAGGTGTACGAGCAACCAGTGGCGGTCGCCAGGACCACGCCCGCAGTCAGCGCCTGCAGCAGCTTCCGCCGCATCGGGCGCCGCGGCGAGCGGTCGGAGCCGTAGGGACTCACGTAGCGCCTTCCCGAGAGTCTCGGCCCGCGCGGCCGGCCGCGGCCGTGTTCGGGTCGGTCGCCGGCCCTGACGCAGGCAGGGGTTTGGATGTTTATGCGGACCAAACCCTACTGGACGCTATTTGGGGTCGCGCGGGGAGGGTGCCCAACGCGCCGCTACTGCCCCCGAAGGGATGGATCCGCCGTACGGGGGACGGGCCGAACGGCCCTGAACGGCTGGCTCCGGGCGGCATCTGACGGTCCCTGAACGGGGCGGGGCCGGGGCTGAGACGGGCGGGCCGGGGCGCGCTCGCGGGGCGGGGTCCCGCCCCCGGCCGGGCCACCATCTACCGTGGCCGGATGCCGTACTTCGACACCGCGTCCGCCGCTCCCCTCCATCCCGTCGCCCGGCAGGCGCTCCAGGCCGCCCTGGACGAGGGCTGGGCGGACCCCGCCCGGCTCTACCGGGAGGGACGGCGGGCCAGGCTGCTGCTGGACGCGGCGCGCGAGGCGGCGGCCGAGGCGGTGGGATGCCGCGCCGACGAGCTCGTATTCACTCCTTCGGGGACGCACGCGGTTCACACGGGCATGGCGGGAGTGCTCGCGGGGCGCCGGCGCGTCGGCGGCCATCTGGTCGTATCCGCGGTGGAGCACAGCTCCGTCCTCCACGCGGCGGACGCCCACGCGGCGGCCGGCGGCACGGTGACGGAGGTCCCGGTGGACCGGCTCGGCTCGGTGTCGTCCGCCGGATACGAAGCCGCGCTCGGCTCGACCACGGCTCTGGCGTGTCTCCAGTCGGCCAATCACGAGGTGGGCACCGTCCAGCCGGTGGCGGAGGTGGCCGAGGTCTGCGCGGCCGCCGGGGTGCCGTTGCTGGTGGACGCCGCCCAGTCGCTGGGCTGGGGCCGGGTGGAGGGCGCGTGGTCCGTCCTGGCGGCCAGCGCCCACAAGTGGGGCGGCCCGCCCGGGGTCGGCCTGCTCGCCGTCCGCAAGGGGGTCCGCTTCTCCCCCCAAGGCCCCGCCGACGAAAGGGAGTCGGGCCGCTCCCCCGGCTTCGTCAACCTCCCCGCCGTCGTCGCGGCGGCGGCCTCGCTGCGGGCGGTGCGGGCGGAGGCGGACGCGGAGGCCGCGCGGCTGCGGATCCTGGTGGACCGGCTGCGCCGGCGGGTGGTCCGCCTGGTGCCCGACGTCGAGGTGGTCGGTGACGCGGACCGGCGCCTGCCCCACCTGGTGACCTTCTCCTGCCTGTACGTCGACGGCGAGACCCTGCTCCACGAGCTGGACCGGGCGGGGTACTCCGTCTCCTCGGGCTCCTCCTGCACCAGCTCCACGCTGACCCCCAGTCACGTGCTGCGGGCGATGGGCGTGCTGTCGGAGGGGAACGTACGGGTCTCCCTGCCGCCGGGCACCTCCGCCGACGAGGTCAACGGCTTCCTGGAGGTACTGCCGGGCGCGGTGGCGGGGGTCCGGGAGAAGCTCGGCGTCTCGGAACCGGCCCCGGTGGCCCCGGTGGCCGACGCCGTGGAGGTCGACGCGCTGGGGCTGCGCTGTCCGCAGCCGGTGATCGAGCTGGCCCGGGCCATCGCCACGGTCCCGGTCGGCGGCACCGTCACGGTCGTCTCCGACGACGAGGTGGCCCGCCTGGACATCCCGGCGTGGTGCGCCATGCGCGGCCACACCTACCTGGGCGAATCCCCCCGCGACGCGGGGGTGGCGTACGCGGTCCGCCGCGACGCGTGATCCCTCCGGAACGCCGCCGGGGACGGGGCTGGGGATTCCAGCCCCGCCGGCGATTGAGGCGACGGGCGCGAAGCGCCCGTACCGGGGGGCCAGGGGCAGCGCCCCTGAGAACGGGTGAAGGGCGGGCAGGGGCCAAGCCCGCGCAGCGGCCCACCACCCGCACCCGGCCCACCGGGCTCAACCAGGGAAACCGGCCCCGCCCCGCACCCGACGGCCGGAGGCCGGCTCAGCGGCGCGAAGCCGGTAGGGCGGCGCCCCGGCGCCGCACCGCGCGAGGGCTGCGTTAAGCAGCGGCCAGGTGCGCGCGGACCTCGGCGGCAGCCTCTTCGCCGTAGGCCTTCGTGAAGCGCTCCATGAAGTGGGCGCGGGCCAGCGTGTACTCCTGGGTGCCCAGCGTCTCGATGACCAGCGTGGCCAGCATGCAGCCGATCTGCGCGGCCCGCTCCAGGCCGACGCCCCAGCCGAGGCCCGTCAGGAAGCCCGCGCGGAAGGCGTCGCCGACGCCCGTCGGGTCGACCTTCGCGGTCTCCTCGGGGCAGCCGACCAGGATCGGCTCGTGGCCGACCCGCTCGATGCGGACGCCCTGCGCGCCGAGGGTGGTGACGCGGGTGCCGACCTTGGAGAGGATCTCCTCGTCGGTCCAGCCGGACTTCGACTCGATGAGGCCCTTCTCGTACTCGTTCGAGAAGAGGTACGTCGCGCCCTCCATCAGGGTGCGGATGTTCTCTCCGTCCATCCGGGCGATCTGCTGCGAGAAGTCCGCCGCGAAGGGGATCCCGCGGGTGCGGCACTCCTCCGTGTGGCGGAGCATCGCCTCGGGGTCGTCGGCGCCGATGAGGACGAGGTCCAGGCCGCCCACGCGGTCGGCGACGGCCTTGAGCTCGATCTGGCGGGCCTCGCTCATCGCGCCCGTGTAGAAGGAGCCGATCTGGTTGTGGTCGGCGTCCGTCGTGCAGACGAAGCGCGCGGTGTGCAGCACCTCGGAGATCCGGACGGACTCGGTGTCGACCCCGTGGCGGTCCAGCCACGCGCGGTACTCGTCGAAGTCCGAGCCGGCCGCGCCGACGAGGATCGGGCGGCTGCCCAGCTGGCCCATGCCGAAGCAGATGTTCGGGCCGACCCCGCCCCGCCGCACGTCGAGGTTGTCGACGAGGAAGGAGAGGGAGACCGTGTGGAGCTGGTCGGCGACGAACTGGTCGGCGAAGCGGCCCGGGAAGGTCATGAGGTGGTCGGTGGCGATGGAGCCGGTGACTGCGATGCGCACGGCGTGGATGCTCCTGCGGATGACGGCGGGTGACATACAAAGCTACCCGGTCCGCGCCCCCTGTCCGACCCCCCGAAACTACCCCGTAGTAGGACTTCCTTCGCCCAGGATGGCGACCATACGGTGCCCCCATGACCTATACCGATGGCTTCGGGTACACGGACCACGCCTCCGACGCGCGGCCCGGCTTCGCACGGCTGCTCGGCGACTGCGCGCGGATGGCCCCGCACTGGGCCGTGGAACGGGAGCCCCGGCCGGGCCGGGTGGCGCCCTCGCAGATCCACGGCGTGCGCGTCCCGCCCTCCTCCGCCCGGCTGATCGCCGCCACCGCCGCGTACGGCGACTAGTGCCACAGCACTAGGGGAACCGAGGGAACCGGTTTCGCGGCCGGCGCGTCACACCCGCATCACGTAGGGCGGGACACGCTAAGGAGCGATGCGGTGACCAGCGAACAACCCGACACATCACGCGCCACACGACGGCGGCCCGCCTGGGCCGTCGGATCGATCGCGGCCGCCGTCCTGCTGGCCGGCGGCGGTACGGCGTACTGGGCGTCGACGGCGTACGGCGACGCCTCGGGCGGCGGCGCCCGTACGGGTGACCGTGCGGCCGTCGCGCCGCGCACGGCGGGGTCCCCCTCGGGCCCGGGCATCGCGCCCGGGGAGCCGGACCCGTCCGGCGGGCCGGTGACGTACCGGGCCGACGTGAAGCTGCCCGACGGTCCGGCCACCGCGCCCTCCTTCGCCGCGTCCGGGGAGGTCACCTCCGACGAGGCGGCCCGGCTGGCGAAGGCCCTCGGCATCTCCGGGGTGCCCCGGCTCGTCGGCGACTCCTGGCAGGCCGGTGAGGCGGCCGACGGCTCCGGGCCCCGGCTCACGGTGACCCGCAAGGCCCCGGGCACCTGGACCTTCTCCCGGTACCAGGCCGGCGGCGGCGTCGGGGACGACTGCGTGCGCGGCAAGGACACCTGCGGCCCGGCCACCCTCCCCCGGGAGGGCGGGGGCGCCGGTGCCGCGGAGCCGGTGTCCGAGCAGGCGGCGAAGGCCGCGGCCGCGCCGGTGCTCGCGGCGGCCGGGCAGGGCGACGCCAAGGTGGACGCCCGGCTCACCCAGGGCTCCGTCCGGGTGGTGAGCGCCGACCCGGTGGTGGGCGGCCTGCCGACCCAGGGCTGGTCCAGCAAGATCAGCGTCGGGGCCGACGGGGCGGTCGTGGGGGGCAGCGGGGAGCTGAAGGCCCCGGTCCGCGCGGGCGAGCAGGCGGTGGTCGGGGCCGCCGAGGCCCTGGAGCGCCTCAACGCGGCGGCCAAGGGCGGCGGCGACGGCACGGGCCCGGGCCCGAGCGGCTGCGCGACGACGGTGCCGCTGACGCCGGACACCCCGACGGGGGCCACGGACACCCTGCCCTGCAATCCGGAGCCGCGGCCGATGAAGCCGCCGCGGACCGAGAGCGTGCGGGGGGCCGTACTGGGGCTGGTCGCGGGGACGGTCGACGGCGGGCGGGGTCTCGTACCGGCCTGGCTGTTCGAGGTGGCGGGCTCGCAGGGCAAGCCGGCCCGTACGGTGGTCCAGCCGGCCGCGGCCTCCGACACCGGCACCCCGGCGGCGCCGAAGCCGCACACGGTGCCCGGGTTCTCGTACGCCCAGGCCGACCGGACGCTGACCGTGAACTTCTGGGGCGGGGTGTGCAGCACCTACACCCTGGAGGCGCGGGAGGAGGCGGCTTCGGTGATGGTGAAGATCACGGACACGCCGAACAAGCCGGACCAGGCCTGCATCATGATCGCGCAGGAGATGGCCCTGACGGCGACGCTCCGGCAGCCGCTCGGCGACCGCAAGGTGGTGGACGCCACGTCGGGCAAGCCGCTCCCCCGCCAGTAGCGGAAGGCGGCGGCAGGACGCGCGAGGGCCCGGGCCCGGTCGGAAACGACCGGGCCCGGGCCCTTCGACGTCAAGCCGTACGGCCTGGCCGTGCGGCTTAGCTGAACGAGTCGCCGCAGGCGCAGGAGCCGGTGGCGTTCGGGTTGTCGATCGTGAAGCCCTGCTTCTCGATGGTGTCGACGAAGTCGATGGAGGCGCCGCCCAGGTACGGGGCGCTCATGCGGTCGGTGACGACCTTGACGCCGTCGAAGTCCTTGACGACGTCGCCGTCGAGGGAGCGCTCGTCGAAGAAGAGCTGGTAGCGCAGGCCGGAGCAGCCGCCGGGCTGGACGGCGACGCGCAGCGCGAGGTCATCGCGGCCTTCCTGCTCCAGCAGGGTACGGACCTTCTCGGCGGCGGCGTCGGACAGGAGGATGCCGTCGCTCACAGTGGTCTTGTCGTCCTGTACGGACATCTGCATTCACTCCCGAAGTGGGCGGCTCCCCGCCGGTGGCTGGGGAAACGTCGGACTCTTGCCGTCGGTGGCAACCAGCGGGACCACGGTTTCATTCCGGGTCCGGCGCCTCGTTTTCTCAATTCATGCTCGCACACCCCGGCGGGCCGGTGGACCCCGCGACGAGGAACGGTGGAGTGGCGTGCCCCGCACGGGGCGAATTCGTCACATCGACACTATCGGCATCGTCAAAGTGACGTGAAGCAGTTATGATAGATAGCGTCAAATAGACGAGAAGTGTCGATCACACCCCCCGCAGTCCCAGAAATCCTTGTCGCAGAACAGAAAGGGTGCGTGTCGTGACCACCGCCCAGCCTTTGGACGTCCAGCCGACGCCCCTTGCCCTGCTGCTGCTCGGCCGTGAGGCCGACCCGAAGAGCGAGCGCGGGGTGGAGTGCCCCGGCGACCTTCCCTCGCCGTCCGACCCGGACCTGGTGGCCCGTGCCCGCGCCGCCAAGGAGAAGCTCGGCGACAAGGTCTTCATCCTCGGCCACCACTACCAGCGTGACGAGGTCATCGAGTTCGCCGACGTCACCGGCGACTCCTTCAAGCTGGCCAAGGACGCGGCCGCCAAGCCGGAGGCCGAGTACATCGTCTTCTGCGGCGTGCACTTCATGGCCGAGTCCGCGGACATCCTGACCTCGGACGACCAGAAGGTCGTCCTGCCCGACCTCGCGGCCGGCTGCTCGATGGCCGACATGGCCACCGCCGAGCAGGTCGCGGAGTGCTGGGACGTGCTGACCGAGGCCGGGATCGCCGGCAAGACGGTCCCCGTCTCGTACATGAACTCCTCCGCCGACATCAAGGCCTTCACCGGCAAGCACGGCGGCACGATCTGCACCTCGTCCAACGCGAAGAAGGCCCTGGAGTGGGCGTTCGAGCAGGGCGAGAAGGTCCTCTTCCTCCCGGACCAGCACCTGGGCCGCAACACCGCCGTCCGCGACATGGGCATGTCCCTGGACGACTGCGTCCTCTACAACCCGCACAAGCCGAACGGCGGCCTGACCGCCCAGCAGCTGCGCGACGCCAAGATGATCCTCTGGCGCGGCCACTGCTCGGTCCACGGCCGGTTCTCGGTGGACTCGGTGAACGACGTGCGCGAGCGCATCCCGGGCGTGAACGTCCTGGTCCACCCCGAGTGCAAGCACGAGGTCGTGGCGGCCGCGGACTACGTCGGCTCGACGGAGTACATCATCAAGGCGCTGGAGGCGGCCCCGGCCGGCTCCAAGTGGGCCATCGGCACCGAGCTGAACCTGGTCCGCCGTCTGGCGAATCGATTCGCCCCGGAGGGCAAGGAGGTCGTCTTCCTCGACAAGACGGTCTGCTTCTGCTCGACGATGAACCGCATCGACCTCCCGCACCTGGTGTGGACCCTGGAGTCCCTGGCCGAGGGCAACCTCGTCAACCAGATCCAGGTCGACAAGGAGACCGAGAGCTTCGCGAAGCTCGCGCTGGAGCGCATGCTCGCCCTGCCGTAGCGGTCGCACCGCGCGGAGCGGAGCACGAAGGGGCGCCCCCGGGTGGGGGCGCCCCTTCGGCGTACGCGGACCCGCGCGCGCCGGGCCGCGGGTCAGACCGTGACGGGGTCGTCGTCCGGGGTCGAGGCGGCGGCCGGGACCACCGTCAGGCGGGACTTCCGCCTGTCGCGGCGGCGCTCCTTGCGGAGCTCGATCATCGTGTAGAGGGTCGGCACCAGGAGCAGGGTCAGCAGGGTCGAGCTGACCAGACCGCCGATGACCACGACCGCGAGCGGCTGCGAGATGAAGCCGCCCTCGCCGGTGACGCCCAGCGCCATCGGGAGCAGGGCGAAGATCGTCGCCAGGGCCGTCATCAGGATCGGGCGCAGGCGGTGGCGGCCGCCCTCGACGACCGCTTCGACGACGCCGTGGCCCTGGGCCCGGTACTGGTTGACCAGGTCGATCAGGACGATCGCGTTGGTCACCACGATGCCGATGAGCATCAGCATGCCGATCATCGCGGGGACGCCCATCGGGGTGCCCGTGACGATGAGCAGGCCGAGCGCGCCGGTGGCGGCGAAGGGGATGGAGACCAGCAGGATCAGCGGCTGGACCAGCGAGCGGAACGTCGCGACCAGGAGCATGAACACGATCGCGATGGCGGCGAACATGGCCAGGCCCAGCGACGCGAAGGCCTCGTCCTGGTCCTCGGAGACACCGCCGATGGAGGCGGTGGCCCCTTCGGGCAGGTCCAGGGCCTTGAGCTTGGACTGGAGCTCCGCGCTGACCGCGCCCGTGTTGTCGCCGACCGGCTTGGCGGTGACGGTGGCGGCGCGGGCGCCGTCGATGCGGGTCATCGCGACCGGGCCGGGGACGACCTTGACCTCGGCGATGTCGCCGAGCTTGGCGGGGCCGACCGGCAGCGCCTGGAGCTCGGCCAGGGTGGCGGCCGGCTGCGCGGAGCGGACGACGATGTCCCGCTCGGTGTTGTCGAGTACGGCCTTGCCCACCGGGTTGCCGCGGACGGCCTGGGCGACGATCGCGCCCAGGGCGGCCTGACCCAGGCCCGCCTCGGCGGTCTTCGGGGTGGCGGTGACCGAGATGCGGGGCACGGACTGGGCCAGGTCGCTCTGGACGTCGGTGACGTCCTTCAGGGTGGCGACCTCGGCGCGGACCTGTTCGGCGGCCTGGGCGAGCACTCCGGCGTCACCGGCCTTGACGACCACGCTCAGGTTCTGGCTGCCGAAGCCGCCGCCCGCCGAGATGGAGGTGTCGCCGATGCCGTCGAGCTTGCCGAGGGCGTCCTGGATCCGCTGCTTGACGGCGTCGGACCGGCCGGCGTCGTCCAGGGTGACCTGGAAGGAGGCCTGGTTGGTGCCCGTACCGCCGCCGAAGGCCGCGAGGAAGCCGGAGGAGCCGACGGTGACCTGGTGGTCCTTGACGCCCTCGACGGAGTCCAGGGCCTTCTCCACCTTGCGGCTCGCCGCGTCGGCGGCGGCCAGGGAGGTGCCGGCGGGCAGTTCCTGCTTCACCGTCAGGACGTCCTGGTCGCCCTGGTCGAAGAAGTTGGTCTTCAGCAGCGGGGTCATCCCGAAGGTGGCGACGAGGACGACGACCGCGATCGCGACGCTGGTCAGCCGGCGGCGGGTGGCGAAACCGAGGACGCGTACGTAGAGGCGCTGGAGGCGGCTGTTGGCCTCCTTCTCCTCCGCCTCGCGACGGGCCTTCGCGCGGCTCTCGGCGTCCGCCGACGAGACGCCCTTGGGGGCGCGCAGGAACCAGTAGGACAGCACCGGTACGACCGTCAGCGACACCAGCAGCGAGGCCAGCAGGGCGGCGGTGACGGTGAGCGAGAAGGAACCGAAGAGCTCGCCGATCATGCCGCCGACGAGGCCGATCGGCAGGAAGACGGCGACGGTGGTGAGGGTGGAGGAGGTGACCGCGCCGGCCACTTCCCTGACCGCGGTGGTGATCGCGGCCTCCCGCTCCTCGCCGTAGCCGAGGTGGCGCTTGATGTTCTCCAGGACCACGATCGAGTCGTCGACGACGCGGCCGATGGCGATGGTGAGGGCGCCCAGCGTCAGCATGTTGAGGGACAGGTCGCGGGTCCACAGCACGATCAGGGCGAGGACGACGGACAGCGGGATGGAGACCGCGGTGACCAGGGTCGAGCGGATCGAGGCCAGGAAGACCAGGATCACGATGACCGCGAAGACGAGGCCGAGCAGGCCCTCGGTGGTCAGGCCCGAGATGGAACGGGCGACGGCCGGGCCCTGGTCGCTGACGACGGTCAGCTCGGCACCGGAGCCGAGCTGCGCCCGCAGCTCGGGGAGCTTGTCCTTGACGGCGTCGGAGATGGCGACGGCGCTGCCGTCCTTGTCCATGGTCAGGACGAGGGCGAGGCTGGGCTTGCCGTTGGTGCGGGTGATGGAGTCGGCCCGGGCCTGCTCCTGCTTGACGGTGGCCACGTCGCCGAGGCGGGCCACGGGCTTGCCGGGGCCCGCGGTGAGCCGGAGGTCCTCCAGCTGGGCGAGCGAGGTGTAGCCGGATCCCACGCGGACGGTCCGGTTCTTGCCCTCCTCGTCGAAGGAGCCGGCGGGCAGGGTCGTACCGCCCGCCCTGAGGCCTTCGGCGAGGGCGGCGCCGTCGAGGCCGGCGGCGGCGAGCTTGGCGTTGTCCGGGGTGATGGTGACCTGGAGGTCGCGCACGCCGTCCACGCTGACCTGGCCGACGCCGTCGATGTCCTCCAGGACGGGGACGACGGAACGGTTCAGCTGGTCGGCGAGGGCCTGCTGGTCCTTGTCCGAGGTGACGGCGAGGACGACGGTCGGGATGTCGTCGGTGGAGCCGGCCACGACCTGCGGGTCGACCTCGGCGGGCAGCCGGACCCGGGCCCGGTTGACGGCCTGCTGGACGTCGGCGACGAGCTGCTTGGTGCCGCTGTCGCCGTAGTCGAAGGAGGCGCGGATGAGGGCGTTGCCCTCGCTGGCGGTCGAGGTGATGCCGGTGATGCCGTCGACGCCCTTGAGCGTGTTCTCGATCGGTTCGACGACCTGCTTCTCGACCACGTCGGGCGAGGCGCCCTGGTACGGCGCGAGCACGGAGACCATCGGGAGCTCGATGGAGGGCAGCAGCTGCTGTTTGAGCTGCGGGATGGCTATGGCGCCGAAGAGGAGGGCCACGATCGACACGAGGCCGACCAGCGCTCTCTGGGCGAGGCTGAAGCGGGACAGCCAGGACATGGGTGTGGGATCTCTCTGCTGGGTCGTTCGCGAGGGGGCCCTTCAGCCTTTCGCACCCGGCGAGCGCGCTGCGTCGCTCCCAGGTGCCGTCCTTGTGTGCGGCATACCGCGTCCGCAGTAGTCCGCCCTACTGCGCTCCGCCGCAGGTCAGTCGGCGCGGGGCCGGACCAGTCCCGATTCGTACGCGATGACCACCAATTGCGCCCGGTCGCGGGCTCCGAGCTTGGCCATGGCCCGGTTGACGTGGGTCTTCACGGTCAGCGGGCTGACCTCCAGGCGGGCGGCGATGCCGTCGTTGGACAGTCCCCCGGCGACGAGTACGAGGACCTCGCGCTCGCGGCCGGTCAGCGCGGCGAGCCGTTCGGCGTGGGCGGAGCCGGCGGCGGGGGCTTCCGTGTGGCAGCCCTGGGCGAGGAAGCTGGCGATGAGCCCCTTGGTGGCGGCCGGGGAGAGCAGCGCCTCGCCGGCGTGGGCGACGCGGATGGCGTTGAGGAGTTCCTCGGGTTCGGCGCCCTTGCCGAGGAAGCCGGAGGCTCCGGCGCGCAGTGCCGCGGCGACGTACTCGTCCACCTCGAAGGTGGTGAGCATGACGACGCGGACGTCCGACAGCTCCGGGTCGGCGCTGATCATGCGGGTGGCGGCGAGGCCGTCGGTGCCGGGCATCCGGATGTCCATCAGGACGACGTCGGCCCCCCGCTCGCGCGCGAGGGCGTAGGCCTGGGCCCCGTCCGAGGCCTCGCCGACGACCTCCATGTCGGGCTCGGAGTCGACGAGCACCTTGAACGCGCTGCGCAGCAGCGCCTGGTCGTCGGCGAGCAGGACTCGGATGCGGGCGGGGCCGGCGGCGGGCGCGGTCATACGGTCAGGGTAGGTCGTGCCCCGGGGCACGGGCCGCCGGGGTTCAGCCGAGGGCGAGGACCACCAGGGCGGCGGTCGCGGCGGCCTCGCACAGGGCGCCGAAGACGTCCCCGGTGACCCCGCCGAAGCGGTGCAGGCAGCGGCGCAGCAGGAGCTCGGCGGTGAGCAGGCCGGCGAGGGCGGCCGCCGCGTACTGGGCGGCGGCGAGCGGGCCCGCCGGGAGTGCGGCGAGGGCGGCCCCCGCGACGACGGCGGCGGTGACCGAGGCGGCGGCCCGGCGCGGGACCACGCCGGCGACGGCCGCGCCGAGTCCCTCGGGGCGGGCGGCGGGGACGCCGTCGCGGGAGGCCAGCGTCATGGCGAGGCGGGCGGTGACGGCGGCGAGTACGGCGGCGGCCGCGCCGCGGATCCAGCCGTCGGCGTACGCGTCGGCGACGGCGGCGACCTGGATCAGCAGGACGAACAGCAGGGAGATGACGCCGAAGGGGCCGATGTCGGACTGCTTCATGATCCGCAGGGCGTCCTCGGCGGGCTTGGCGCTGCCCAGGCCGTCGGCCGTGTCGGCGAGGCCGTCGAGGTGGAGGCCGCGGGTCAGGGCGGCCGGTACGGCGACGGTGACGGCCGCGGCGAGCAGCGGGCCGCCGCCGAGGAGGAGCAGGAGCGTGCCGGGGACGGCCGCGAGCAGGCCGACCGCGAGGCCGGCGAGCGGGGCGCAGGCCATGCCGGTGCGGGCGGCGGGCCGGTCCCAGCGGGTGACGCGTGCGGGGAGCACGGTCAGCGTGCCGAAGGCGAACCGGATCCCGTCGGCGAGGGAGGCGCGTTCCGCGGGAGGCAGCGGCAGTGGATCATCGGTCGAATCTGTCATCGGCGCGAACGCTACCCGCTTACGGTGAGCGGTAAATTGCTCATTACGTGTCAAATCGGGAGCTGGTGTCGTGGGTCACTGGTGGGAGCGCAACATCATCGAGCCGGGCAAGCTCCCCTTGCTGCTCGCCCTGTTGTCCTTCGTGCTGTCGTTCCTGGTCACCCGGGTGATCACGCGGCTGATCCGGGCCGGCCGGGGCCCCTTCAAGAACATCACTCCGGGCGGACTGCACGTCCACCACGTGGTCCCCGGCGTGGTGCTGGTGATCATCGGCGGGTTCGGGGCGGTCGGCAGCGGCGGGCACAGCTTCGGGGCCGGCCTCTCGGCGGTGCTGTTCGGGCTGGGCGCGGGCCTGGTGCTGGACGAGTTCGCGCTGATCCTGCACCTGGACGACGTCTACTGGAGCGAGCAGGGCCGCAAGAGCGTGGAGATCGTGGTGCTGACGGCCGCGGTGGTGGCGCTGGTGCTGGGCGGCTTCCTGCCCCTCGGGGTCAACGAACTGTCGCCGGAGGAACGGCACAGCCGCGGGCTCGTCGTCATGAACACCGCCACCAACTTCTTCCTCGCCCTGGTGGCCCTGTGGAAGGGGAAACCGCGAACCGCGATATTCGGCCTGGTGATCCCCTTCGTCGCGCTGATCGGGGCGGTACGCCTGGCCCGGCCCGGATCCCCGTACGCGCGGCGCTTCTACGCGAACCGTCCGCGCGCGCGGGCCAGGGCGGGGCTGCGGGCCTTCCACCACGACCGGCGCTGGGCGCGGCCGCGACGGAAGTTCGAGAACTTCATCAGCGGGCTCTCCGACCCGGAGAAGCACCCCGCCGAGAAGCACCCGGCAGAACGCGAGTGACGGCGAAGGGCCCGTCCCCGTGCGGTACGGGGGCGGGCCCTTCGCCGTGCCGGTGCCGGTGCCGGTGTCGGTGGGCCCTGGGCCCTGGGCCCTGGGCGCCGGGTCAGCCCGGGATGAGGCCGTCGTCGCTCAGCATGCTCCGCACCTCGTCGAGCGTGGCGTCGGGGGCGGGCAGGATCAGCTCGGACGGCTCCAGCGCCTCGTCGGGCAGCGGGCTGCCGAGGCGCCGGACGGCGTCGAGCAGTGCGCCCAGCGTCCGCCGGAAGCCCTCCTCGTCACCGCTCTCCATCTCCTCCAGCAGCTCGTCGTCCAGCTTGTTCAGCTCGGCGAAGTGCGCGTCGGCCAGCCTGACCTGGCCCTCCCCCATGATGCGGACAATCATGACGGGCCCCTGTCCTACTGCTTGTCGAACCGGTGCTGGGTCTGCTGCGGCTGCGCGGTGCCCGGGGCGCCGCCCTCGATGGCCTGCTGCTGGGCGGACGGGCCGCCGGCCAGCTCGGCCTTCATCCGCTGGAGCTCCAGCTCGACGTCGGTGCCGCCGGAGAGGCGGTCCAGCTCGGCCTGGATGTCGTCCTTGGAGCCGAGGCCGCTCTGGTCGTCCAGGGCGCCGGAGGCCAGCAGCTCGTCGATCGCGCCGGCGCGGGCCTGGAGCTGGGCCGTCTTGTCCTCGGCCCGCTGGATGGCCAGGCCGACGTCGCTCATCTCCTCCGAGATGCCGGAGAAGGACTCGGCGATGCGGGTCTGCGCCTGGGCGGCCGTGTAGGTGGCCTTGATGGTCTCCTTCTTCGTGCGGAAGGCGTCCACCTTGGCCTGGAGGCGCTGCGCGGCCAGCGTCAGCTTCTCCTCCTCGCCCTGGAGCGTCTGGTGCTGCACCTCCAGGTCGCTGACCTGCTGCTGGAGGGAGGCGCGGCGGGACAGGGCCTCGCGGGCCAGGTCCTCGCGGCCGAGGGCGAGCGCCTTGCGGCCCTGGTCCTCCAGCTTGGCGGACTGGCCCTGGAGCTGGTTCAGCTGCAGTTCCAGGCGCTTGCGGGAGGTCGCCACGTCGGCGACACCGCGCCGTACCTTCTGAAGCAGCTCCAGCTGCTTCTGGTACGAGTAGTCGAGGGTCTCGCGCGGGTCCTCGGCCCGGTCCAGGGCCTTGTTCGCCTTCGCGCGGAAGATCATCCCCATACGCTTCATGACACCGCTCATGGGCTTCGCGCGCCCCCTTCTAGACGGACTGTGCTCCAGGTCACCGACAGGACCCACAGTACGGGCCCTGTCTCTATTACCGCACTGTTCGAGTACGGATGCGCTCCTCCTCCAGGACGAGTACCCCGGTGCCGTATCAGGCGTAAGGAGTAGGTGATCCCCGAGACCCGGCAGCCCGGAACCCCCGGCACCGGAAGAGGCCCGCACTCGGTAGACGCCCGCCGTTGCCGGATCGTTCCCCGCCGGGGTGGGGCCCGTGGCCCCGACCACGTACGCTTGGGTTTTGTGTTTGGTAGCCGCTCCTCCAAGGAAGAGAAGGCCTCCGCCACCGACAAGGTGAGCGCCGGCCCCTCGCAGCCCCGTGACCCGCAGGCCCCGAAGGGCCGCCCGACGCCGAAGCGTGCTGTGGCCCAGTCGCAGCGCAAGGCCGTGGTGGCCTCGACCGGCAACCGCAAGGAGGACGCCAAGCGAGCCCGCGAGCGTCGCCGCGAAGAGATGGCCAGGCAGCGCGAGGCGCTGGCCAACGGCGACGAGCGCTATCTGCCCGTCCGAGACAAGGGGCCGGTGCGCCGCTTCGTCCGCGACTTCGTGGACTCCCGCTTCTCCATCGCCGAGATGTTCCTGCCGCTGGCAGTGGTCATCCTGGTGCTGAGCATGATCCGGGTCCCCTCGATCCAGAACATCGCGCTGATGCTGTGGCTCGGCGTGATCGTCCTGATCATCCTCGACTCCATCGGCCTGTGGTTCCGGCTCCGCAAGGCGCTGACCGAGCGCTTCCCGAACGAGCCCCGCCGCGGCGCCGTCGCGTACGGCCTCATGCGCACCCTCCAGATGCGCCGCCTGCGCCTGCCCAAGCCGCAGGTCAAGCGCGGAGAGCGACCCTGACCGGAGCGACGCCCGGAGCAACAGGGGCATCGTCGGGGGAGGGCTTCTCGGGGGGAGCCCGGCTGTGGCTGGAGGGACTGGGCGGACTGCGCAACGCCGTCCGCCAGGAACTCGTGGGCCGTCAGGTCGAGGAACAGATCACGCACCGCTTCCCGGTCGGGCAGCGGCTGCGGGTCCTCGACGTCGGCATGGGCCAGGGCACCCAGGCGCTGCGCCTGGCCCGGGCGGGACACCGCGTCACCGGCCTGGAGCAGGACGCCGCCATGCTGGCGGTCGCGCACGCGGCGCTGGCCGCCGAACCCGCCGGCATCCGTGACCGGGTCGAGCTGGTGGAGGGCGACGGCCGCGAGACGGGCGCGCACTTCGGACCGGGCAGCTTCGACGTCGTGCTGTGCCACGGCGTGCTGATGTACGTGTCGGAACCCGACGCGATGCTCGCCGGGCTGGCCCGCATGCTGGCCCCCGGCGGGCTGCTGTCCCTGCTGGTCCGCAACGGCGACGCGCTCGCGCTGCGGCCCGGGCTGGCGGGCGACTGGGCGGGGGCGCTGGACGCCTTCGACACCGTCGACTACACGAACCGGCTCGGCCTGGACGTGCGCGCCGACCGGCTGGCCGACCTGACGGCGACGCTGTCGGGGATCGGCGCGCCGCTGCACACCTGGTACGGGGTCCGCGTCTTCACCGACGGCACGGAGGCCGCGGCGGAGCTCCCGCCGGACGAGGAGCTGGAGCGGCTGCTGGCCGCCGAGGAGCGGGCCGGGCGCACCGACCCCTACCGGGGGGTCGCGGCGCTGCTGCACCTGTGCGGGGTGCGCGGGTAGCACCGACCGGACGTGCGGACCCCGGGGGGACTCCCCCGGGGTTCCGGCGTTTCCCGAGCGCCGACCGGGCGGGGCGTCGTGCCGGAGCCCGCACCCCGCCCGGCCGAGGGCAGGGGCCGGGGCTCAGGCCTCCGTGGCCGCCCTCAGGCTCATCGGGTAGATCTGCGTCCCGTCCTCGAACAGGGTCACCTTCTCGGCCCCGCCGTCCAGGAGCTCCTTCCAGACCTCGCCGATCCAGGACTCGGCGTCCCCCTGCGTGGTGAACTCCTCCGGCTCCACCGCCGGGGCCACCTCGCTGCCGTCGGCCGCCTCGAACCGCCACGTCCACGCCATGTCCGCCTCCGTTGCTCGTCCGCGATCTCACGCTTCTCGTCATGAAGTGTGCCCGCAGAGTAGCCGGGCGCGCACCACTCCCGGCGACGCGGGAGGATCTCTGTGTGGAACTCACTCTGCTCGGCACCGGTACGCCCGAAGGACTGCCCCGCCCCGGCTGTCCCTGCTCCGCCTGCGCGGTCTCCGTGGGCACCCTGGCCCGCGGCGCGACCTCCGTCCTCGTCGACGGGGCGCTGCTGCTCGACCTGACCCCCGGGGCGGTGCTGGCCGGTGCCCGTGCGGGGCATTCGCTGGCCGGCGTACGGCAGGTGCTGCTGACGCACCCGCACGACGGGCCGGCCGTAGAGCTGCCGCCCGGGCTGCCGGCCGCCGGGCGGGTGCCGGACGGGCGGGAGCTCGCGGTGATCAGCGGGCACCGGGTGCGGGCGGTGCCGATGGACGCGCCCGGTACCGGGTACGAGGTCACCGGCCCCGATGGCGGCCGGCTGCTGTACCTCCCGCCCCAGGGGGCCCCGGCCGGCAGCGCAAACGGCGAGCCGCAGCGCCCGTACGACGTGGTACTGGCCGACGTGCTCGGCCGGCCGGAGGCGCTGGCCCGGCTCCGCGCGAGCGGCGCCGTGGGCCCCGCCACCGACGTCATCGCCGTCCACCTGGACCACGACACCCCACCGGGGCCCGAGCTGGAGCGCCGCTGCGCCGCGGCCGGGGCGCGGGCCGTGCCCGACGGCACCACGGTGGTGGCCGGCGACTACCGGGCGGTACCGGACGTGCCGCGCCGCACCCTGGTGCTGGGCGGGGCCCGCTCCGGCAAGTCCTTCGAGGCGGAACGCCGCCTCGCCGGCTTCCCCGGGGTGGTGTACGTCGCCACCGGCGGCACCCGCGACGGCGACGCGGAATGGGCCCAGCGGGTCGGCCTCCACCGGGAGCGGCGCCCGGCCACCTGGCGGACGGCGGAGACCTGCGAACTGGTGCCGCTGCTGGAGGCGGCCGGACCGCCCCTGCTGATCGACTGCCTCGCGCTGTGGCTCACCGACGCCATGGACCGGGCCGGGGCCTGGGACGACGCGGTATGGGCCGGGGAGGGCCGCAAGCAGCTGCGCGCGCGGGTCGACGAGCTCGTGGCGGCGGTCCGCGCCACCCGCCGCACGGTGGTGCTGGTCAGCAACGAGGTCGGGGCCGGAGTGGTCCCGGCGACCGCGTCGGGACGGCGGTTCCGCGACGAGCTGGGCCGCCTCAACAACGCGGTGGCGGGCGAGTGCGAGCACGTACTCCTGGTGGTCGCGGGGCAGGCGCTCGTGCTCAGGGGACAGCCCGGCTGAAACGGAGCCGGCGCACCCCCTGAGGGAGGGTCTGGACGGCTGTAATCTCTGGCAGATGACCACGCTGAATCTCGACGACTTCTCCGATCTGATCGAACGTCCCGACGGGGGCGTCCGGCGTGACGCCGAAGAGCGTCGTGAACGGCTGGCCGTGCCGCCCGGCGCCCTGGGCCGGCTCGACGAGCTCGCCGAGTGGCTGGCCGCCGCGCAGGGCCGGGTTCCGGTCCGGCCGATCGAGCGGCCGCGCGTCGTCCTGTTCGCCGCCGACCACGGGATCGCCGCGCAGGGCGTCTCCGCCCGGCCCGCGGGCAGCGCCCACGAGCTGGTGCGCGCCGTCCTCGACGGGACCAGCCCGGTGTCCGTGCTGGCCGGCCGCTTCGGCGCCGGGGTGCGCGTCGTCGACGCGGGCCTGGACTGCGACCCCGCCCTGCTGCCCGAGGACGTGGTACGGCACCGCGTACGGCGCGGCAGCGGCCGGATCGACGTCGAGGACGCGCTGACCGCCGAGGAGGCCGAGGACTCGCTGCGGCTCGGGATCCAGATCGCCGACGAGGAGGCCGACTCCGGTACGGACCTCGTCGTCCTCGGCGACCTGAGCGTCGGCGGCACCACCGTGGCCGCCACGCTGGTGGCCGCGCTCTGCGGGACCGACGCCTCCGTGGTCACCGGCCGCGGCGGGCAGCCCATCGACGACCTGGCCTGGATGCGCAAGTGCGCCGCCATCCGCGACTCCCTGCGCCGGGCCCGCCCGGTACTCGGCGACCAGCTGGCGCTGCTCGCGGCGGTCGGCGGCGCGGACGTCGCCGCGATCACCGGCTTCCTGCTCCAGAGCGCGGTGCGCCGTACGCCCGTCATCCTCGACGGGGTCGTCTCGGCGGCCTGCGGGCTGGTGGCCCAGCGGGCCGCCTTCCGCGCCCCCGACTGGTGGCTGGCCGGGCAGTCCAGCGGGGAACCGGGCCAGGCGAAGGCCCTGGACCGGATGGCACTCAACCCCGTGCTCGACCACGGCGTCACAGTAGGAGAAGGAACCGGAGCCCTGCTGGCGCTCCCCCTGGTCCAGGCGGCCGCCGCGCTCGCGGCGGACCTCCCGGAGAGGGCAGCCGCGAAGCAGCCGACGGACTGAGACACCGGGCACTACGGGCCTGACCAGTCCGCGGTGCTCGCACTGCGCTGCGGACCGGTGACGCCCCATATCATCGCTTTTCATGGGAGAGGTCCGCTTGACCAGCGTAGAAACCGACCGGAGCCCCGACCAGGCTTCCGGCAAGGGGTCCAACCACAAGAAGGGACAGGGAGGGGAGACCGCCGCGAAGCCGGAGAGCCCCCGGGGCACTCCGAGGTCGCGGCGGAGCGCCGCCTTCGCGGTCTGGTACCTGCGGGCCGTCACCTTCATCAACTTCCTCAGCGCGGTGTGGCTTTCGCTCGGGCAGGACCTGCGCCGGCACAACACCGCCGACTTCTACACCCCGTACCTGCTGACGGCCGGCTTCGCCTCCGGCCTGTTCTCACTGCTGCTCGCCGTCACCATGGGCCGCCGCAAGCGGGCCGCCTGGATCCTGAACCTGGTGGTCAGCGGCATGCTGCTGCTGGCCTTCGCGGTCGCCGCCTTCGCGCCCTGCACGGGCGGCGAACTGAGCATGTGCTACCCCGAGTTCCGCCAGCACGCGCAGAACTGGGTGTCCCTCGCCCTCACCGCGGCGTTCGTCGTCGCCCTGCTGCTGGGCCGCCACGAGTTCTACGCCAAGGGCGACCGCTCCAACCCGAAACTCGCCACCGCCGTGGCCGCCGTCGGCCTGCTGCTCACCTCGCTGATCGCCGCCCTGCTCGTCGGCGCCACCAACACCGACGCCGACCGCGCCGACGCCACGTTCCTGGCGCGCTGGCGGTACGGCGTCATGCGGCTGATCACGCTGGCGCCCGACGACGAGGCGTACCGCGCGATCACCACACCCGCCTGGGTCGACGTGGCCGTCAACATGATGTCGATGCTGCTGCTGCTCGCCGTGCTGTTCGCGGCGTTCCGCTCGCGGCGCGCCGTCGACCCGATCACCCCCGAGGACGAGGAGCGGCTGCGGGCGCTGCTCGCCAAGCAGGGCGACCGCGACTCCCTCGGCTACTTCGCGCTGCGCCGCGAGAAGTCCGTCATCTGGTCCCCGACCGGCAAGGCCGCCGTCACCTACCGCGTCGTCGGCGGGGTCTCGCTGGCCTCCGGCGACCCCATCGGCGACCCCGAGGCCTGGCCGGGCGCGATCGAGCCGTGGCTGGCCGAGGCCCGCGAGCACGGCTGGGTGCCGGCCGTGATGGGCGCGAGCGAGGAAGCCGGGCAGATCTACGCCCGGCACGGCCTGGACGCCCTGGAGCTCGGCGACGAGGCCATCGTCGAGACCGACGATTTCACGCTGGAGGGCCGCGCCATGCGCACCGTCCGGCAGGCCTACAACCGGGTCAAGCGGGCCGGCTACACCGTCCGCATCCGCCGCCACGCCGACATCCCGGCCGACGAGATGACCGTCCTGCTGGAGCGGGCCGACGACTGGCGCGACGGCGCGACCGAACGCGGGTTCTCCATGGCGCTGGGCCGGCTGGGCGACCCGGACGACGGCCAGTGCGTGATGCTGGAGTGCACCGACGGCAACGGCGACCTGCGCGCCGTCCTGTCCTTCGTGCCGTGGGGCCCCAAGGGCCTGTCCCTGGACCTGATGCGCCGCGACCGGGACTCCGAGAACGGCCTGATGGAGTTCATGGTCATCGAGCTGCTGGAACGCTCGAAGGAAATCGGCGTCACGCAGGTCTCGCTCAACTTCGCGATGTTCCGTTCCGTCTTCGAGCGGGGGTCCAAGCTCGGAGCGGGGCCGGTGCTGCGCATGTGGCGCTCGCTGCTGAGCTTCTTCTCCCGCTGGTGGCAGATCGAGTCCCTCTACCGGGCCAACGCCAAATACCGCCCGATCTGGGAGCCGCGGTTCATGCTCTTCGAGAAGAGTTCGGACCTGCTGCGGATCGGTATCGCGGCGGGTCGGGCCGAAGGCTTCCTGGAAGCCCCCGGCCTGCCCAAGTGGCTGCACCGCAAGCACCTGGAGACGATTCGTTGACGTCGTGGAAGACGGAGGTCCGGCAGTTCGCCCGCCGTGAGTGGGGGCCCCTGCTGCGGACCGTGCGGGACGCGCTCGTCCGCGACACGTGGCGGGCCGTCCCGATGACCCTCGGGGCGGTCGCCCTGACCTCCGTCTTCCAGATCGTGCAGAACACCTCCTGGGGGTTCCAGCCCGTCCAGAACCTCGGGTCCGTCAAGGCCGTCGACCCCCTGTGGCTCGCACTGCTGCGGACCCCGCTGTCCCTGTTCGTACCCGCCCTCGACCTGCCCGTGTGGGGGGCGCTCGCGCAGATCCTGCTGGTCTTCGGGATCGCCGAGATCTGCATCGGCTGGTGGCGCACCCTGCTCGTCGGCTACGTGGCCACCATCGCCGGGACCACCTACGCCCGCATCGGGCTCTCCCTGGGCCCCGACCACCCCTTCGGACTGCCGGTGTCCGACCGGATCGTCAACGACACCGGGCCGTCGGCGGCCGTGGTGGGCCTCGCCATCTACGTGTGCTGGCGCTACCGGGCGTACCTCACCGGGGCCCTGGTCATCCTCGCGATGACCGGGGAGGTGCTGGTCAAGAACAACCTCGCCGGCAAGGAGCACCTGGCGGCCATCGCCACCGTCATGGCGGTGTGCGTCGTACGCGCCGCATGGGGGCCGGCCCGCTCCCGGGCTCCGCTCACCCCCCGGCCACCCGCGCCACCGTCGCCGCCCGCGCCGCCCGCGCCACCGTCGCCGCCCGCGCCGCCGTCGCCGCCGTCGCCACCTGCGCCACCTGCGCCGCCGGGCTCGGCGCGGCTCTAGGGGCAGCCCGTACCGTATCCGGGTGACGACAGACCTCGGGCCCTTCGCCCCCACCCGGCAGTGGATGCGGACGCATCCGCTCGCCACCGACGCCGTACTCGCGTTCGGGGCGCTGGTCTCCATGGTCGTCGGCTCCTTCGCCGACCCGCACGGACCGCACGGCCCCACCTTCGGCACCCGTACGCCCGAGCCGTTCTCCCTGCTGCTGATGCTGCTCGGCGCGGCCGCCCTCGTCCTGCGGCGGCGCCGGCCCCGGACCGTGCTCGCCGTCACCTGCGGGCTGTCGCTGCTGGAGCTGACCACCGGGGAGCCGCGGGCACCCGTCGCCATGAGCGCGGTGATCGCCCTGTACACGGTCGCCGCGGTCACCGACCGGCCCACCACCTGGCGGATCGGGCTGCTGACCATGGCCGGGCTCACCGGGGTGGCGATGCTGGCCGGGCCGATGCCCTGGTACGCGCAGGAGAACCTCGGGATCTTCGCCTGGACCGGCATGGCCGCCGCCGCCGGCGACGCGGTGCGCAGCCGGCGGGCCTTCGTCGACGCGATCCGGGAGCGGGCCGAACGCGCCGAACGGACCCGCGAGGAGGAGGCCCGGCGGCGGGTCGCCGAGGAACGGCTGCGGATCGCCCGGGACCTGCACGATGTGGTGGCCCACCACATCGCCCTGGTCAACGTCCAGGCGGGGGTGGCCGCGCACGTCATGGACAAACGGCCCGACCAGGCGAAGGAAGCCCTCGCCCACGTACGGGACGCCAGCCGCTCGGCACTGAACGAGCTGCGCGCCACCGTCGGGCTGCTGCGCCAGTCCGGAGACCCGGAGGCGCCGACGGAACCCGCGCCGGGGCTGGCCCTGCTCGACGAACTGCTGGACACCTTCCGCCACGCGGGCCTGCCGGTGTCGGCGACCGTCCAGCTGGGGGCCGGTACCGAACCGCTGCCGGCCGCCGCGGACCTCGCGGCGTACCGGGTGATCCAGGAGGCGCTGACCAACGTCCGCAAGCACGCCGGCCCGGGCGCGCAGGCCGAGGTCAGCGTGGTGCGCGTCGGGGCCTCGGTGGAGGTGACCGTACTGGACGACGGAGGCGACTCGGCGGACTCGGCCCCGGCCCAGACCGACCCGGGCGGCGGCCACGGCCTGCTCGGCATGCGCGAACGCACCGCCGCCCTGGGCGGCTCCTGCTACGCGGGCCCCCGCTACGGGGGCGGGTACAGGGTGCACGCGATCCTGCCGGTGTGAGGGGTGGGGGCTGCTGCTCACGGTTCGGGCCGGCTATCTCCCCCTTGAGGGGGCGGGGCGGGGCGGTGGTTGCCCACCCGCCTCCCCGGGTGCGGGGCGGGGGTGCGGGGGCGGTGGCCCCTTGGGCGGGGTCGGGGAGGGGCTGGGGGTTTCCCGTCAGTCCCATCGTCGTTCCGTGTCGTGCCGGCCTGTCAAGGGCGCTCCTTCGTCGCGTCACTGCGTGATCGCCTTCGGCGACCCTTGACAGGCCGTCCCGCCCCGGAAAGCCGAAAGACTGCCGGGAAACCCCCAAAAGAACGGTCACGGGGCAGAAGAGGGAGGGACGGGTCCCTCAGGGATGGGCGAGGGGCCGGGGGCCGGCCCTCCGGGCATCCGGGCCCCAGATCCCCGCCGCCAGGGCCGAGGGGCCCGGCTACCTGCAGGGAAGGTTGATCAGAGCGACCTGCGGCCCACCCAGGCGCGGCAGATCGCTACGCGCTCCTCGAATCTCGGCGTCCGGCGGCCGTCTGGGGCTGGTCATAGGCGGGTTCGACGTTCTCGACGGCGGTGGTGAACTCACGGCCCGAGGCGCCACGGATGTAGGCCAGTTCCATCCAGCGCTCGTAGGCGACGGAGTCGGAGACGTTCTCGTTGATCACGGCCATCAGCACGCCCTCGACGCCGGAGGCGATGTCGCGGACCCGCTGGTGGAGGAGGCGGTTGGGGACGTACTCGTACTGGTCACTCATCGGATACCTCGTCGAAGGTGTCGAGGAAGCGCTCCCAGCCGACAAGAGCACGGTCGAGAAGTTCCTGGCTGGGCTCGGTCACGGCCTCCGGCTGTGACCAGGCGGCGTCTTGCACGACGGCCGGCTCTTCCAGTGAGGTGATCCGGTCAGGTGGGGACAGCACGCCCCCATCTCTGACCGCTCGTGTCCATCAGACCCTCCTGCAGTCGGTTGCTGACGGACTCAGCCTGCTTCCCACGTATGGACGTATCTGGCCTTATCCAAGGACGGTTGGGTCGTTCCGCGCCATGTTCCGGAGAACGCCCAAATGTCCCGTGGAGGACTCTTGAACACGGCCTTGAGTTCAGTTATGGCCGGCGCTGACGTGAGAGCGCATCAGCTGGCCGATCGGGTGGGGGTATCCGGGAAAACCGTCAGTCGCTGGTTAGCGGATCCCGCTCTGGTGCCGCATGCTCGAAACCGTGCAGATGTGGCTCGGGTGTTGGGAGTTGAAGAGCGCATGATCTGGCCGGAAGCAGTGACCAGCCGCGTGAAAGTCGGACAGGACAAGGAGCTGGTCCACTCCTACCCTTATCGCTCCGCATGCCCTTCCACGACGTGGGCGAAGCTCATCGCTGAGACGACCAGCGAGATGCTGCTGTCCGGGTACACGAACTACTTCTTCTGGACCATGATCCCCGACTTCGCCGGGATCATCCGGAAGAAGATCGAGAGCGGATGCCGGGTCCGCTTCCTCGTGGGAGACCCAAACGGCGAAACCACTCGACAGCGCGAGGCGATCGAGGACGCGGCACTGACCGTCTCCACTCGCATCCGCACGACCCTCGAACAACTGGACCGGCTGGGATCCCTGGATGGCCTGGAAGTCCGCGTCAGCGCCCCGGAAGACGCCACGAACCACGTCGGCCTCAGCGTGTTTCTCTTTGATGCCAACGCCCTCGTCACGCCGCACCTCGCTCGCGTCATCGGACACGACTCACCCATGTTCCACCTGCGCCGACAGAGCAAGGAGGGCATGTTCGAACGCTTCGCCGGCCATGCCGAGGAGTTGTGGGAGCGAGGCACGCCGCACGCGTTCGGCCAGCCCAAGACGGCCGTCGGCCGCTGAAACATGAATAGCAATCTGCCTCGCATGGAGAGCGCGTCTTTCCTGTTCTGGAAAGGGTCAGTGCTTGACCCCACCGCAACCGGCTGGAGAGCATCGAACACGACAGGCGTACGCCGACATGTGGGGGCGAAGATGCTGCGAAAGCTGTCCGGTGATCCTGAGTGCAGGAACGGAACGTGCCCGACGTTGTGGGCCACTGAGGACGCTGCGGACTATGTGGTCCAGGGCTACGTGATCACCGACCCCGAGCGGCTCGCGCAACTCGACCTGCCTGAGGGCGAGACGGCTGTCATGGTCCCGGCTGCGGTGCTGGAGGAGTACTTCCGTGCTCAGCGGTGAGGAGTTCGGCAGGCTCTTCGAGATCTTCGAGCAGACCGCCTTCCGCCTGGAGACGCTCAGCGTCTACGACGTGGAGGAGGAGCGCGAGGAGTTCGAATGCTTTCAGGCCGGCGGGGACATGGGTCCTGAATGGAACGACAACCCGTGGGTGCGGTCGATGACCGACAAAGGCAAGCAGGTCTCGCGGGTCCATGTGCTGAGGTCGCCGCTAAGCGACTACCTACGGTACGAACTGGCCGCGTATCCCGGCAACATCACGGCTGGTGAGCGCATCGGCGTCATCGACCTGAGCGAACAGACAGTGCCCGGCCTGCCCGATCACGATTTCTGGTTGTTCGACGACCAGTCGGTATACCGGATGCACTACACGTCCGAAGGCGCCTTCATCGGAGCGGAGCTGCTCCCCCCGCACAGGCTGGGCGAGTACCAGGACTACCGGGACCGCGCTCTGGCCGAAGCAGTGCCGTTCGTGGAGTACTGGGAGCGGCACCGCTGACCGCCGATTCGATCGGGAAAGCCCTGCGGGAGCTGCGCGACGCATCCGGACTCACGGGTGACTCGGTGGCCCGCAGGGCTTCCATGTCTGCGGGGAAGCTGTCAAAGATCGAAACCGGCAAGGTGCGTCCGACAGTTCAGGACGTGGATCTCATCCTCACCGCCATAGGCGTGAGTCAGGGAGTCAAGGAAGAGTTCCTGGCGACAGCCCGCGCTGAAGCGACCGAGGCCACCGCATGGCGCCTGCTGCGTCGCATGGGCCCGTGGAAGCACCAGAGGACCATTCGAGCGATTGAAGCCGGCACCGCCACGCTCAGGCTCTTCCAGGGCCAGCTCATCCCCGGCCTCCTCCAGACACCCGAGTACGCCTCTGCCGTCTTCTCTCTGCCACCGGCCCTGCCGGAGGAGACCAGGGCCAAGACCGTGGCGGCCCGCCTCGAAAGGCAATCCGCCCTGTACGAGCCAGGCCGGTCGTTCCACTTCCTGATCTGCGAGCACGTGCTCCGGTGGCGCATCAGCGAGCCCGTGATCATGGCACTCCAAATGGACAGGCTCGTCTCCGTGTCCCGCCTCCCCAATGTCTCCCTGGGCGTTGTGCCGTCCGGCCGTCGAATGCCCGACTTCCCGATGACCTGCTTCAGCCTCCACGACGACCGGCTCGTCATCGTGGAGACCTTCCACTCCGAGGTCACGACCCGCGACCCGAAGGACGTACAGCTCTACCTCGATACGTTCGAACGGTTCGCCTCCGTGGCGGTCTACGACGATGGCATGAGAACCCTGGTCGAAGGCGTCCGCGACGGGTTCTTGCCCCAACGGGAAAGGTCCTAGAGCGAGCCGCTCAACCGGTGAAACATCGTCGGTGCCGACACCCGAGGGAGGAATCCCAGTGAGCAGCCCCCGCACCACGATGGACCCGCCGGTTCAACTGTCCCTCCCAGGTACACCCCCTGGACCTGCACCCGGTTGTGGCGTGTGCGCTGCACTCGCGAAGCAACGCACGGCGGCGCACGGCGACGGGGACCTGTCCGCCGTCTCGGACTGCAACGTCGAATTGGCCGCGCACCCCGAGAAGCACTCCTACGCCTTGGGCCTGCCGGAGTACTCCCCATGAGACCCATCCGAATGAAGGAGGACCAGATGACCGACCTCTACAGCATCGACATCAACGGCGCCCGGTTCAGCAGGGCGTGTGGAGGCAACACGCACCCGGACGGCGAGGCGTGCGTGACCCTCGCGAAGATCGGCCCGGACGCATGGGCCATGGGCGACAGCAAGCGCCCGCCGAGCCGCTGCGCTTCACCACGGCCGAACTCGACGCGGCGGGCATCGACCCCCTCCGGTTCGACCTCTCCGCCTGATCCATACCACCACCTGAACTGACGGCCCCGCCCTCACACCGACGGGCGGGGCCGTCGTCATCTCTCGGAACGGAGCAGCGGTGCACCACCACGGTTACGCCTGGATCGGGGAAAAGTCGACGTTCGACAGGGAGAGCATCCGCAGACCACCCGGTCAGACCCCAGCAGCGACGAGCGGGCAAGAGGTACACGACCGGTACCGCGAAGCCGTGGCAGCGTTCCCGACTGTCGACGTGCCCCCGATCCAGACAGTCCACTGGCTGATGAAGCCGCCCTCACTGATCAGAGGGACATGGCAGGAGCCCAAGGAAGCCGGCCAGTGGCTGGGGCTTCAGCTCGCCGAGTTCGCACCTCGCTTCAGCTCTTCTCAAGATCGGGAAGTCACCAGGCTGGATCTCCTGGTGAGGAGTGCCATCGAACGGCTGGCGTGGGGCGGAGACGTATCCCTCGGCCACTATCTGACGGGCACCGTCTTCCACTCCGTCGCCCTTGTCACATGCTCGCCGAACCGCACTGCCCCCAACCTGCCCTGCCCCGTGAGGGCAAAGCGTGAGTGAAACCCCGGTGCACACCCCTCTGGCACGCGCCCATCCGCTGCCCACAGCGCCCTGATCAACCTCTGGTGCAGGTATCAGCCCAAGGCGGGCTGCGGACGCCAAGAAAAGAGGAGCGCGTAGCGATCTGCTGCGCCTGGGCGCTCCGCAGGGGGCTCTGATCGTCCTTCCGTGCAGGTAGAGGCCCTGTGGTCCCGGATCTGGGCTGTTGAGGGCCCGGATGCCCGGCGGGCCGGCCCCCGGCCCCTCGCCTCATCGCTGACGGACCCGTCCCTCCCTCTTCTGCCCCGTGACCGTTCTTTGGGGGGTTTCCCGGCAGTCTTTCGGCTTTCCGGGGCGGGACGGCCTGTCAAGGGTCGCCGAAGGCGATCACGAAGTGACGCGACCGAAGGGCGCCCTTGACAGGCCGGCACGACACGGAACGACGATGGGACTGACGGGAAACCCCCAGCACCTCCCCGAGACGGCCCAGGGGCCACCGCCCCCACCCCACCCACCCGCACCCGGGGGCGGGTGGGCACACACCGACCCGCCCCCCGGGGGTCGAGGGGGAGATAGTGGGCCGAGGTGTGGGACCGGCCTCAGCACGCCCTGCGCCACGGGCCCAGTTCCAGTTTCTTCTCCAGCGAGCTGAGGTTCAGGCGGCGGGACTGTTTGCAGAAGCGGGACGTCGGGAGTTCGTATTCCGCGTGGAAGACGGCCTTGCCCGCTTCGATGAAGGGGGTCAGTTCCTCGCACTCGTCGTACTGGGCGCACTGCTCGTTGACGGCGAAGTCGTAGTCGCCGACCAGCTGCGGGATCTGGTCGAGGTCGTTCTTGAGGCCGACTGCCAGGCCCCGGTCGTGGGCGAGCTTCGCGATGAAGCGGTTGAACTTCAGCTGGTCCTCGGCGGTGACGGGGAAGCCGGAGTCGTTGCGGTAGGCGTCCATGTTGTCGGGCTCCACCGCGTCGAAGCCCTTGTCGCGGCACATGTCGAAGCGCTTGGCCATCAGCGGTTCCAGGTCGGCGGTGCGGCGGATGTCGATCCAGCGTTCGCCCTTCCAGCCGTTGCCCTTGCCGAGCATCGAGTCCGGGAAGTCGTCCTTGTCCGGGCGGAAGTCCTCCCAGGCGCCGGTGGAGATGTAGCAGATGGTGCGGCGGCCTTCGGCCTTCAGGGCCGCGACTTCCTCCTTCGTCGTGTTGAACCCGTCGACGTCGTACACCGGTACGTCCACCGAGGTGTCGAGCTTGCCGCTGAGCTGCCACTGCCAGGGCGTGCCGGGGCGGGGCTGCCAGCGCTCGCCCGGTTTTTGGGCGGGCCAGGTCGGGCCGGGGCCGGGGCCCTCGTCGTCGTCCGGTCCGGCGGTGCAGGCCGTGAGCAGCAGCAGTGCGGCGGCGCCGCTCGCGGCCAGGACGGTGGTGAAACGCTTCATCCGGCGGCCTCCAGTGCGTACGGGAGGGTGCCCCACGGGTGCGCCCCGGTACCGGGGACCGCGCAGTGCACCCCCGCGTGGCGCTTGGCCGCGAGTTCGGCGGCGGGCGCGTCCGGCGGTACGGCGTACACGAGGTGGCAGAACCGCAGGGCGGGGTGGTCGGCGGTCCACGGCGGCGGGGTGGCGGCCTCGTCGCGGTAGGCGTCCCAGGGGCCCTCGAAGGTGACGAGCAGGTCGGCGAGCCCGGTGTACCCGGGGTGCGGGTGGACACCGTGGTTCAGGACGAGGGTACGGGCCCCCGCCGCCCGGGCGGCGACGGCCAGCCGCCCGTAGTGCGGCAGGAGTTCGGGGCCGGCTGCGGCCTGGTCGAGGAAGGCGCCGTCGGCCCCGTACCAGTCGCGGTGGCGCAGCAGGTCCTGGACGACGGCGGCGTGCGGGCGCCTCCCGTAGTCGGTGTCGGTGTAGCCGAGTACGGGCACGCCGGCGTCCCGCAGCCGGGCGGCGACGGCGGCGAACCGTTCGTCGGGGGCCCGGCCGGGGCCGCTGTCGGGGTTGAGCACCACCGAGTGCAGCTGTCCGGCGGAGCGGATGAGCCGCTCCCACTCCTCGGGCCGGTCGGCGGGGTGCTCGTAGAGCGGCACCAGCAGCATGGGGTCCTTCGTCTTCTCTCACGGGCGGTCGAGGAGGCTCAGCGGTGTGCCGTGGCCCGGCCGAGGAGCAGGCAGACCAGTACGGTCAGGGCGGCCGCGGCCGCGCCGGCGACGGCCGGCTGGACCAGGCGGGGCTGTCCGATCCCGGCGAGCAGGGCCAGGCTCTGGGCGAAGGCGGCCCCGGAGCAGACCACGGCGGCGGGCCGGACGGCGCCGAAGGACTGGAGCAGCAGGCCGGTCCACATGACGGTGCCGAGCAGGAGCAGGGTGGCGACGCGGAGTCCGGTCAGGCCGGGGGCGTGCGGCCACAGCAGGGTTCCGGTGACGCCCAGCGCGAGCAGTACCAGCAGGTACGCGGCGAGGCACCGGGCCAGGGTGACGAGCATCCGGCGCCGGAACGCGCCGGGTGAGCGGGCCGCCCGCAGCCCGGCGAGGCTGCCGCTGCGGAAGCGGTGGAGGAGCCAGGCGGCGGGGCCCATGCTGAGGGTGAGGGCCACCGCGGAGGGTGCGGCGACCGCCTCGGCGGGGCCGCCGCTGAGCACCTCCCCCAGCGCGGCGTACAGCACCAGCAGGCCGGTGCCGAGGCCGAACACCCCGTAGGGCACCGAGTCGCCGATGCGGGGTCCGCGCCGGGCGTGGTCCTCCTCGGCGCCGCGCAGCATCCGCCAGCGCACGGGGCCGCCTTCGCCCGGGCGGCGTTCGGCCCACCGGTGGATCCTGCCGACCCCGGCCCGTACCCCGGCGGCCAGCGGCAGCTCCCGCAGGGCGAGGGTGCACGCGGCGAGCAGGGACACGGTGAGCAGGGTGATGCGTACCGGTACGGGGAGGTCGGTGAAGAGCGCGAGCACCGCGCCGGCGGCCATGGGGCCGAGTGCCGCGAGCAGGACCCGTTCGCGGCCCAGGACCAGCAGGACGGTGGCGGCGCCGACGTACACGGCCTGGCCCGCGGCGAAGGCGTACGAGAAGGGCGGCCCGCCGGGTACGGCGAAGGCGGCGGCGGTGCCGAGCAGGGCTCCTGCGGGGGCTCCGACGAGGAGGGTCCGACCGGCGGCGGCGCGGTCGCCGAGGCCGAGCCAGGAGTAGGCGCGGTGGGACAGGCTCTGGTCCCAGACCCAGCCGATGAGGGCTCCGGCGAGGAGGGTCAGGGTGCCGGCGGGCAGTCCGAGCCGGTCGGGCGGGCCTTCCAGCAGGGGTGCGCCCAGGACGTAGGCGAGGCCGGGGAGGGCGAAGATCAGCCCGCGGAGCAGGCAGGCGGTGAGGGAGACCTTCCAGGGGTCGGGGAGCCGGTCGGGCTCGGGGAAGGAGCGGGGGACGCGGGCGTAGAGCTCTTCGGCGAGGGCGAAGGAGTCGGGGCGCCCGTAGGTGAGGCGGATGTGTTCGTCGGTCATCCCGTCGGATTCGAGGATGGCGGCGATCTCGTCGGGGTGGACGGCGGCGGCGACGAACCCGTCGAGGCGTTCGGCGAGTTCGTCCATGGGGTCGGCGGCCGGGGCCCCGGGCCCGCCGGGGCGGGGCCGGGGCAGGTCGGGCAGGGTGTCGGTGCGGCCGGCGGGGGCCGGCCGGCCGACGTGGACCCAGGTTCCTTCGGGGCCGGGGGGCTTGAGCCAGAGGGATCCGCTCACCACAGGCTCCCGTCGGCCGCGAGTTCCTTGTGCCAGGGGTCCTTGTGCCAGGGGTGGGCGAGCGGGCGGGTCCAGTCGTCGCCGGGGCGCAGGGTCGGTGCGGCTCGGCCGGCGCGGGTCTGGTCGGCGAGTTCGCGGTAGATGTGGCGGAAGCCGTCGACGGACTGGTGGAGGGTGAACTTCTCGACGACGCGTTTGCGTGACATCCGGCCGAGTTCGGCGCGGCGTTCGTCGTCGCGGAGGAGGGCGAGGGTGGCGCGGGCCATGGTTTCGGGCTCGCGGGGCGGGACGACGAGGCCGGTGTCGCCGACGGCTTCGCGGACGCCGCCGACGTCGGTGGAGACGGTGGTGCGGCCGCAGGACATGGCTTCGATGATGCTGAAGGGGAAGCCTTCGCTGATGCTGGAGAGCATGACGACGGAGCCGGCCGCGTAGGCCTTGGCGACCTGGTCGATGCGGCCCTCGTACGTGATGCCGTCGGTGACGCCGAGTTCGGCGGCGAGTTTCTCCAGGCGGAGTTTGTAGTCCTCGCAGCCGGCCGGGACGGGGCCGAAGAGGCGCAGGCGCAGGGCGGGCAGTTCCTCGCGCATGAACGCGTAGGCGCGGATCAGGGTTTCGAGGTCCTTGATCGGGTCGATGCGGCCGCACCAGCTGAGGGTGGGCACGTCCGGTTCGGGGCCGGCTTCGGGGAAGGCGTGCGGGTCGACGCCGTTGTAGACGGTGCGGATCCGTTCGGAGTCGGCGCCTCCGCGTTCTTCCCAGCGCCGGTTGTACTGGTTGCACGGGGTGATGAGGTCGGCCTGCCGGTAGCCCTCGGTGTTCAGCTCGCGGTAGAAGCCCAGCATGAGGGCCTTGACGGGCCAGCGCTGGGCGGCGGTGCGGTAGCCGAGGTAGCGCTCGCGGAGGTAGATGCCGTGCTCGGTGAGGAGGAAGGGCACTCCGTCGAGGCGTTTGGCGGCGAGGGCGGGGAGGGTGGCGAGGCCGCTGCTGACGGCGTGGGCGACGGAGTCGGGCGGGATCCGGACCGAGAGCGGGCGCAGGGCGTGTTCCAGCAGGTCGGTGGCGGTGAGCGCGTCGTGGATGGTGGGTTCGGCCGCGGCGGTGACGAGGCCGGGGCGGGTCCATGCGGCCATCAGCAGGCGCAGTACCGATTCGGAGCGCAGGGCCGGGGCGAGGCGGCCGGCCCGGGCGAGGCGGGCGAGTTCGCCCAGGGCCTCGGAGAAGCCGCCGTGCCCGGGGTCCATGAGGGAGAGCAGGAAGGCTTCGTAGGTTTCGGTGAAGCGGCGGCGGGCCTTGCCCCGCAGGGCGGACCGGCGGGTGCGGGCGGGCGGCGGGCCCCAGAGCGGGACGGAGGTGTGCCGGTAGACGTTGCGCGGCAGCTCCCAGGTGACCGGCTCGCGTCCGGAGCCGGTCAGGGCTATGACGTTGAAGTCGACCTCCGGCATGCCGCGTACCAGTTGGTCGCACCAGGTGCTGACGCCCCCGTGGACGTGCGGATAGGTGCCTTCGGTGAGCATGGTGACGTGACGCCCATGGCTCATGCGGTGTGTCCCCCCAGGACGGAAAAGGGGCCGGCGCCCGTGGTGCGTTCGCGGAGCGCCGGCTCTGGGTGTTGCGCGTGCTGCCGGCCGTACGGGCAGTACGGGCAGGACGGGTCGTGCGGTGGTGCGGTGGTGCGGGCCGGGGTCAGCTCGGCAGCCGGAGCGTGACCGCGGTCTGGAGCAGGTCGGGAGAGGTCCAGGCGGACCGGGTTCCGGCGTAGGCGGTGCCGAAGTCGGTGGTGCCGAGGAGCATCTGCTTCTTGGTGCCGTTGGGCGCGGTGACCGGGGCGACCACACCGGCGGGGGCCTTGACGACGACGTCCTTGCCGATCTTGTAGGCGGTCACCTTGCCGGCGGCGATCGCCTTGTCCCAGGCCGAGCGGCGCTGGAGCTCGACGCCGGTCTCCTTCATGCTCTGGTTGACGATCGGGGTGCTGGGCGCGTAGAGCGCGCGGTAGGTGTCGAGGACCTGGTTGAGCACCGGGTACAGGGTGCGGTCCTCGGCGAGGTTGGACTGGTGGACGTAGTGCGGGCGCGGGTCGTTGGCGAGCACGTGGCGCAGGGCGGTGCGGGCTTCGGCGGGGACGATGTAGTCCAGGTAGCCGGTGTTGACGTCGAGCGGGGCGGGCAGGCAGGTGGAGGTGGCGGGGTTGTCCTCGCAGATTCCGCTGCCGCCGTCGGCCCGGCTGGTGTAGATCCAGTTGTACTCGTCGGCCATCTCCGCGTTGGTGCCCGTGTTGTAGTACACGTTCATCGGGTGGCGGGGGACGGTCAGGGCGGCCCCGACGGCGCGCTGGTCGGGTTCGCGGGAGTTGTCGCTGCCGGCCCACTTGACCCCGTTGTCGGCGAGGGCGCCGGCCAGGTTGGGGTTGTCCTGGGGCTGCTGCGGGAGGGTCTTGAGGCCGGAGTGCTCGCCGGTGACGAGTTCGGAGCGGTCGAGGGTGATGCCCTTGGACGCGGCCCAGTTGTTGTTGTCGCGGATCTGCGCGGAGATCTCGGCGCGGCTCATGTAGGTGGTCGCGCCCTGGGCGTTCTTCGTGCAGGTCCAGGGGCTGGCGCTGGTGTCCTGGACGCAGCCGAGGAAGGGGTGGGTGTAGGTGTGGTTCATCCAGCGGTACTTGGCCCGGTCGGCGACGAGCTGGGCGGTCAGCGCGTCGGTGCCGCCGTTCTCGGCCTTCCACTCCTCGCCGGCGCCCCCGTTGAAGAGCATGTCCAGCTTGAAGTTCTTGGACGTCTGCCACTGCGCCGCGTACACGGCGTCGGCGGCGCTCATCCGGATGCTGCTCTCCTTGCCCTCGCCGCCCGCGCAGGCGTAGTCGCCGGGCGTGCAGTTGAGCTCCTTGTTCCAGCGGGCGTCGGGGGCGAAGACGTCGTCGACGTGGACCGCGAAGTAGTTGCGCTCCTGGCCGAGGTGGACGCCCTGGGTGAGCCATTCGACGATGCCGCGGGCGAGCAGCCGGAACTGCTGCTGGTACTGGTTGTAGCCGAAGGTGACCACGAGTTCGCTGCGGCCGTCGTGGGTGTACTCGCCGACGAGCGAGGCGCGTCCGCCGGCGACGGGGGCGTCCACGTAGCTGGTGTAGCCGGCGCGCGGCTTGCCCATGAACCCGTAGCTCTCCGGAACCAGGGCGGAGTTGTCCTCGAAGGTGACCTGACCGCCGAGGTAGCCGAAGGGGCCCGTCTTGCCGGCGTCGGTGACGGCGGCCCGGGTGCCGTCGAGCTCTCCGCTGTAGCCCCCGTTGTCCGTGTACTCGAGCCCGACCCCCGGGTGGGCCCAGGTGTACGCGTCGACCTGGCGGATCCCGTACGCCGTCTCGTACGCGGTGAGCGCCGCCATCTCGGCGGAGCCCTCGCCGAAGGGGTTCTCGTTGGGCAGGACGACGCCCTGGTACTTGGCCCGGGGCCGGCCGTCGACGGTGTCGGCGAGGAACGCCGCGTTGATGACGGGGCGGCCCGCACTGGCCAGGTCGATCCGGGTGTAGGGGACCCCGGTGTCCTTGAGCTGGGCGGTGATCGCCCCGACCGAGCTGCCGCCGTCGTCGACGACGAGCACCTTCAGGTCGATGCGGGGCGTCACGGTCGCCGCGTGTGCGGTCGCGGCGGGTACTGCCACGGACATCAGGGCTGCCGCCGCCATCGCCGCGGCGGCCCTGTTCATCCGGTTCTTGTTGACCATTTCGGCCTTCCCCCCGCAGGCACCCCTCGACGTCGGCCCGTGGCGGACGGCCGGGCCGGGGAGGCACTGTGGAAATCATGCAAAAGGACCCCACGTCCTCTTGCGAGAGTGACTCGAGTCTCTCGGACCTCGTCAGGTCTAAAGGGCAAACCTGGAGCAGAGTCCACAGATGGGTGAACCTGGTGGCGCATTGATCGAACAACTTGACAAACCTTGGAGTGACGTACGGACGAGTACGTGCGCGTAGGCTCATTTCCGGCGGCCGCCGGGCCCGAATACGATCGCTGCGGAGCGGCCGGTGACCCCGACGCGACCAAGCGCCCACTAACACAAAACGGAAGCGAGACTTCACCACCGTGACTGCTCTGACTCTCAGCACTGCCGGCGCTGCGACGCTGCGCGCCGACGCCCTCGTGGTCGGCGTGGCGAAGGGCCCCAAGGGGCTCGTCGTGGCCGCCGGCGCCGAGGCCGTGGACAAGGCGTTCGACGGAAAGCTCGCCGCCGTGCTCGACTCGCTCGGCGCCACCGGCGCGGAGGGCGAGACCACCAAGCTGCCCGCCCCGGCCGGCCTCAAGGCCCCCGTGGTGCTGGCCGTCGGTCTGGGTGCGGCCCCGGAGCAGGACGAGTCCTTCGACGAGGAGGCCCTGCGCCGCGCCGCCGGCTCCGCGGCCCGCGCGCTGCACGGTGCCAAGAAGGCCGCCTTCGCCCTCCCGCTGGACGACGCCTCCGCCGTCACCGCCGTCGCCGAGGGCGCGCTGCTCGGCGCGTACGCCTTCACCGCCTACCAGGGCGGCGAGAAGAAGTCCGGCGACGGCGGCAAGCACGCCGGCCCCAAGCAGCCGCTGGCCGAGGTGGCCCTGCTCGGCGCCAAGCCGCGCGACAAGGAGCACAAGGCCGCGGCCGAGCGCGCCACCGTCGTCGCCACCGAGGTCAACGTCGCCCGCGACCTGATCAACACCCCGCCGAACGACCTGACCCCCGAGGCCTTCGCCGCCGTCGCGTCCGCGACCGCGAAGGAGAACGGCGTCAAGGTCCAGATCCTCGACGAGAAGGCCCTGGTCAAGGGCGGCTACGGCGGCATCATGGGCGTCGGCAAGGGCTCCGAGAACCCGCCGCGCCTGGTGAAGCTCACCTACACCCACGCCAAGGCGGAGAAGACCCTCGCCTACGTCGGCAAGGGCATCACCTACGACTCGGGCGGCATCTCCCTGAAGCCGGCCGGCCACAACGAGACGATGAAGTGCGACATGTCCGGCGCCGCCGCCGTGTTCGCCGCCGTCATCGCCGCCGCCAAGCTGAACCTCCAGGTCAACGTCACCGGCTGGCTCGCGCTCGCCGAGAACATGCCCTCCGGTTCCGCCACCAAGCCGGGCGACGTGCTGCGCATGTACAGCGGCAAGACCGTCGAGGTCCTGAACACGGACGCCGAGGGCCGCCTGGTCCTGGGCGACGCCCTGACCAAGGCCTCCGAGGACAACCCGGACGCGATCGTCGACGTCGCCACCCTCACGGGTGCGATGGTGCTGGCGCTCGGCGACCGCACCTTCGGGATCATGGCCAACGACGACGCCTTCCGCACCTCGATCCACGAGATCGCGGAAGAGGTCGGCGAGGCCTCCTGGCCGATGCCGCTCCCCGAGGACCTGCGCAAGACCATGGACTCCCCCACCGCCGACATCGCCAACATGGGCGTGCGGATGGGCGGCGGTCTGGTGGCCGGCCTGTTCCTCCAGGAGTTCGTCGGCGAGGGCATCACCTGGGCGCACCTCGACATCGCGGGCCCGGCCTTCCACGAGGGCGCCCCGTACGGCTACACCCCCAAGGGCGGCACCGGCTCCGCCGTGCGCACCCTGGTGCGGCTGGCCGAGCGCACCGCCACCGGTGACCTGGGCTGACGTACCCGCCCCCGCCGCACCGGCGCCCGCGTACCAGCACGTGAGACGCCCTCTGTGACGCGCGCCGCGCCCCGGGACACCGATCATGGTCCCGGGGTGCGTTCGCTCTGGAAGAAATCTCAAGGATCAGTAGGTTTCTACGCACGGGTAACCCGGATGTCGGGCAGAACGACGGTCCACACCCGGGGCCCGGCGTCCCGCGTTCCCCCGACAAATGCGAAGATGGGTTCTCGGCAGGACAGGGCCCCCACCACAGGGCCGAAGAAACAAGCGGCCGATTACCAGCCGCCGCCCGGTCACAGAGGACCGGTGCCCGGCGCACATGCATGGAGGACGTGACGTGGCGAACGACGCCAGCACCGTTTTCGACCTAGTGATCCTCGGCGGTGGCAGTGGCGGTTACGCCGCGGCGCTCCGCGCATCCCAGCTGGGTCTCGACGTTGCGCTGATCGAGAAGAACAAGCTCGGCGGCACCTGCCTGCACAACGGCTGCATCCCCACGAAGGCTCTGCTGCACGCCGGCGAGATCGCCGACCAGGCTCGCGAGGCCGCGCAGTTCGGCATCAAGGCCTCTTTCGAGGGCGTTGACATCGCGGGTGTGCACAAGTACAAGGACGAGGTCATCTCCGGCCTGTACAAGGGCCTGCAGGGGCTGGTCGCCTCCCGCAAGGTGACCTACATCGAGGGTGAGGGCCGGCTGTCCTCCCCGACCTCCGTCGACGTGAACGGCCGGCGCATCCAGGGCCGCCACGTCCTGCTGGCGACCGGCTCCGTGCCGAAGTCGCTGCCGGGCCTGAACATCGACGGCAACCGGATCATCTCCTCGGACCACGCGCTGGTCCTGGACCGCGTGCCCCAGTCCGCGATCATCCTGGGCGGCGGCGTCATCGGCGTCGAGTTCGCCTCGGCGTGGAAGTCCTTCGGCACCGACGTCACCGTCATCGAGGGCCTCAAGCACCTCGTCCCGGTCGAGGACGAGAACAGCTCCAAGATCCTGGAGCGCGCCTTCCGCAAGCGCGGCATCAAGTTCAACCTCGGCACCTTCTTCGACAAGGCCGAGTACACCGAGACCGGCGTCCGCGTGACGCTGGCCGACGGCAAGACCTTCGAGGCCGAGGTGCTGCTGGTCGCCATCGGCCGCGGTCCGGTCTCCCAGGGCCTGGGCTACGAGGAGCAGGGCGTCGCGATGGACCGCGGCTACGTCCTCGTCAACGAGTACATGCAGACCAACGTGCCGACCATCTCGGCCGTGGGCGACCTCGTCCCCACCCTGCAGCTCGCGCACGTCGGCTTCGCCGAGGGCATCCTCGTCGCGGAGCGCCTGGCCGGTCTGAAGACCGTCCCGATCGACTACGACGGTGTCCCGCGCGTCACGTACTGCCACCCCGAGGTCGCCTCCGTCGGCATCACCGAGGCCAAGGCCAAGGAGATCTACGGCGCGGACAAGGTCGTCGCCCTGAAGTACAACCTGGCGGGCAACGGCAAGAGCAAGATCCTGAAGACCGCGGGCGAGATCAAGCTCGTCCAGGTCAAGGACGGTGCCGTGGTCGGCGTCCACATGGTCGGTGACCGGATGGGCGAGCAGGTCGGCGAAGCCCAGCTGATCTACAACTGGGAGGCCCTGCCGGCCGAGGTCGCGCAGCTCATCCACGCGCACCCGACCCAGAACGAGGCCCTCGGCGAGGCCCACCTGGCCCTGGCCGGCAAGCCGCTTCACGCACACGACTAATCGTCACGGGCGCGACGACCACTTCCGCACTTTCGTTAGGAGCAACTGAAACCATGTCGGTTTCCGTAACCCTTCCGGCGCTCGGCGAGAGCGTCACCGAGGGCACTGTCACCCGTTGGCTCAAGGCCGAGGGCGAGCGCGTCGAGGCCGACGAGCCGCTGCTCGAGGTCTCGACCGACAAGGTCGACACCGAGATCCCCTCCCCCGTCTCCGGCATCCTGGCCTCCATCAAGGTCGCCGAGGACGAGACCGTCGAGGTCGGCGCCGAGCTGGCCGTCATCGACGACGGCTCCGGCGCCCCGGCCGCCGCTGCCGCCCCGGCCGCCGCCGAGGCCCCCGCGGCTCCGGCCGCTCCGGCCCCCGCCGCCGAGGCCCCGGCCGCCCCCGCACCGGCCGAGACCCCGGCTGCCCCGGCCGCCGCTCCGGCGGGCGCCGCCTCCGGCACCGACGTCGTGCTGCCCGCGCTGGGCGAGTCGGTCACCGAGGGCACCGTCACCCGCTGGCTGAAGGAGGTCGGCGAGTCCGTCGAGGCCGACGAGCCGCTGCTCGAGGTCTCCACGGACAAGGTCGACACCGAGATCCCCGCGCCGGTTTCCGGCACCCTGCTGGAGATCCTGGTCGGCGAGGACGAGACCGCCGAGGTCGGCGCCCGTCTGGCCGTCATCGGTGTCGCGGGCGCTGCTCCGGCCGCCGCCGCTCCGGCTCCGGCCGCCCCGGCCGCCCCGGCTCCGGCCGCCCCGGCCGCTCCGGCCGCCGCTCCGGCTCCGGTCGTGGCCGCCCCGGCCGCCGCCGCCCCGGCTCCGGCCGCCCCGGCCGCTCCGGTGGCCGCTCCGGCTCCGGTCGCCGCCCCCGCGGCCGCCCCGGCCCCCGTCGCCGCTCCGGCTCCGGCCGCCCCGGCCGCCGCTCCCGCCGCCATCTCCGGCGACGAGGGCGCGTACGTGACCCCGCTGGTGCGCAAGCTCGCCTCGGAGTCCGGCGTCAACCTGTCCACGGTGACGGGCACCGGTGTCGGTGGCCGTATCCGCAAGCAGGACGTCCTGGCCGCCGCCGAGGCCGCCAAGGCCGCCGCTGCCGCCCCGGCTCCGGCCGCCGCCCCGGCCGCCGCCAAGGCTCCGGCCGCGGTGTCCGAGCTGCGCGGTCAGACGGTCAAGATGACCCGCATGCGCAAGGTCATCGGCGACAACATGATGAAGGCCCTGCACTCGCAGGCGCAGCTCAGCTCCGTGGTCGAGGTGGACATCACCAAGATCATGAAGCTGCGCGAGAAGGCCAAGGCCGGCTTCCTCGCCCGTGAGGGCGTCAAGCTGTCCCCGATGCCGTTCTTCGTCAAGGCCGCTGCCCAGGCGCTGAAGGCCCACGCGGTCGTCAACGCCCGGATCAACGACGACGAGGGCACCATCACCTACTTCGACTCGGAGAACATCGGCATCGCCGTGGACTCCGAGAAGGGCCTGATGACCCCGGTCATCAAGGGTGCCGGTGACCTCAACCTGGCGGGCATCTCCAAGGCCACCGCCGACCTGGCCGCCAAGGTCCGCGGCAACAAGATCACCCCGGACGAGCTGTCCGGCGCGACCTTCACCATCAGCAACACCGGTTCGCGCGGTGCGCTGTTCGACACGGTGATCGTCCCGCCGAACCAGGTCGCGATCCTGGGCATCGGTGCCACGGTCAAGCGCCCCGTGGTCATCGAGACCGAGGAGGGCACCGTCATCGGCGTCCGCGACATGACGTACCTGACCCTGTCCTACGACCACCGCCTGGTGGACGGCGCGGACGCGGCCCGGTACCTCACCGCCGTCAAGGCGATCCTGGAGGCCGGCGAGTTCGAGGTCGAGCTCGGCCTGTAAGGCCCTGCGCACGGCCCCGGCCGTCGCTTGCGGCGCCCCCGTCCGGATTCGTCCGGGCGGGGGCGCCGTCGTTGTAACGAGCCTCACCCTGCGTCCCTCAGCGCGAACGCATCGCAGCAGGCCACGGCGGCCTTATTGTCTAGGCATCAGGCCCCGCGTGTCCGCACACACAGGAGTTGAACCCCGATGATCACCCCACCCGTCGTGCACTCGCTGCGCGAGCAGATCCGCGAGCACATCGTGGAGGGGATCGTCAGCGGCCGCTGGAAGCCCGGTGAGCGGATCGTCGAGCGGCGGATCGCCGTCGAGCTGGAGGTCAGCCAGACGCCCGTGCGCGAGGCGCTGCGGGAGCTGGAGACGCTGCGGCTGATCGAGTCGGCGCCGAACAAGGGTGTCCGTGTGCGGAACCTCTCCGCGGCGGACCTGGAGGAGATCTACCCGGTGCGGGCCGGCCTGGAGCAGATCGCGGCCGAGCTGGCCGCCCCGAGGCTGGCGGCCGACTGTTCGGCGCTGGAGCCGCACGTGGCGGCCCTGTGGGAGGCCGACCGCGTCCAGGACGGCACGGCGCAGGTGCGGCACACGGTGGGCTTCCACCGGGAGATGGTGCGGGCGGCCGGGAACAGCGTGCTGCTGCACACCTGGGAGAGCCTGGGCATCGAGGTCTTCACCGCCTTGTCCATCAGGTGGCTGGGAACCGTCCAGAAGTCCTACGCGGAGGAGCACGAGGCGCTCGTCGCCGCGTTCCGCAGCCAGGACCCGGACATCGGCGTGCTGGTGAAGCGGCATGTTCTGGGATGCGCACCGCGTAGCGTCTGACCTGCGGTTTTGAGCGATCCTCCAGGGGATCGCCAGCGGCTTGGCCTGTACTGATGAAACAGGCACCGCGTGCCTGGGTTCATGGCACCGGGTGCCGACTTTCGTCACAGCGTCGATTATTCGTCACTTTTATTTGATCGATCATCGATCAGGGATTTACAGTCACTGCGGGCCCCACCCGGGTCCATCGACCCTGTCCTGCCCGTCAGGGTTTTCTTCACCACCTCCTCTCCTTTGTCCGGAAGGCGGCGCACACCGATGTCCGACCCCGTAGGAAAGCTTCCGAGCGAGCTCGACCAGCTCCCGGACCGCGACACCGAGGAGACCGCCGAATGGGCGGCCTCCCTCGACGCCGTCGCCAAGGCCGCCGGTACGCGCCGCGCCGAATACCTGCTCCGCCGCACCCTCCAGCACGCCGAGGCCGCCGGCCTCGCCCTGCCGAAGCTGCTGGAGACGGACTACGTCAACACCATCCCCACCTCCGCCGAGCCGGCCTTCCCCGGTGACGAGGAGATGGAAGCCAGGATCACCGCCTGGAACCGCTGGAACGCGGCCGCCATGGTGACCCGCGGCTCGAAGTACGGCGTCGGCGGCCACATCGCCACCTTCGCCTCCGCCGCGTGGCTGTACGAGACCGGCTTCCAGCACTTCTTCCGCGGGAAGGAGGCCGACGGATCGGGCGACCAGCTCTACATCCAGGGCCACGCCTCCCCCGGCATCTACGCCCGCGCCTTCCTCGACGGGCGCGTCTCCGAGCAGCAGCTCGACAACTTCCGCCAGGAGTCCGGCGGCAACGGCCTGCCCTCCTACCCGCACCCGCGGCGCCTGCCGTGGCTGTGGGAGTTCCCCACGGTCTCCATGGGCCTCGGCCCGCTCTCCGCGATCTACCAGGCGCGCTTCAACCGCTACCTGGAGAACCGCAAGATCAAGGACACCTCCAACTCGCACGTCTGGGCCTTCCTCGGCGACGGCGAGATGGACGAGCCCGAGTCGACCGCCGCCCTGGCCCTGGCCTCCCGCGAGCAGCTCGACAACCTGACCTTCGTCATCAACTGCAACCTGCAGCGCCTCGACGGCCCGGTCCGCGCGAACTTCCGCGTGGTCCAGGAGCTGGAGGCCCAGTTCCGCGGCGCCGGCTGGAACGTCATCAAGACCCTGTGGGGCAGCGCCTGGGACGAGCTGTTCCAGCTCGACACCACGGGCGCCCTGGTACGCCGCCTGCGCGAGGTACCCGACGCGCAGTTCCAGACGTACGCGACCCGCGACGTGGCCTACATCCGCCAGCACTTCTTCGGCGCCAACGCCGAGCTCGCCGCCCTGGGCGCCCTGCTCTCCGACGCGAAGATCGCCGAGTGCTTCCACACCTCCCGCGGCGGCCACGAGCCCCGCAAGGTCTACGCCGCGTACAAGGCCGCCCTGGAGCACAAGGGCGCTCCGACGGTCATCCTCGCGCAGACCGTCAAGGGCTACACGCTGGGCGCCGGGTTCGAGTCGAAGAACGCGAACCACCAGATGAAGAAGCTGACGATCGACGAGTTCAAGGACATGCGTGACCTCCTTGGCCTCCCGATCCCGGACAGCGCCTTCGCCGACGGCAAGGTCCCGTACGGCCACCCGGGCGCGAACAGCCCCGAGGTCCGGTACCTGAACGAGCGCCGCGCGGCCCTCGGCGGGCCCGCCCCGGCCCGCAAGGTCCACCACGTGGCCCTGCCCGCGCCGGCCGACCGCTCCTTCGCCCCGCTGATCAAGGGTTCCGGCAAGCAGGAGATGGCCACCACCATGGCCTTCGTCCGCCTCGTCAAGGACCTGATGCGGGACAAGGAGACCGGCAAGCGCTGGGTGCCGATCGTCCCCGACGAGGCCCGTACCTTCGGTATGGAGTCGCTCTTCCCGTCGGCCGGCATCTACTCGCCGCTGGGCCAGACGTACGAGCCGGTCGACCGCGACCAGCTGATGTACTACAAGGAGGCCAAGGACGGCCAGATCCTCAACGAGGGGATCACCGAGGCCGGCGCCATGGCCGACTTCATCGCCGCCTGCACGTCGTACGCGACGCACGGCGAGCCGATGATCCCCTTCTACATCTTCTACTCGATGTTCGGCTGGCAGCGCACCGCCGACCAGATGTGGCAGCTCGCCGACCAGCTCGGCAAGGGCTTCATCGTCGGCGCCACCGCCGGCCGCACCACGCTGACCGGTGAGGGCCTCCAGCACGCGGACGGCCACTCGCACCTGATCGCGTCCACGAACCCGGCGTCGCTGAACTACGACCCGGCGTTCGCGTACGAGATCGCGGTGATCGTCAAGGACGGTCTGCGGCGGATGTACGGCGAGCAGCCGGAAGACGTCTTCTACTACCTGACGGTCTACAACGAGCCGAAGGTCCAGCCGGCCATGCCCGAGGGCGTGGAGGAGGGCATCCTCAAGGGCCTGTACCGCTTCAACACGGCCGCCGCCCTGGAGGCCGCCCCGGCCGCCGACGCCCCGAAGATCCAGCTGATGGCCTCGGGTACGGCGATCCACTGGGTGCTGGAGGCGCAGAAGCTGCTGGCCGCCGACTGGAACGTGGCCGCCGACGTGTGGTCCGCCACCTCGTGGGGCGAGCTGCGCCGCGACGCGCTGGAGTGCGACGAGGCGCTGCTGCGCGGCGAGGAGCGCACCCCGTACGTGACCCGCGTGCTGGAGGGTGCCCCGGGCCCGGTCCTGGCGGTCTCCGACTGGATGCGCCAGGTCCCGGACCAGATCAGCCAGTGGGTCCCGCAGGACTACACCTCGCTGGGCACGGACGGCTTCGGTCTGTCCGACACCCGTGAGGGCGCCCGCCGCCACTTCGGCGTCGACGCGCAGTCGATCACCGTGGCCGCGCTGGCCCAGCTCGCCCGCCGCGGCGAGGTCCCGGCGTCCGCCGTCAAGGAGGCCCGGGAGCGCTACGGCCTCTGAGCCGTCCGCGTCCGGAGCGTGTAAGGCGCCGAAGGCCGGTGTCCACCCCCAAGGGGGGTCGGGCACCGGCCTTTGGCCGTATGAGCGGTGGCGGCCCGGGGACGCACCCGTGATGCTGGAGCGGTGATGGACGAGACGGAGTTCTGGGAGATCGTCGACCGTACCCGCGAGGCCGCCGAGGGCGACCCCGAGGAGCATGCCGAGCTGCTCGTGGAGCGGCTGGCCCAGCTCGACCCCGACTCCGTGCTGGACTTCGCGCGGCATTTCGAGTCCCGCTACAACCGGGCGTACACCTGGGACCTGTGGGGCGCGGCGTGGGTGCTGCTGGACGGGGCGAGCGACGACGCGTTCGACTTCTTCCGGTGCTGGCTGATCGGGCAGGGCCGGGAGGTGTTCGAGGGCGGGGTGCACGATCCGGACCGGCTGGCGGAGCTGCTGGGCGAGTTCGACGAGGAGGTCGACGGGGACGGCGAGGAGCTGGGGTACGCGGCCGACGAGGCGTACGAGCAGCTCACCGGGACGGTGGCGCCGGACCTGGGGATCCCGTTGCAGCCGGAGGAGCCGGAGGGCACCCCGCTGGACTTCGAGAACGAAGCCGTGCTGGCGGAGCGCTTCCCCCGGCTCTGGGAGCGGTTCCGGCCCTAGGGCCTGTCGTCAAACTTCCGTCTGCCCCGCGACGCCTTGCACGCGCTCTCGCCGCACCGGGCGGAAGCCCGAGTACGTCCAGTACGAGGGCTCCCGCCCGGCACGCCGAGAGCACGCACCAGACGCCGCGGGGCCGCCCTCCGGGCGACGACGGCAGTTTGACGACAGGCCCTAGTAGTGCGTGCCGCCGTCGATCCGGATCTCGGTGCCGGTGATGAAGGCGCCGTCCTCGGAGCCGAGCATGGCGACGACGCCGGCGACGGTCTGCGGGCCGGCGAAGCCCTGGCCGATGGCGGGGGCGAGCTTGGCGAACAGGCTCCAGTCGGTGTCCTCGGGCAGGCCGGGGCCGGTGCCGGTGGTCATGCCGCTCTCGATGGAGCCGGGGGCCACGGAGACGAAGCGCAGGCCCTGCTTGCTGTATTCGGCGGCGAGGGCGTGCGTCATGGACTGGATGCCGCCCTTGCTGGCCGCGTAGGCGGACATGTAGGGGTGGGCGAAGCTCGCCGAGGTCGAGCTGAAGTTGACGACGACGGGCTGCTCGCCGGCCAGCAGGGCGGGGAGCGACTCGCGGATCATCAGGAAGGTGCCGGTCAGGTTGACCGAGATCACCTGGTTCCAGAGGTCGAGCGTGGTCTGGTGGGTGTGCGCGGAGCGCAGGATGCCCGCCGCGTTGACCAGTACATCGACGCCGCTGCCGCCGAGGGCGTCGACGGCGGCGGCGACGCCCGTCTTGACGGCGGCCTCGTCGGATATGTCGAGGACGGCGGTGGTGAGCCGGCCGGCGTGGCCTGCGGCGGCGGCCTGTTCGGCGGTGGCCTTCAGGCCGGACTCGTTCACGTCGACGGCGTGGACGCGGCCGCCCTCGGAGAGAATGCGGTGGACGGTGGCCTGGCCGATGCCCGATCCGGCGCCGGTGATGAGGACGCGACGTCCTTCGTAACGGTTCATGGGGCGAGCGTACCGAGAGCGTGACACGCTTTGCCAGACTGGCATGGAATGCATTCTTCGGCTAGTGCTGGCGTAGTCTTCACCCGTGAGATCTCCCCGCCCGTACTCCCCCCAGAGCGGCCCCGGAACCCAGTCGCTGACCGAGCGGCGCAAGGCGGCCACGCAGATGGACATCGCCCGCGCCGCGTGCGAGCTCTTCGCCGCGAACGGCCCCGACGGCACCACCGCCGAGGACATCGCCCACCGCGCGGGAGTCGCGCTGCGGACCTTCTACCGCTACTTCCGCAACAAGCAGGAGGCCGTGGCCCCGCTGCTCGCGGGCGGCGGTGAGGCCTGGCGCGCCCTGCTCGCCGAGGAGCACCCCGGCACTCCCCTCGCGGAGGCCCTGGAGCGGGCGGTGACCCGCTCGCTGAGTGATTCCCGGACCGTCGAGGAGGGGCTGGAGGTCACCCGCGGCCTGCTCCGCGCGGCCGCCTCGGACGAGGCCCTGCGGGCGGTCTGGTACCGGGTGAACCAGGACTCGGAGGAGCGGCTGGTCCCGGTGGTGGCCCGGCTGGCGGGCCCGGAGGCGGACCCGCTGTCCGTACGTCTGCTCGCGGCGGCCGCCACGGACGCGATCCGGGTCTCCCTGGAGCTGTGGTCCACCGGCGACGGCCCGGTCTCGGGCCCCGGTTCCCCGGCGGACCTCGCCGTCCGCGCCCTGCGGGAGCTGACCGGCGCGATGCCCCTGCTCCGCTGAACCGCGGAACAGGGGCACCGGAGGGGGGTGCGTCAGGTGCGAGGGTCAGCGCCAGCCGCCCCAGTCGTCGTGCCAGCCGCCGTGGCCGTGCCAGCCGGCATTGTCCCAGCGGCCCCGGTCGTCGTCGTACCAGCCGTGGTCGTGGTCGTTCCAGCGACCGTTCCCACCGCCGTACCCACCGCAGTCGTCGTCCCAGTTGTGGGAGTGGCGGTAGTCCGAGCGCGAGTCCCAGCCACCGTCGTGGGCGGAGGCGTTCGTGACCGGCAGCAGACCCAGGGCGAGTCCGGCGGCCCCGGCGACGACGGCTCCAACGATCCTACGGCGCATCTTCATGCACCTCCGAACATGTCTGGCTTATCGGGCTTTTACTGGTATCCACCGTTACCCGGGCGGAGCGGACTGTCAAAAGCAGAAGGCCCCCGCCGCTCTCCGGAAGAGAGCGGCGGGGGCCTTTCCCGCCTACGCTGACCTGGGCTTCTTACAGGTCGAAGTAGAGCTCGAACTCGTGCGGGTGCGGACGCTGCGCGATCGGGGCGATCTCGTTCGTGCGCTTGTAGTCGATCCAGGTCTCGATGAGGTCCGGGGTGAAGACACCGCCGGCGAGGAGGTACTCGTGGTCCTCCTCCAGGGCCTTGAGGACGTCCTCGAGGCTGGTCGGGACCTGCGGGACGCTCGCGTGCTCGTCGGGCGAGAGCTCGTAGAGGTCCTTGTCGATCGGCTCCATCGGCTCGATCTTGTTCTTGATGCCGTCGAGGCCCGCGAGCAGCAGCGCCGCGAAGGCGAGGTACGGGTTCGAGGACGGGTCCGGCGCGCGGAACTCGACGCGCTTGGCCTTCGGGTTCGAGCCCGTGATCGGGATGCGCATGGCGGCGGAGCGGTTGCGCTGCGAGTACACCATGTTGACCGGCGCCTCGAAGCCCGGCACCAGGCGGTGGTACGAGTTCACCGTCGGGTTGGTGAAGGCCAGCAGCGACGGGGCGTGCTTCAGGATGCCGCCGATGTAGTAGCGGGCGGTGTCCGACAGGCCCGCGTAGCCGGCCTCGTCGTAGAAGAGCGGCTCGCCGCCCTGCCACAGCGACTGGTGGACGTGCATGCCCGAACCGTTGTCACCGAAGATCGGCTTCGGCATGAAGGTCGCGGTCTTGCCGTTGCGCCAGGCGACGTTCTTCACGATGTACTTGAAGAGCATCAGGTCGTCGGCCGCGGCGAGCAGCGTGTTGAACTTGTAGTTGATCTCGGCCTGGCCGCCGGTGCCGACCTCGTGGTGCTGGCGCTCGACCTGGAGGCCCTGGGCGTCCAGCTCAAGGGAGATCTCGGCGCGCAGGTCGGCGAAGTGGTCGACCGGGGCGACCGGGAAGTAACCGCCCTTGTAGCGGACCTTGTAGCCGCGGTTGTTCTCCTCGGAACCGGTGTTCCAGGCGCCGGCCTCGGAGTCGATGTGGTAGAAGCCCTCGTTCGCCGAGGTGGCGAAGCGCACGCTGTCGAACACGTAGAACTCGGCCTCGGGGCCGAAGAACGCGGTGTCGGCGATGCCGGTGGAGGCGAGGTAGGCCTCGGCCTTCTTGGCGATGTTGCGCGGGTCGCGGCTGTACGCCTCACCCGTGATCGGGTCGTGGATGAAGAAGTTGATGTTGAGCGTCTTGTCCTTGCGGAACGGGTCCAGACGCGCGGTGCTGATGTCGGCACGCAGCGCCATGTCGGACTCGTGGATCGCCTGGAAGCCGCGGATCGAGGAACCGTCGAAGGCGAGCTCCTCCGCCGGGTCGAACGCTCGCGCCGGAATGGTGAAGTGCTGCATCACACCAGGCAGGTCGCAGAAGCGGACGTCGACGAACTTGACGTCGTTCTCCTCGATGTACTGCTTCACTTCGTCGGCGTTCTTGAACATCCAACTCCTCCTACTCCCGGTCCCGGGGCAGGGACGGGCTTTATAGCTCGTGGTGCGTCAGTGCGGTGCCGCACGCTGACCCGACCATAAGCAGACGGGATTTCCCAAGCATGACCCATTTGTTTCGCACAAGTTAACCAGGGTCCGGTCCAGGTGCCGTGGAGGACCACCGGTACCGTGGTGGAGTGGACAACAGGCAAGCAATCGGATCCTGGCTCTCCGGCCCCCGCGCGGCCGCCGAGGAAATGGGCGTCGACTTCGGGTATCCGGGCCAGCGTCTCGGCCTGCCCCAGTCGGGCCCCGGCTCCGCGGCCCGTTTCGGACGCCGGCTCGGCGCCGTCGCCGTCGACTGGATCGGCTGCCAGCTGATCGCGTACGGGCTCATCACCCACGGCGACCTCGCCGCGGCGGGCAACTGGACGCTGGCGCTCTTCCTGTCCCTGACCCTGCTGACCGTGGGCACCGTGGGCTTCACCCCCGGCAAGCGGATGTTCGGCCTCCGGGTGATCGGGCAGAACGGGGGCCGCCTCGGCGTCCTCCGCGTACTGCTGCGCACCGTGCTGCTGGCCCTCGTCATCCCGGCGCTGGTCTGGGACCGCGACGGCCGCGGACTCCACGACCGCCTCGCGGGCGCGGTGCAGGTCCGGATCTAGCGCTGCGGCGCCACCGCGGCGCCCGGCAGGGACCGGATCCGGCCCGTCCGGATCCGGCCGCGCCGGCCTCCCGCGAGTCCGGATCGACCGGTACACCACCGCCGTGGGGTACCACGCGTACGCGCGGCTCGTATACACACGGCGCGCACCGTCGGCACGCCCGCCGGTACGCACCTCCGGTACGGCACCGCCGGTACGCACAGGGGCGCCCCCGAAGCCGGCCGGCTCGGGGGCGCCCCTGTGCGTGTACGAGGAGGGTCAGCGCATCTTTCCGCCGCGCGGCATGCGCATGCCCTTGGGCATCGGGCCCTTCGGGACGGGCATGTTGCTCATGAGGTCGCCCATGGCCCGGAGCTTGTCGTTGACCTGGGTGATCTGCGGGCCGGACAGGACGCGCGGCAGCTTCAGCAGCGTCGTACGGACCTTCTTGAGCGGCACCTCGCCCTCGCCGGTGCCCACGATGAAGTCGTGGACCGGGACGTCGGGCATGATCCGCGCGAGCTTCTTCTTCTCGGCCGCGAGCAGGGTCTTGACCCGGTTCGGGTTGCCCTCCGCGATGAGGACCACGCCCGCCTTGCCGACGGCCCGGTGGACGATGTCCTGGTTGCGGTTCATCGCGATGGCCGGGGTGGTCGTCCAGCCCCGTCCCACGTTGTCCAGGACGGCCGCGGCAGCGCCCGGCTGCCCCTCCATCTGCCCGAAGGCAGCCCGCTCGGCACGCCGCCCGAAGACGATCGCCATCGCGAGGAACGCCACCAGGAAGCCCAGGATGCCCAGGTAGACCGGGTGGCCGATCAGGAAGCCGATCGCAAGGAAGACACCGAAGGTGACGATTCCCACGCCCGCGACGATCAGACCGACCTTCGGGTCGGCCTTGCGCGTCATCTTGTACGTCAGGGCGATCTGCTTCATTCGCCCGGGGTTCGCAGCAGTCTCTGCGTTTGACTTCCTCGCCATAAGGCGAAGTTTACGTGTCCTGCGGGGTCCGGGTCGCCGCGGCCTCGAGTACGTGCTCGGTTTCCACGCGGTCCTTCGCCCGGCGGCGGTCCTCCAGGACGGCGGTCCACGCGTTGCGCCGCGCACCGCTCATGAGCAGCGATTCCAGGCCGCGGAAGGCCTCACTGAAGGACGGGATGGCGATGGCGCGGACTGGCGCGGCCTGCATGATGTCGACCCCTACTCTCGCTGCTCGCATCGATGGCGTGTGCGGTGCGTGGATCCAGCGTCACTGACTGGTGTTACCAGGGCGTGACCGGTCGGTCAAATGTGATGGACACGTTGCAAACACAGACGCGACCCGCCGGGCTCTCCACACGAAAAGAGCCTAGGGGCCGCGTCGATGCGTGTTACCGATTGGTAGGCATTGTGCGTGACTTCACACGCACACAGAGTCAGCCGACGGCCGGATCAGACGGCGGCGTGCTGCTCCGCGCCCCCGGTCGAGCCGCGCTTCTCCATCGCCTGGGTGTAGAGGCGGCCCGCCCGGTACGAGGACCGGACCAGCGGGCCGGACATCACGCCCGAGAAGCCGATCTCCTCGGCCTCCTTGGCCAGCTCGACGAACTCGGCCGGCTTCACCCAGCGCTCCACGGGGTGGTGCCGCGGCGAGGGGCGCAGGTACTGGGTGATGGTGATGAGCTCGCAGCCGGCCGCGTGCAGCTCCTTCAGCGCCTCCGAGACCTCCTCGCGCTCCTCGCCCATGCCCAGGATCAGGTTGGACTTGGTGACGAGGCCGTAGGCGCGGGCCTGCCGGATCACGTCGAGCGAGCGCTCGTAGCGGAAGCCGGGGCGGATCCGCTTGAAGATCCGGGGCACGGTCTCGACGTTGTGCGCGAAGACCTCGGGGCGGGAGGCGAAGACCTCCTCCAGCAGCTCCGGGACCGCGTTGAAGTCGGGGGCCAGCAGCTCGACCTTGGTGTGGCCGCCCTCGCGGCCGGCCGTCTGCCGGTGGATCTGGCGCACGGTCTCCGCGTACAGCCAGGCGCCGCCGTCGGCCAGGTCGTCGCGGGCGACGCCGGTGATGGTGGCGTAGTTCAGGTCCATGGTGACGACGGACTCGCCGACGCGGCGCGGCTCGTCCCGGTCCAGCGCCTCGGGCTTGCCCGTGTCGATCTGGCAGAAGTCACAGCGCCGGGTGCACTGGTCGCCGCCGATGAGGAACGTGGCCTCGCGGTCTTCCCAGCACTCGTAGATGTTCGGACAGCCGGCTTCCTGGCACACGGTGTGCAGCCCCTCGCCCTTCACGAGGTTCTGCATCTTCGTGTACTCGGGACCCATCTTCGCCCGGGTCTTGATCCACTCGGGCTTGCGCTCGATGGGGGTCTGGCTGTTGCGGACCTCCAGGCGCAGCATCTTGCGTCCGTCGGGTGCGACTGCGGACACGACCGGCTCCCTGTGACTTCGATTCTTCGGCGCCCACCAGGGTACGCCCGTAATTCGTACGCTCTTACGTCCGGCCAACCGGGGGGAGGTCGGACGCATTCCCCGGGCCCGTCAGGCCCCGGCGGCTTCGATCTCGCGCGGGCGCAGCTCGGCGTTCTCCAGCACGTCCTTCAGGTGCCGTTCGACGACCGGCAGGACTTCCGCGATGGTGATGTCGCGGCCCAGTTCGTACGAGAGCGAGGTCACACCGGCGTCCCGGATCCCGCAGGGGATGATCCGGTCGAACCAGGTGCTGTCCGGGTTCACGTTGAGGGAGAAGCCGTGCATCGTGACGCCCTTGGCGACGCGGATGCCGATCGCGGCGAGCTTGCGGTCCTCGCGGCGCTGGCCGGCGTTGGACGGGGCGTACTCGGGGCCGTTGAGGCGGGCGTCGAACTCGTCGTCGCCTATGCGGGGGTCGAAGTCCAGGGAGAGGCCGCCGATCTTCGGGCGCTCCTCCACCGGGTCGCCGAGCACCCAGACACCGGAGCGGCCCTCGACCCGGGTGGTCTCCAGGCCGAAGTCGGCGGCGGTGCGGATGAGGGCGTCCTCCAGACGGCGGACGTGGGCGACCACGTCGACCGGGCGGGGCAGCTTCATGATCGGGTAGCCGACCAGCTGGCCCGGGCCGTGCCAGGTGATCTTGCCGCCGCGGTCCACGTCGATGACCGGGGTCCCGTCCAGGGGACGCTCGCTGGGGTCGGTGCGCCGGCCGGCCGTGTAGACGGGCTCGTGTTCCACCATCAGGCAGGTGTCGTCGATCTCGTCCGCGAAGCGGGCGGCGTGCACCCGGCGCTGCTCTTCCCAGGCCTCGGTGTACTCGACGGATTCCGGCCCGAAGCCCAGATGGACAAACCGAAGCTCAGTCACCGCAGCGCCTCCTCGTTGAACCTGCTGTGTGCACCCATCGCACTCCGGTCAAGGGTACGGCGACCCGCGCGCGGCCCCTCAGGCCCCCGGGACCGGCCCCGGTACGGGCCCGGCCGGGAGCTCCGGCGGCACGGCCGGCAGCTGCCGGGGGCGGCGGCGGCCCGCGCGCGGCCGGTCCGGGTCCTCGTCGGCCCGCGGCAGCCTGCGGTGGCCCTCGGAGTGGTCGTTGACCCAGCCGCACACCCCGCACGCGTAGCGCCCGTCGAGTCCCGCGATGAGCGTGCCGCAGCGGCGGCACTCCGCCTCCGTGAGCTCGGGGGCGGGCAGCGGGGCGGTGGATTCCGCGGACGGATCGGGGAGGTACGCCCCGTGGGGACGGCGGTTCATGTGGCGCAGAGTACGCGGACCGAGTGGGTCGGTCCGTAAAGAGCCCTACCCATTCTGCACACGATCGGATGAATGTGGGGCAGAGAGGGCGGTGTGAGCGGAGTTGGCCGCTACATTCACGCCGTTCACAGGGCCGGGACCCCGGTCCGTCACGTACGGAAACCGTGGAGCCGATGACCGAACGACCCGCCCAGCGTGTCCCCAACCGGCAGCTCGCGGCACTGATCGCGGAAGCCGGGTTCTCCAACGCCGGGCTCGCCCGCCGTGTCGACCAGCTCGGCCTGGAACACGGACTGGACCTGCGGTACGACAAAACATCCGTGACCCGCTGGCTGCGCGGCCAGCAGCCCCGCGGCACCACGCCGGCGCTGATCGCGGAGGTCTTCACCCGGCGCCTCGGGCGGCGGCTGTCGGCGCAGGATCTGGGCCTGGACGCGTGCGCCCCCGTGTACGCCGGGCTGGAGTTCGCGGCCACCCCGGAGGAGGCCGTGGACATCGCGAGCGGGCTGTGGCGCAAGGACTCCGGCTCGCACGCCGAGCTCCGCAAGATCGCCTTCACCCCGGCCGGGCTGGTGGTGCCCAGCCGGGACTGGCTCATCGGCCGGGCCGACGAACGCGTCGGGCGCGGCGCCGACCCCGCGGCGCACCGGGTGCCCACCCAGGGCCGTACCTCCGTCCCCCGCCAGCGGCAGATCGACCGCGGCCCCGGGCAGCGGGTGACCAGCGGGGACATCGCGGCGCTGCGGTCGGTGAGCGAGCTGTTCCGGACCCTGGACCACACCTACGGCGGCGGCCACGCCCGGCAGGCCCTGGTGCGGTACCTGGAGCACGAGGCCGAGCCGATGCTGCGCGGCACCTACGGGGAGACCACCGGGCGCCGGCTGTTCGCCGCCGCCGCGGACCTCACCCGGCTCGCCGGCTGGACCTCGTACGACATCGCCGCGCACGGGCTGGCCCAGCGGTACTTCGTCCAGGCGCTGCGGCTGGCGCAGGCCGCCGGCGACCGGCCGTACGGGTCGTACGTGCTGATCACCATGAGCCGCCAGGCGGTCTACCTGGGGCACGGGCGGGAGGCGGTGCAGCTGGCCCGGGTCGCCCAGCAGGGCGTGGGCTCGGGCCCGCCGCCGGTGGTGCAGTCGCTGCTGCACGCGTCGGAGGCGCGGGGGCACGCGGTGCTGGGCGAGGTGCGGGCGGCGACGGCCTCGCTGGTGCGGGCCGAGCGGGCGCTGGGCGCGGCCCGGCCGGGGGACGACGTACCGCACTGGGCGCGGCTGTTCGACGAGGGGCAGCTGGCGGACGAGTTCGGGCACTGCCACCGCGACCTCCAGCAGTACCGGGCCTCGGCCCAGCACGCGGAGCGTTCGCTCCAGCTGCGTGCGCCGGGGTTCGCGCGCTCGCGGCTGTTCTGCCGGGTGGTGCTGGCGACGGCGCGGCTGGGGCTGGGCGAGCTGGACCAGGCGTGCGCGCTGGGCGCGGAGGCCGCGCAGCAGGCGATGGAGATGCGGTCGGTGCGCGCGGTGGAGTACGTACGGGACTTCGAGCGCCGGCTCGAACCGTACCGGGACGCCGCCGCGGTGCGGACGTACCGGGACCGGGTGTCGGCGCTGTCCTGACGCGGGTGGGCCCGGCCCCGCGCGGGGACCGGGCCCGTCGGGCGCGGGCTCAGGCCGCCGCCGGGAGGGCCGGCTCCGGCTGGGCCGGGAGCGGGATCCCGAAGTCGCGCAGCAGCGCGGTGGCGGCGCGGCGGGCGGAGTGCAGGGCGCCCTGGACGGTGTTGGAGTCGCGGTGGTCGCCGCAGACGTAGAGCCCGGCCAGGACCCGTACGGGCCGCTGCCGGTCGTGCGGCGGGGGCATCGCGGGGACGGCCTCCGGGGTGTGGTGGACGGCCAGGAGCTCCCAGTCCCGGGTGGAGGTCTCGTACAGCCGGGCCAGCCGGGAGGCGACCGTCCGGGCGGGCGGTGGCGGGCCGTGCACGGTGGTGGTGACCAGGCTGCGGCCGGCCGGCGCCCGGGTGGGGTCGACCGCGCTCATCACGGTGGTGTGGGCGACGGGCCACTTGGGGTCGGCGTCCAGCAGCAGCGAGCCGTCCCAGGGCAGGGTTTCGGGGGTCGCGTGGTGGATGACCGTGACCTGGTGGAAGGCGGGCACCCTGAGTCCCGGGAGGAGTTCGGCGGCGGCCCGGGCGCCGGTGGCGAGGAGCACGGCTCGGCAGCCGAAGTCCCCGTGTTCCTCGGTGGTGACGAGGTTCGTCGCCACCGACCGGACCCGGATGCCGGTGCGGACGGTGCCGGGCGGCAGGGCCGCCGCGAGCAGTCCGGGCAGGGTGGCGGCGCCGCCTTCCGGCACGGCGAGGCGGCCTCTGGCGAAGGTGCGCAGCGCCAGGTCGGCGACGCGGCTGGAGGTGGTGAGCTCCGGGTCGCGGAGCAGGGCGGACAGCAGGGGGCGCAGGACGCCGGTGACGGTGCGCGGGGGCAGGCCCCGGGAGCCGAGGGCGGCGAGGGCGGTGCGCTCGGGCCGGGCGAGCAGGCGCTCGGGCGGGAGCGCGGCGAGCCGGCCGAGTGCGGCGCTGAAGCGGGCCTGGTCGAGGGAGCCGCTGGCCAGGGCGCGGGCGGGGGTGAGGGCCCCGGCCCGCTGCTGCCTGCCGTCGGATCCGTGCACCAGGACGCCGGGTGCGAAGGGGCGCAGGTTCAGGCCCGTGAGGCCCGGGGTGCGGGCCGGTTCGGTGTAGGCGGTGTTGAGGAGCTGGCCGACCCGGTCGAGACGGAACCCGTCGGCCGTTTCGGTGGCCATGCGGCCGCCGGGGTCGTCGGCGGTCTCCAGGACGCTGACGGTGACCCCCGCCGCGATCAGGTGGTGCGCGGCCGCGAGTCCTGAGACTCCGGCTCCTACGATGACGACGTCCGCGTGATGTGCGGCATGGTGTGAGCTGCTGAGCACGTGCCCCTCCCCGAGGTCGGCGCGGCTGTGTGGGGATGCTCCTTCCCCCAACGGGCTCCAGGAGAACCCGAGTCCGGCGGGGGATTGCACACAAGTCCGGTCGCACGGCGGTCGCACACGGGTCACGAACGGTCGCACACGATCGCGCCCCTGCTCCCGTCTTTACTTGTTGATGGCCGCCCTGATCGACTCCTCCAGGCCGGGGTGGGTGAAGACGAACCCGGACTCCAACAGCCGGGCGGGGCGCGCCCGCTGACTGCCGAGCACGTCCTGGGAGAGCTCGCCGAGCACGAGGCGCAGGGCGGGGGCGGGCACGGCGAACGGCGTCGGGCGGCGCAGTACGCGTCCCATGGCGGCGGTGACCTCACGGTTGGTCAGGGGCTGCGGGGCGGTGAGGTTGAAGGGGCCCGACAGTCCGGGAGTCTCGACGAGGAACCGCAGGGCGGCGACCTCGTCGTGCAGGGAGATGTACGACCAGTACTGGCGGCCGCTGCCGAGCCGGCCGCCGAGACCGGCCCGGAAGAGGGGGAACATCCGCCCCCAGGCCCCGCCCCGGGCGGCCACGACCAGCCCGGTGCGGGCGAAGGCGGTCCTGATCCCGGCCTCGGCCGCCGGGGCGGCGGCGGCCTCCCACTCGACGCACACGGAGGGCAGGAAACCGGTGCCGGCGGGGGCGCTCTCGTCGACGGCCCGCTCCCCCGTGTCCCCGTAGTACCCGACGGCGGAACCGCAGACGAGCACGGGCGGCGGGGCGTCGAGCGCCGCCATGGCCCGGGAGACGGCGGCGGTCCCGAGCACCCGGCTGTCGCGGATCTCCCGCTTGTACGCGTCCGTCCACCGGTGGTCCCCGACCCCGGCCCCGGCCAGGTGCACGACGGCGTCACACCCCCGCAGCCCGTCGGGGTCGACGTACCCGCCGGCGGGGTCCCACCGCGCCTCCCCCGGCCGGGCGGGGTCGCGGCGCACGAAGCGGACGGTGTCGTGGCCGTCGTCGTGGAGGGAGCGCACGAGGGCCTGGCCGATGAGTCCGGAGGATCCTGTGATGGCGATACGCATGGGGCCAGTCTCCCCGCCCGCACGCGGCCGGATGCGGACTCGCCGCCGTTCGGGGCGGCGCGGGGGTCCGGGGGCGGCGGTGGCCGGGGGCGGAGCCGCCGGACGGCGAGCGGGGGCGGGACAAGGGCGGGGAGCGGGGGGCGGGGAGCAGGGGCGGGGGCGGGGGGCGGGCGGCGCACCACCGGCCGACGGCGCCACCGGGTGCGCGCGCCGGGCCGCCGTACCAGGGTGGAGGGGTGAGACCCCGACGCGAGGAGCCCGGCCGGCTGCAAGGGGCACCGCCACCGCGCTGGGCCCGGATCGCGCCCGCGGTGGCCCTGGTCGTGCTCTGCCTCACCCAGTGGACCACCCGCACCCAGGAGCTGGCCTACTTCCTGGCCGCCCTGCCCGCCGTGGCCGCCTTCGCCTACGGGCCCGCCGGCACCGCCGTCTTCGCCACGCTCGTGCTGCTGCTGCTCGGCGTGCCCGAGCTGCGGGTGGGGAACGCCCGCGGCAGCGATCTGGCCACCGTGGCCACCGTCGGCCTGCTCAGCGTGATCATCGCCTGGGTGCGCAGGCGCCGGGACGCCCAGCTGGTCAGCGTGCGGACGGTCGCCGAGGCCGCCCAGCTGGCGGTGCTGCCGCCGGTCCCCGAGCGGGTCGGCCGGGTGCGGTGCGCGGGGCTGTACCGGGCCGCGCAGCGGGGCACGCTGGTCGGCGGTGACCTGTTCGACGTCCGGGCCGGGCCGTACGGGGTGCGGGCGGTGGTCGGGGACGTGCAGGGGCACGGGCTGGCGGCCGTCGCGACGGTGGCCTCGCTGCTCGGCGCGTTCCGCGAGGCGGTGCTGGACGACACGGAGCTGGCGGCGGTCGCCGTCCGGCTGGACCGGCGGCTGGCCGCGGACGCGGCCGCGGACTCCGTGGCGCACCCGGAGCTGTTCGCGACGGCGCTGCTGCTGGAGTTCCCGGCCGGGCTGGACCTCGTACGGGTCGTCTCGTGCGGGCATCCGCCCGCGCTGCTGCTGCGGGGCTTCGCCGTCACGGAGGTGGCCGCGGAGCCCGGTCCTCCGCTGGGCCTGGGGCTCGCCGGGCCTGCCGTGCCCACGGTGGCCGAGCTGCCGCTGCTGCCGGGCGACCGGCTGCTCGCGCACACGGACGGGGTCACGGAGGCGCGCGACGCCGCCGGGAACTTCTACCCGCTGGCCGTCCGCGTGCCGGTGCTGGCGAACGACCCGGCGGGCCTGGTCCCGGCGGTGTGGCGGGACCTCGCCGCCTTCTCCGGGGGCGGGCCTCGCGATGACGTGGCCCTGCTGTTGCTGTCACTGGATTCACGAGATCCGTAGGAGCAATCATGTCCATGCTGATCATCAAGGGGAACTTCCGGGCGAAGGGCCTCCAGCCCGACGGGGACACCATCGCCTTCACCCCGGACGACGTGGCGGACTGGAGACTCGTGCGGGGCGTCCACCGGGTCCTGCCGAAGGCCGACGGCCGCGCGTCCGTCCGGCTGGAGGGCGTGGACGCGCTGGAGACCCATTACGGGAACGACGAGACGGGCGTGGAGCACCAGCCCCTCCCCCTGGCCCACGCGGCCGCCGACGCGCTGCTCACGTAGCTCGGCTTCACCGACTTCCACCGGGACGACGAGGAGACCGTCATCTCGACCATCCCCGAGTCCGTGCCCGGTTTCGTCCTCACCGGCGGCGCCGACCTCTTCGGCCGGTGCGTGGCGCTGGTCGGCCGCAGGAACCCGCCGGCCTTCAACGGGTACGAGATCGACGTCGACGTCGAACAGCTGAAGAAGACGGCCAACCACCACCTGGTCAAGCAGGGGCTGGCCTATCCGACCTTCTACACCGGCTTCCCCGACCACCTGCGCACGGCCCTGGCCGTCGCCGCCCTGGAGGCGAGGAACGCCACACCCAGGATGGGCGTGTGGGCCGAGGACGTGACCACCGACGACTTCAAGGTCACGGACATCACCTCGCTCACCGCCGACGACGGGGCCGTGATCCTCCCGAAGCTGTTCCGCAGGCTGAAGGACTACCTGGACCTGGGCTTCGGGCCGGAGGGCGCTCCCCTGGCATGCCTCCCCGCCTTCCTCGCGGGGGCCGGCGACCGGTACTACCTCCAGGGGAAGGCCGACCAGGTCACCGGCCTGCAGCACATCGTGAAGGTCACCGACGGCTACACCATGAGAATGACCCGCCGGGTCGAGGAGATCACCTTCGACGAGGCGTGAACGGGGCCGGCCGACCCACGGGCCGGGCGGCCGCCGCATGGGCCGGCCGGCCGCCGCACGGGGCCGGCCGCTGCCGCCCCGGTGCGCGTCAGCCGGCGTTCGCCACGATGAAGGCGCGGACCATCCGGCAGGTGAGGTTGGACGGGCGGTGGATCCCCACGCGCACCGCCATCGTCCGTATCTTGCGGTTGGTGGCGCGCTTCGCGTCGTACGTCCCCGAGTCGAGCAGGGAGATGGCGAGCCGCATGGCCTTCAGGCGGCGGTTGTGGTTCTCGTACCACTCGCGGGGCAGGCCCGCCGGCAGCGGCTTCTTCTTGGGCATCGAAATGATCGCGGCAGCGGCCATCTACAGCCTCCCAAACGGTAGTTGGCTTCCTGTCGTGCTCCTTCGATTTTACCGGCGGGCACTGACAAAAGCCCTGGCCGGACGGAGTCTGGCTAGGCTTGCGGGCATGGAGATCTGGATCAATCCCGCCTGTTCGAAGTGCCGGAGCGCGCTGACCCTGCTGGACGCGGAGGGCGCCGCGTACACCGTGCGCCGCTACCTGGAGGACGTCCCCTCCGAGGACGAGATCCGCGAGGTTCTGGGCCGGCTCGGGCTGGAGCCGTGGGACATCACCCGCACCTCCGACGCCCTGGCGAAGGAGACCGGCGTACGGGACCTGCCGCGCGAGGAGACCGACGAGGCGCGGGGCCGCTGGATCGCCCACCTGGCCGCCCATCCGAAGCTGATCCAGCGCCCGATCATCACCGCCGAGGACGGCACGGCCGTGGTCGCCCGCTCGGAGGAGGCCGTCCGGGAGGCCCTTTCCCGTACGGTCGCCGATCACGGATAGCGACCATACAGGGACGAAAACGGCAATTGTCGCCCGCTCTGCAACCGGACGGGGCATTCCCCCATCAGGACTGACAGGGGAATACCGCCGACTGCCCGCAGGGCAGCATGACCGCTCGGAGTGAAGTTCGTTGCAGCAGCAGTACCCGCAGTCATCGCCGTACGGTCAGCCGTACGGGCAGTCGTACGGACACCCGTCCACGAGCCACGACCCCGGCCCCGGATCCGGTCCCGGGTCCCGGCCCCAGCAGCTGTGCGTGCACTGCGGGCGGCCGCCGTTCGACCCGCACGGCCCCGGCCCCGGCCCCGGTGACGGGTACGACGGGTACGACGGGTACGACGGGCACGAGCCGCCGAAGCGGTCGAAGGCGAAGATCTGGATCGGCGCCGCCGTGATCGCCGCGCTGCTCGCCGGCGGAGGCGGCTGGGCCTACTGGAAGACGGACTGGTTCAGCGGCAACGGCGAGGACGTCAGCTACGCCAAGCCCAAGTCCCCGGGCAAGGACGGGGGCTCCGGCGGCGCGGCCGCGCCCGCCGGCGACTCGGACGTGTCGCTGCCGACCGGGCCCGCCGCGCAGTTCAAGCAGACGACCAAGCTGGACGACGGCACCCGAATATCCAAGACCCGCCTCAAGGGAGCCAAGTCCGGCTTCGAGGGCGACGTCTGGGTGTGGACGCCGAAGGAGTACGACGACCCGAAGTACGCCAAGAGCGCCTTCCCGGTGATGATCGCGCTCCCCGGCGGCAACGGCTACCCCGACAACTACTGGGCGACGATGCCGAACCTGGGCCTCCAGAAGGCGATCGCGGAGTCCTCGGCCAAGGGCACGGGGCTGCCGTACATCCTGGTCATGCCACTCCTGAACCCCGACGCGAAGTACTACTACGACGGCTCCGACATACCCGGCCAGGCCAAGATGGGCACCTGGATCGCCGAGGACGTCCCCGACCTGGCCAAGGCCAACTTCCGCACGTACAAGTCCCGTGACGGCTGGGCCCTCATGGGCAACTCCTCCGGCGCCTTCGTCGGCCTCAAGCAGGTCCTGCAGCACCCGCAGAAGTTCCGGGCCGTGATCGCGAACGGCGGCGAGACCGCGCCCGACTCCCCGCTGTGGAAGAACTACAAGGCGGAGATGGACGCGAACGATCCCGGCAAGCTGGCCCAGAAGCTGATCCAGTCGAAGGGCCCGGAGGTGTACGTCAACTTCCAGTACGGGACGAAGGAGGGCGGCCGGGACCGGCTGGAGAAGTTCCAGCTGGAGAACGGCAAGGGGCCCATCAAGATCGACCTCTACGAGATCAAGGGCGGCGACCACAACGGCTGGGACTACGTGCGCGGCATGAAGGAGCAGGGGCTGGCGGCCCTCAGCAAGGTCATGAAGGGGCCGAAGCCGAGCGCCGGCTGAGCCCTTCAGGCCGACGGGTCCAGGAGCCGGGCGACCTGCGCGGCCGCCGTCAGCGGCAGCGCGTGGTGCGAGACCCCGTCCAGTACGCCGACCCGCGCGCCCGGCAGCGCCCGGCGCGCCGCGTCGGCGGCCCGGCGGGGGTCGTGGCAGCGGGCCCGCCCCGCGAAGAGGACCTCCACCGGCAGCTCCCCGAGCCCGGCCGGGCCGGGGCGCGGGCCGGTGACCGGCCGCACGGTGGGGAAGGCGGCCGTCTCCTCCTGGAGCCGCGTCCAGGCGGGGTCGAGCGCCGCCCCGCCGGTCTCCCAGGCCAGGAAGGAGCGGATCCGCTCCGGGGTCGGCCGCGCCAGCATCGGCAGCGCCCGCAGCACGTAGCCGGGACGCAGCCCGGCGAAGACCCGGGTCGGGTCGAGCAGGACGAGCCGGTCGACCCGCTCGGGCCGCCGCGCGGCGGCGTGGGCGGCGATCCAGGCCCCGTAGGAGTGCCCGGCCAGGGTCACGGGCCCGCCGCCGAGGCCGCCGAGGCCGCTGAGGCCGCTGAGGCCGTCGAGACCGCCGAGACCGCTGAGACCGCTGAGACCGCTGACGCCGTCGAGGCCGTCGAGCAGCGCGTCGAACCAGGCGGTGAGGTCCCCGACGGTGCGCACCGCCCGCCCGGGCGCCGGCACGCTGAGCCCGGGCTCCCCCACCAGGTCCACGGCATGCACCCGCCGCCCCCGCCCCAGCCCGGCCGCCACGCAGGCCCCCCACACGGTGGATGTGGCCCCGCCCCCGGGCAGCAGCACCAGCGGCGGCGCGGACGCTCCGCCCACCGGACCGCAGCTGTTGACGCGGGTGACTCCGTAGGGGGTGGGCACGTCGACGGCCTCGACGGGCCCGGGCCACCGGGCGAGGGCCGCGTCGTAGGCGGCGCGGAAGGAAGTCCGGACGGGGGTGGGGGACATGGCCTGCTCCGATCCCTCGATGGGCGATAATCTCGCTCAGCGAGAGATATTAGGGTGGGGGCATGGTGGACGACAAGGATGAGCAGGACGACAAGGGCGAGAAGGGCGAGAAGGGCGAGAACCTGGAACTGGTGCACCTGCTCCGCGCGGTGACCGTCGAATTCAGCCTCCGCCAGGCGGAGTTCGCCGCCGCCAACGGCATGCACCCGACCGACGTACGGGCCCTGATCTGCCTCCTGGACGCAGGCCGCGCCGCCGAACCCGCCACCCCGGGCCTCCTGGCCACCCGACTCGGTCTCAACTCGGCCGGCACCACGGCGGTGATCGACCGCCTGGAACGCCTGGGCCACGCGGAGCGCGTCCGCGACCCCGAAGACCGCCGCCGCGTGCTGGTCCGCGTGACCCCGGAGGCGATCGAGCTCGGCCAGACCTTCTTCGGCCCGATGCTCACCGCCGTCCAGGACTCCCTGGCCGCCCTCAGCCCCGCCGAGCGCGAGACGATCCGCGCCTTCCTGACGGCGGCGCGGACGGCGTTCACGCCCTGAGGGCACACTCGGCCCACACGGTCTTCCCGACCACGCGGTCGGAAACACCCCACGCGGCGGCGACGCCCTCGACGACCCGCAGCCCGTACCCGCCCTCCGTCAGGCGGGGCCGCCGATCCCGCCGCCCGTCGGACACCTCGACCCGCACCACCCCGCCCAGCCGGCTGACCCGCAACTCGAAGTCCCGCCCGGCCACCCGCCCGTGCGTCACGGCGTTGGCGGCGAGCTCGGCGATGACGAGCCCGACGTCATCGCCGACCCCGCTCCCGTGCGGAATCCCCCAGGCGTGCAGCTGCACGAGCGCGAGATGCCGGGCGAGCCGGGCACCTCGGGGCGTGGCGCTGAACCGCTGGACGAAGACGAACCCCTGGAGGGCGGCGTCCAGGCCGGTGACCAGATCGGCCCAGGCCCGGTCGAGCCGGGGGAGGACACCGGCGAGCCAGTCGATGTCGTCCGCGCTGGTCCCACCGTCCGCGCCGGTCGCATCACGCATGACATTCCACCATCCGTTCGAGTGCTCAATTACCTTGCGTGAGGCCAGAGTTACGCAGGCGGAGCTACGATCGAAAGCGCCCGCTTGACCGACCTGTGCCTTGGTCGGAGCGGCATATTCCGACCCGCTTGGCCTGCGGGAACGCGTCAGGTCCGGTCGTGACCAACCGCATGGGAACGTGGAAAGGGGGCGTCCGTGGAGTCGGATCCACGCCGCCGATTCGCCGAGGAACTCAAGAGCGCCCGAGAGCTGTACCCGGAACGCCGCCTCTCCCAGACGAGCGCGGCCCGTCTGGCGCGCACGTCGAAGAGCACGATCAGCCGCATGGAGTCGGGGGAAGGGGCGATCCCACCGGAGCTGCCGGCGGTGTTGGATCAGATCTTCGAGACGGACGGCTTGTTCAAGCGACTGTACGAGGAGGCAGTGGCACAGAGTTTCCCGGCGATACACCGACGTCGCATGCGGCTGGAACGGGAGGCGATCGCCATCTGGGAGTGGTCGCAGCATGTAGTACCCGGGCTGCTCCAGACCTCCGATTACGCGCGTGCCATCCTGTGCAAGGGCGACCCCCGCGCCGGCGAGACCGAGATCATGAAGGCCGTACGCGCCCGGCTCACTCGGCAAGACATCCTCCGGGGGGCGGCTCCTCCAGAGGTTCGCGTGGTCTTGTGTGAATCCGTACTCCACCGCCACTTGGGTCAGCGCGATGTAATGCGAAGTCAGCTCCGAGCGCTACTGACGCACATGGAGCACCCCACGATCGGCATCCGCGTGCTGCCTTTCGACGCTGAGGCACACTTGATGATCAACAGTTCGGCAAGCTTCCGCACAGCACCCAGCCACGTGACCGTGGTCTGCGTGGAGGCGTACCGTACTACCGGAATCATCGATGAGCCGGAGCATGTGCGGGCAGCGCAGCGCGCCTTCGAGGACCTGATGGGCGAGGCGCTTTCCGCGCGGAGCAGTGCAGACCTCATCAGAGAGCAGATGGAGAAACTGACGTGAAGATGCACCCTGCCCGGAAACAGGATCGGTGGATAAAGTCCAGCCACAGCGGGGCTGACCAAGGCAACTGCATCGAGGTTGCCGCCGGTACGGGCGCCGTCCGCATCCGGGACTCCAAAGTAACGGGTGGCCCCGAGCTAGCGGTGACCCCCACCACCTGGGCCACTTTCCTGGACGGCATCACGACGGCCGGCTGACCCGGAGCGGTCTCACAGCCGGGCTGGGGGCTTCCCGTCAGTCCCATCGTCCTTCCGGTTCGGTCCGGTCCGTCAAGGGCGCTCACTGCGTTCGCGTCACTTCGTGATCGCCTTCGGCGACCCTTGACCGACCGTCCCGCCCCGGAAAGCCGAAAGACTGCCGGGAAACCCCCAAAAGAACGGTCACGGGGCAGAAGAGGGAGGGACGGGTCCGTCAGAGACCAGGCGAGGGGCCGGGCGCCGGCCCACCGGGCATCCGGGCTCCCAGATCCCTGCCGCCAGGGCCGGGGGCGCGGCTACCCGCAGGAAAGGTCGATCAGAGCGACCTGCGGAGCACCCGGGCGCGGCAGATCGCTACGCGCTCCTCATCGATTGGCGTCCGGCGGCCGCCCTGGGCTGATACCCGCGCCGGATGGCGGCCGCCCGGCCCGGGTCGGTCACGCCGGGGCGTAGTCGCCGAGCGCGGGCTCCAGCAGGGCGAAGGCGGTTTCCGCCTCGGCGGTGACGGTGGCGGAGATCCGGGTGCCGGGCCAGCCGGCCAGGGTGAGTTCCTGGATGCGCCGGAACAGGGTGCGGTGCACGGCGCCGAGCAGGGCCGCGGCGGCGCGGAGGGTGATGTCGTCGCGGGATGCGCCGGTGGCGTCGGCCAGGGCGTCGGCCAGGGCCGCTTCGCGCAGGTCGTGCAGGTCGCGCAGGCGGGCGGAGAGGGTGGGGCTGTCGGCGACCATGCGGGCGAAGTCGGGGCCGGAGAAGCCCGCGACCGGCTCTTGCGCCTTCGCCGAGTCGACGAACGCCCGGCGCAGTGCCGCCAGGGCGGACTCGCCGGGCCGGCGGGCTCCGACCACGCCCGCCAGAGAGGCGATGAAGAGGTCCTGGTGGTCCAGGGCCAGGTCCTCCTTGCGCGGGAAGTAGTTGGTGACGGTCTTCTTGGCGACCCGGGCGGCGGCGGCGATCTCGGCGATGGCGGTCTGCTCGAAGCCCTGGGCGATGAACAGCCGGGTGGCGTGGTCGGAGATCAGCTGCCGGGTCTCCTGCTTCTTCGATTCCCGGAGGCCGACGGAGGGCGCGGTGGCGTCAGTACTCATGGAGCAATCTTACCCCCGTGGCATTTTTATGTTGACACCCCGGGGGCCCGTGGTCTAACTTTACGTCCGTCGTAAGTTTCGCCTTGACCTAAGGATGCGCCTTGCAGATCACCACCTCCACCGTCTCGCTCACCGTCGACGACGTAGCCGCGTCCCAGAGGTTCTTCACGACCCACCTCGGCTACACCGAGCAGGCCGCCTCCGACGGCTTCGCGTCCCTGACCCGCCCGGACGCGGCGGTCGACATCGTCCTGCTCGCCCGCGGCACCGAGGTCCTGCCGGCCGATCAGCGCGACCGGCGCGCCTCCGGCCTCATCCTCGCCTTCACCGTCCCCAGCGGCATCGCGGACGAGGAAGAGCGCATGCGGGCCGCGGGCGTGGACGTCACCATGCCGCTGCGCGAAGAGCCCTGGGGCGAACGCCTCTTCCAGATCACCGACCCCAACGGCGTGATCGTCCAGTTCGTGGAGTGGGCCGCACCGGCCACCGCCTGACCCCGCACAGAGGAGAACTTCCATACGAAACCCGCTCCCCCCTCGCCCGCGCACGACACCGAACGACATCCACCGGCCCGGCCGAGAACAGGGGAACCGCACCTTGCGCACGTCACAGCTCACCCTCCACGACCTCACCAAGCGGTACGACGACCACGTCGTCCTGGACCGCGTCAGCCTCACCGTCAAGCCCGGCGAGAAGGTCGGCGTCATCGGTGACAACGGCTCCGGGAAGTCCACCCTGCTCCGGCTGATCGCCCGCCAGGAGCGCTTCGACAGCGGCGAACTGACCGTCGAGGCACCCGGGGGCACCGGATACCTGCCCCAGACCCTGGACCTCCCGCCCGGCGCGACCGTTCAGGACGCCGTCGACCTGGCCCTCGCCGACCTCCGCGCGCTCGAAGCGCGCATGCGCCGCGCCGAAGCCGAGCTGACCACGTCTGAGTCCGCGCCGACGGCCTACGCCGCACTGATCGAGCAGTACGAGGCCCGGGGCGGCTACGCGGCGGACACCCGGGTGGGCATCGCCCTGCACGGCCTGGGGCTGCCCCGGCTGGACCGCGACAGGCGGCTGGGCACCCTCTCGGGCGGCGAGCGGTCCCGCCTGGCACTGGCCGCCACCCTGGCCTCGGCCCCCGAGCTGCTGCTGCTGGACGAGCCGACGAACGACCTCGACGACCAGGCGGTCGGCTGGCTCGAAGAGCACCTGCGCGCCCACCGCGGCACGGTGATCGCGGTCAGTCACGACCGCGTGTTCCTGGAGCGCCTCACCACCACGGTTCTGGAGGTCGGGTCAGGCGGCGTCTCCCGCCACGGCAACGGCTACGACGGCTACCTCTCCGCGAAGGCGGCCGAACGCCGGCGACGGCTGCAGGAGTACGACGACTGGCGGACCGAGCTCGGCCGCAACCGGCAGCTCGCCGAGTCCAACGTGGCGCGGCTGGACGCCATCCCGCGCAAGATGCCGCTCAGCGTCTTCGGTCACGGCGGCTTCCGTGCGCGCGGACGCGGACACGGAGCCATGGTCCGCATCCGCAACGCCAAGGAACGGGTCGAGCGGCTGACCGCCAGCCCTGTGGCCCCGCCTCCCGAGCCCCTCGTCCTCACCACGCGCATCGCCACGGGCCCCGGCACCGCGAGGACGGCCGCCCGCCTCACCGACGTCCGGGTCGGCGAGCGGCTCGACGTCCCCTCCCTGTCGATCGGGGCCGGCGAACGGCTGCTGGTGACCGGCCCCAACGGCGCGGGCAAGAGCACCCTGATGCGCGTACTCGCGGGAGAACTCGCCCCGGACGCCGGCTCGGTGGACGTCAGCGGACGGGTGGGCCACCTGCGCCAGGAGGAGACGCCCTGGCCGCCCGGGCTCACCGTCGCCGAGGCCTTCGCGGCGGGGCGCGCGGGCGACCCGGACGAGCACACCGCCGCGCTGCTCGCGCTCGGCCTGTTCCGGCCGGCCGATCTGCGGCTGCGCGTCGGGGACCTCTCCTACGGACAGCGGCGCCGGATCGAGCTGGCCCGGCTGGTGAGCGACCCGGTCGACCTGCTGCTCCTGGACGAGCCCACCAACCACCTGGCGCCCGCCCTCGTCGAGGAACTCGAAGAGGCCCTGGCCGACTACCAGGGCGCCCTGGTCCTCGTCACCCACGACCGCCGGATGCGGTCGCGGTTCAGGGGCTCGCACCTCGAACTGTGCCGGGATCAGCCGGTGAGGTGCCGGTAGAGCGCCTCGTGCCCCTCGCCGGTGGGGTGTATGCCGTCGGCGAGGAGCTCGGGCTTCCCCTCCAGCGGCTCCCACATGTCGACGAAGTCGATGTGCTCCTCCTCGCACCAGGCCCGCATCGACTCCCGGAGGGTGAGCGCTCGTTGCCGGGTGAAGCACAGGCCCTCGTAGTCACGAGTGCGCTCTTCGTCGAGCCAGACGGGACCCAGAACGACCAGGCGCGCATGGTGCGCATGGGCCGTGGCGGCCAGTGCGTCGAGACCGTCCTCGATGTTCGCCAGTCCATCGGCATCCGGCGTCGACAGGGGCACGGCGGAGTCGTTGATGCCTGCCGCGAGCACGATCGTGTCAGGCAGGCGGGGAGGCAGAAGGGTGGGCGTCTGCTCGCTGACGGCCGCCAACGTGGAACCGGGGACGGCGAGGTTGAAGACGCGGTGCGCGGTCTCGTTCCCGGCTATGTGGGCGGCGGCCAGGCGGGCCGCCCATCCACCCTGCGGATCGCAACGCCCGTAGGCGATGCTGTCGCCCACGATCACGATCCGCGCCGCCGGCCGGAGCGGCTTCGCGTCCAGGTAGGCCCAGGCGCTCTCCCCGGACGAAAGGACCACCCGCCGGCGGGTGTAGTCGTCGACCTCGTAGTCGTCGGCTGCGGCGAGTTCCTCATCGGTGAGGTGAAGGACGGCTCCCTCGACCTCACTGCCGAGCTTGCGCTCCAGGGTCAGGTGAACGTCCAGGCCGCTGGCGGCGATCACGTCCGGGTCGGTGATCTTCAGCGGCCTGGTCGTGTACCCGGCCAGCGACGCGGGACGACTGGGCACGACCCGGCCGAAGAGGGCCCGCTGAACCTTCGGGTCCATCAGCGTGCCGAAGGAGAACAGGATGTGGGGGCGCGAATCGCTCACGACGACGCTTTCTTCAGAAATCGATCAGCTGTGTGGATCACGGTACCCACTCCCCGTCCGCACCGGATCTCAGCCCAGGACGGCAGCCGGACGCCAATCGATGAGGAGCGCGTAGCGATCTGCCGCGCCCGGGTGCTCCGCAGGTCGCTCTGATCAACCTCTCGTGCAGGTAGCCGCGCCCCCGTCCCTGAACCAGGAATCAAGGCCGCCCGGATGCCCGGCGGGCCGGCCCCCGGCCCCTCGCCCATCGCTGACGGGGCCGCTCCTCCCTCTCTTGCCCCGTGACCGTTCTTTTGGGGGTTTCCCGGCAGTCTTTCGGCTTTCCGGGGCGGGCCGGTCGGTCAAGGGGCGCCGAAGGCGATCACGAAGTGACGCGACGAAGGAGCGCCCTTGAGGGACCGGCACGACACGGAAGGACGATGGGACTGACGGGAAACCCCCATCCCCTCCCCGACCCGGGCCAAGGGGCTGCCGCTCCCGCACCCCCGCCCCGCACCCGCACCCGCACCCACCTTCACGCCGCCCCCATCCCCTCCCCACTAGGGTGACCCGAGGAGCAAATGCACCCAAAACGCACCAGAGGACCATGCCTATGACCGAACAGCCCACCCCCTACCCCATCGCCCCGCCCCGCCGCGGGGCCGACTGGATGTTCGGCGGGGTGTACGGGACCGTGCTGGCCAGTGGGCTGCTGGCCGCGCTGGACCAGCGGGGCGGGGAATACACGCCGTTCTACGACGCCTGCTGGATCCTCGTCACCGCCGCCGCCGGCGCCCTCGCCCACGGCTACGCGCACCACATGGCCGACCACCAGACCGGATCCGCCGCGCACCGGTGGCGGCTGCTGGGCCGGGCCCTGTGGAACGAGTGGCCGATGATCGCCGCCACCCTCCCCACCGTGGTCCTGCTCCTGCTCGCCTGGGTCGGGGGCTGGGAGCCGTACGGGGTGACGGCCGTCGGACTCGGGCTGAACACGGCGCTGCTGTTCGCCTGGGGGGCCTTCGTGGCGCTGCGGGTCGGCTACCGGATCGGCTCGGCCCTGCTCATCGGCCTGGCCGACGCCGCGATCGGGCTGGTGATCATCGTGGCCAACGCCCTCATCAAGTAGCGTGCCCCAGCTGCCCTTCCGCCTCCGCCAGGATCTCCGTCAGCCGGGCCCCGAACTCCGCCCCGCGCGGGTCCGGCACCCCGGTGCGCGCGGCGTCGAGCAGCGCGTCCAGGGCGCGCCCGTAGGCACCCGGTACGTCGCTCCAGTCCGGCAGCGAGAAGACGCCTTCGGCCCCGCGCAGTTCGAGCCCCACCCCGGCGGCCGCGCGCGGGGCGCCCAGGCTGAGCACGGCGGTACTGGCGGCGCCCGAGGCGTGCCGCAGGGCCAGCTGCACCAGGTCGGACGGGCCCCGGGTGGCGGAGACGGCGGTGACCTCGCCGAGCACCGGGATCAGGACGGACAGGGCGTGCGGGCCGACGTCCCACAGCCCGCCCTTGGCCTTGCGCCAGGGCGAGTCGGCGTACGCGCTGGGCTCGCCGGCGGGCGGGAAGACCGCGCCGAGCCAGCGGGCGGAGGCGGTGAACCACCCGGAGCGCCCGGCCTGTTCGCGGACCCAGCCCGCCGTCGGCTCGGCGAAGCGCAGGGTCAGGAAGACGACGGAGGCGACCGTGTGCGCCGCGGCGGCGTCGGCGACGGCGCGGGCGTCCGCGACCGTCGTGGCGACGGGCTTGTCGAGCAGCAGGTGGCAGCCGGCGGCGGCCGCGCGGACGGCGAGCGGAGCCTGGACGTCGGGCGGCAGGGCGAAGGCCACGACGTCGCAGTCGGCGAACAGCGCGTCGGGGTCTTCGTACACCTTCACCCCGTACGCCTCGGCGAGCTCGGCCGCGGCTTCGGGGCGGCGGCCCCAGACTCCGGCGAACTCGGAGCCGGTGTGCGCGGCGAGGGCGGGGGCGTGGGTGCGGCGGGCCCAGGGGCCGGTGCCGAGCAGGCCGACGCGGGGGCGGGCGCGGCGGGGGCCGTCGCCCGGGCCGTCACCGGAAGAGTTCAAATCGTACGAAATGCTCACCCGCTCAGTGTGCCGCACTCGGACGGATGCACAGCGACCGACTCGATCAAGCCACCCGACCTGCGGCGTAAACCCCGGTAACACAGGGTTCACACATGGGCAACGGATGAGAAATCGCCACGGGGCACGCTGCGGTCAACACCGCAGCGTTCCGCAGCGCCCGCAGAGTCAGCACCCGCAGAGTCAGCACCCGCAGAGTCAGGATGGTCCCGTGAGCTACAAGGCTGAGTACATCTGGATCGACGGCACCGAGCCGACGGCGAAGCTCCGCTCCAAGACGAAGATCCTGGCTGGGAGCCCCTCCCACACCGAAGGTCCTGGGGGAGGCGCGGAGCTGCCGATCTGGGGCTTCGACGGTTCGAGCACGAACCAGGCCGAGGGCCACGCCTCGGACCGGGTCCTCCAGCCGGTCTTCTCCTGCCCGGACCCGATCCGCGGCGGGAACGACATCCTCGTCCTGTGCGAGGTGCTCAACATCGACATGACCCCGCACGAGTCGAACACCCGCGCGCTGCTGCGTCCGGTCGCGGAGAAGTTCGCCGCGCAGGAGGCCATCTTCGGCATCGAGCAGGAGTACACCTTCTTCGACGGAACCCGCCCGCTCGGCTTCCCGGTGGGCGGCTTCCCGGCGGCGCAGGGCGGCTACTACTGCGGTGTCGGCGCGGACGAGATCTTCGGCCGCGACATCGTCGAGAAGCACCTGGACCACTGCCTCGCCGCCGGCCTGGAGATCTCCGGCATCAACGCCGAGGTCATGCCGGGCCAGTGGGAGTTCCAGGTCGGCCCGCTGGGCCCGCTGGAGGTCTCCGACCAGCTGTGGATCGCGCGCTGGCTGCTGTACCGCACGGCGGAGGACTTCAACGTGTCGGCGACGCTGAACCCGAAGCCGGTGAAGGGCGACTGGAACGGCGCGGGCGCGCACACCAACTTCTCCACGAAGGCGATGCGCGAGGACTACCGCGCGATCATCTCGGCGTGCGAGGCGCTGGGCGAGGGCAGCAAGCCGCTGGACCACGTCAAGAACTACGGCGCGGGCATCGACGAGCGCCTGACGGGTCTGCACGAGACGGCCCCGTGGAACGAGTTCAGCTACGGCGTCTCGGACCGCGGCGCGTCGGTCCGCATCCCGTGGCAGGTGGAGAAGGACGGCAAGGGCTACATCGAGGACCGCCGCCCGAACGCGAACGTGGACCCGTACGTGGTGACCCGCCTGATCACGGACACCTGCTGCACGGGCCTGGAGAAGGACGGCCTGGTCTGATCCGACCGGCCCCCGGACCTGACGACGACGGCGGCGCCCGCCCTCCCCCGGGAGCGCGGGCGCCGCCGTCGTCAGGCCCGGGTCGTCGCGGCGCTCGACGCAAGCGGGATCGCGGCGCCGGACGGCGAGGGGCTGTCGTGGGCGTGGGACGGGTCCGCCCACGATGCGATACGGGTGACCGGGCTCGACTGGCGGAAGCGGCTTTCGGGCTGACGGTATGTCGGGATTGTGACGGCCTGACGAAGACGTGACGACAGAATATGAGATTCCGGTCCGGCAAGTGAGACGCAACCTGCCCCGGGGTCCTCGTTTCTGCTTCAATGGCGCCCATGGCCAGCCATCCGTACTACCCCAGAGGTCGCAGCGACCTGGAGCCGTTCTGGCCGTCCCGTCAGGATCACGACTTCGACCGGGTGTGTTGCCGCGCCGAGAACGCGCCGGCCCTCTAAAGCCTTCCGGGACCACTCACCAGACCCGCCCCGGGGCCTTCGGTCTGCGCGGTACGCAACGACTACGTGCACACGAACCTGCACACGTACGTCCTCTGCCGATCACTCCGCGTGAAAGAGCTGACCACTCATGACGAACACCCGTTCCTTCGCTTCTGCCGCCTCCGCCGCGACCTCCGCTCCCCTGCCCTTCCCGCCGAGTCCGCGCCACCGGCTCCGCGCCGTGGACCGGGACGAGGTGGCCCGCGTGGTGGACCTGCTCCCGCCGGGCGCCACCTGGCTGCCCGCGCCCCAGCACGCCGTGCCGGCGCTGCCGGGCCAGCCGCCGATGGTCGGCTACCTGGTCCTCGTACCGGCCGACCAGCAGCCGGTCGCCTTCGCCCCGCAGTCCGTTCCCGTCGCGGCGCCCGCCGCCGGACCGGCCGCGCACACCCAGCCTGCGACCGGGCCGTCCACGACCACCGGAGACGCGCTCGTGCGGATCGACGCCGCCCGGCGCACGGCCGAGGTCGACGGCGAGCAGCTGGACCTGACCTACCTGGAGTTCGAGCTGCTCGCCCACCTGGTGGCCCACCCGCACCGGGTGCACAGCCGCGACCAGCTGGTGACCACGGTGTGGGGGTACGGGCACGTGGGCGACGGCCGGACCGTCGACGTCCACATCGCCCGGCTGCGCCGCAAGCTGGGCGCGGCGCACCGCGGGGCGATCCAGACCGTCCGCCGGGTCGGGTACAAGTACACGCCCTGACGCCCTGACGCCCGGTATGACCGTGGGCCCGTGCGCGCGCGAGCGCGTACGGGCCCACGGCCGTTCAGGCCCCGGCTACACGCCGGCGGCGGCCTTCGCCGCGCGCCGGCGCCCGGCGAACCCCACGGCCAGGTCGATCACGAGGAACGCCAGCAGGCTGAGGCCCAGCAGCGGGACGAACCAGCCCACGACCGCCGTCACGCAGGCGAACGGCAGCAGTACGGTCACCGGCAGCCTGCGCCAGGCGCCGCGCGGCTGGGCCCGGCCGACCGAGCGGCGGTTCTCCTTGGTGGGGCGGCGCATCCACCACATCCGGTAGCCCCACACGACGAGGAACATCACGGCGACGGCGAGCGCGGCCAGCGCGATCTCGTTGGCGATGCCGAAGGTGAGGCCCATGTGCAGGTCGATGCCGAAGCGGGTCATCTTGGCGAGCAGCGGGTAGTCGGCGAAGCGCAGGGTGTCCATGACCCGGCCGTCGGCGGGGTCGACGGCGGCCGAGTCCAGGTTCACCGGGAGCGTCTTGTCGTTCTCCTTGACGACGTAGCCCTTGCCCTTGGCGGGCAGGGTCACGCGCAGGTTCTCGGTGACCCCGGCGGCGCGGGCGGCCGCCACCGCCTGGTCGATGCCGATGTCGTGGACGGGGGCCGGCGGGGGCATCTCCATGCCGTCGGTCATGACGTGTCCGGCGTGCTCGTCGCCGCCGTCGGCGCCGGCGCCCGCGCCGGGATCGAGCTTGGCCGTGACGGAGGGGGTGGCGCCGCCGAGCCGGTCCTGGAGCTGTCCGATGTTCTCGCCGGCGTAGTTCGACCAGGTCAGGCCGGTCACGGAGAGGCCGACGAGCCCGGCGGCGGCCCACAGGCCGACGGTGCCGTGCCAGGAGAGGGTCTTGCGGCGGCCGGTGGCCTTGCGGTCGGGGAGGACCAGGTCGGCCTTGCGGGCGCGGCGCCGGCCGATCCACAGGGCGAGTCCGCCGAGGGCGACCACCCAGAGCCAGCTGGCGGCGAGTTCGCTGTAGTTGCGGCCGAACTCGCCGAGCTGGAGGCTCGCGTGGAACTCGCTCAGCCAGGCCCGCAGCGGCAGCGCGTCACCGGCGGTGGTCAGCTGCCCGCGCACGTCGGTGGTGTAGGGGTCGACGAAGACGGTGAGGGTCTCGCCCTCCGCGAGACCCGGCTTCTCCATGATGACCCGGGTGGTCGCGTCCGCTTCGGGCGCGGGCCACACGCCGAGCACCTTGCCGTCGGGGGCGGCGGCCTGGGCGGCCTTCACCTGGGTGCTGAGCGGCACGGCGGCTTCGCCGACTCTGTCGACGGTCAGCTCGTGGGAGTAGAGGACGCGCTCCGCCTGCCAGGAGCCGGCGTACAGCAGGCCGGTGGCGGCGGCGAGGAAGAGGAACGGGGCTATGAGCAGGCCCGCGTAGAAGTGCATGCGCAGGAGCAGGGGCCGCAGCGCGGCCCAGCCGCCGCCGGTGCGGCGGGCGGGTGAGGCGGCGGCCGGTGCTCCGGCTTCGCGGACGGGGTCGTCCTGACGTTCGTCACGGGACGTGTCGACGATGTCGGTCATGTCGGTCCTGGGGTTCGGCGAGACAGGGGGAATCGGCCCCCAGGTCCCGTCCGCCGCCCGGGATCGCGCCGGTCAGGCGTGCGCGGGGAGCGGTACGGGTGTCGCCGGAGCGGTTCCGGCCGCCCTGCGGGCGGGGCCGGCGGCGCCCGGTGCGTGCGCGCGCGAAGGGGCGCACCGGCGGCCCGGGGCGACGCGGTGGGCGTGCGCTGCGGGGTCCGCCGGCCGGGCGGGGCTCTGGCGACACGGCCTCGGGGCCGTGGTGCGGGTGTCGGGCCGGCCGGGCGGACCGCGGCGGACCGCGGTGTGGGCGTGTACGGCTCCGCGCAGCCGGCGCGGGCGTTCGTACGGAGGGCAGTGCGCGGGCGGGGCCGGTACGGGGGCCGGCCGGGTCAGCAGCAGGGCGAGGACGCGGGCGAGCGGCCGGGCGGCGAGCAGCGCGGTGGCGCCGAGCGCTCCGGCGATCCGGAAGACGGCGGCTTCGCCGCGGGCGAGCCAGGCGGCGCAGAAGAGCCCGGCGAGGAGGTGCGCGGCGATCATGCCGAGGCCACCGTGCCCGGCCATCGCGAGCACGTCGCCGACACCGCCGGCCATGTCGCCCATGGCGTCCGCGCCGCCGGCCATGTCGCCCATGCCGGCGACCGTGGTCCCGGAGCCCATGCCCCCCGAGCCCGTGCCGCCGGCCGTTCCGCCCGCCAAGTCGCCCATGCCGCCCATGCGGGCGGCGCCTTCGGCGCCCGTGCCCGGCACGTGCGCGGCGGCGGCCGGGGCGTCCATCCGCATGCCGGGTACGTGGTGGTGTCCGGGCATCGGCTCGGGCAGGACGGCGGCGGGGGCGGCGGGGCCGTTGTGTCCGTGGCCGTGCCCGGCCGCCTGGCCGGCGGAGAAGGCGAGGTGCAGGACGCCCTGGACGGCGAGCAGCGCGGCGGTGATCCCGGCCGGGCCGCAGCGGCGCCCGGCGGCGGCCCAGGCGAGGGCGCCGGTCACGGCGAAAGCCAGCAGAAGACTGCCGATGGGGACATCCGTCCCGGACATGTACGAATGCCCCACCGCGCCCAGAGCGACGCACACGGCCGCGAACATCGCGGCCCGCGTACCGCGCATCGGCGCACGGAGTGGGGATTCAGTCATGTTCCGGTCATCGTCTCACGGGGCCCGCCGCCGCCCGCAAGAGGGCCGTATCCGATCATGGACCGGTGAATCCATCGCCGTGGTCATGGTCAGTGCCGCTGGGAGCGGTCTACGCGGGCGGGGTCCAGCTCGGGGCGCACGCCCTCGGACGGCTGGATCCGGCCGCGCGGGAGCGGGTGCTGCGCGGCTGCTCGACCAACGTCGACAACCTCGACACCGGCCACTGGGAGACCCTGCTGAGCAGCGCCTTCGTGGTCGAGGAGCCGATGCCGCTGCCGTACGCCCTGCTGCTGGTCGCGGTCCTGGGCTACGCGGAGTACGCGTACGGGGCGTGGTGGACGGCCGCCGCCTTCCTCTTCGGGCACGCCTCGGCGACGCTCCTCGTCTACGGCGCCCTGCGCCGTACCGCCGGTCCCGAGACCCGCCGGGCCCTGGACGTCGGCACGAGCTACGGGTTCAACGCCGTCCTGGGCGCCCTGACCTCGGCGCTGCCGCGCGGCCCCGTGCGGGGCGCCGCCCGGGCGGGCCTGCTGGTCCTCGCCGCGCAGCCGCTGCTGCGGCGCGGGCGGACGTTCACCGACGCCGGGCACCTGGTGGCGCTGGGCGTGGGGATGGGCCTCTCGGTCGCCGTCGATTGTCTTTCCCGACCGAAGCATCGGAAAATCGCTCTTACCTGACCAAATCCCCAAGAACCGGGAAGGTCGCGCATGGATGAGCACAAGCAACACGAGTAAGTCACCCGGGCACCCCACCCACCTCCACACCCCGCCCGGGTCCGCCACGCACTACGAGCCACACCGCTGGAGCCGCCACGATGACCGCCACCCCTTCCGCCACCGTCGCCAACCTCCGCGACCTCGGCGGCACCCCGCTCGCCGGCGGCCGCACGGTCCGCCCCGGCCTCCTGCTGCGCTCGGGCGCGCTGGACCGGCTGGACGTCGACGCCGACCCGGTGGTGGCGGCGCTCGGCCTGCGGACCGTCATCGACCTGCGCAGCGACGCCGAGCGGGCCGACCACCCGGACCGGATACCCGACGGGGTCCGGCTGCTGGTCCGCGACGTGCTGGCCGACAAGATGAGCGACCACCGGATGCCGGCCGCCGCGCAGCTGAAGGACCTCCTGGCCGACCCGGCGGTGGCCATGGAGCACCTGGGCGGCGGGAAGGCGCAGACCCTGTTCGGCTCCGTGTACCGCTCCTTCGTCAGCACCGGCTCCGCGCACGCCGCGTACCGCACCCTGCTCACCGAGGCCGCCGACCCCGAGGGCGGCCCGCTGCTCTTCCACTGCACGGCCGGCAAGGACCGTACGGGCTGGGGCGCGACGCTGGTCCTCGCGCTGCTCGGCGCCGACGAGGACACCCTGATGGCCGAATACCTGTCGGTGAACCCGGCGGTCAAGCAGGCCTTCGCCCCGATGATCGAGGGCTTCACGGCCGCGGGCGGGGACCCGGACATCGCGCTGGCCCTGATCGGGGTGTTCCCCTCCTACCTGGAGGCGGGCCTGGACGAGGTCCGCGTCCGCTACGGCTCGATGGAGAAGTACGTGCACGAGGGCCTCGGCGTCTCCGAGGAGACGGTCGCGGCGCTGCGCGCGAAGCTCATCGCCTGAGGGGCGCCGGACGGATCGCCCGGGGGCCGTCGACGCGGCACGCCGGCAACCCGCCGCGTACACCTCGGCACCCGGAATTCGCCCGAACGGGTGCGCGAAGACGGGTGACCATCCGACGATTCCCTCGTTCTGCTGAACGTGACTGCGCCGGATACCGCCACCCGCCCCCTGCCCCCCGACGTCGAGCAGGCCGAGGCCGCCATCGTCGAGCACTACCCGCGGCTGGTGCGGCTGGCCTACCTGGTGCTGCCGCCCTCCCTCGGCCGCAACCGGCGGGTGCTCACCGCCCATTCGCTGACCCAGCGGGCGCTGCCGCGCGGGCGGCGGGGCGCCGACCCGGCGGCCGTGCAGGGCGGGGTGCCGGCGCAGCGCGGCGGGCTGGGCGGGCCCGAGTCCGGTTACGCGTACGTCCGGCTGCGCGTGCTGCGCTCCGCCCTGGAGGCGGGGATCCCGCTGACCTTCAAGGCGCTCCCGCTGCGCGGGCAGCTGCCCGCGCTGCTGCCGCAGGTCTGGGGGCTGCGGCTGTTCCCGCGCGCGGGCGGGGCCGAGGAGCTGGCCCTTGACCAGTGGCTGGCCACGCTGAACGGCCCCGGCCGCGCGGCCTGCGTGCTGCGGGCGCTGGAGGGGCTGGACGGGCCGGAGGTGCTCAGGGTGCTCGCGGAGGCAGGGGTCGCCGACCCGGCGGCGGCGGTCGCGGAGTCGGGGGATCCGGCGCACGACGGCCTGTTCGCCTCCCCCGAGTTCGACCCCTGCGTGCTCCAGGCCCGGCCCACCGACCTGCTGCGGCGGCGCCGGTTCGCGCGGGCCGGACTGGCCGCCGCCGCCGCGCTCGCGGTGTGCGGGGCGCTGCTGGCCCTGCCGGGCGGCGGCTGGGGCTCGGACGGGCCCTCGGCCCCGCTGTACGCGCGCAACGCCGCGGCGGAGCAGGCCCTGGACCCGGCGCAGCTGGTGCGGGTCGCGCCGGCGGTGTGGCGTACGTCCTCCCGGACGGACTACTCCGCCTGGCCGGCGCGCGGCGACCGCGTCCAGGACGCGGAGCTGCTGCGCCGGGCGCTCGCGGTGTGGGCCCGGCCCGGCAAGGAGGTGGTGGTCTCGGCGACCCCGGGCAGCCCGTCGGGGCCGCCGATGGGGCCGGCGCAGCTGCTGTTCGCGGGCACGGTCGACCAGGCGGTGGTGGTCCTGCTGTACGACGGGCTGCGCGTGGTCCGGTACGCCGAGCCGCGCAACGGCACGGCGGGCGCCGCCCTCGACTTCGCCCGGACCGACGGGGCCACGGCGGACACGGCGACCGCCCTGGTCCTCAGCCGCGTCGACGGCAACGTCCGCTACCTGACGGCCCCCTGGGTGACCGGCGCCGCCCTGCGCGACCTGCTCAAGCCGGGCGAGCAGGCGGCCGCGCTGAAGCTCACCCCCGACGGGGTCACCCCGCCGGTGCTGGGCCCCGCCCCGAACGGCGACTGCACCAGCTGGAGCGCGCTGTCCCTGACCGGGGACGGCGCCACCCGGCTGGTGACCGACTTGGGCGAGCTGACCGCGGCCCGGCTGACCTCGGGCGCACCGGGTGCCGCGCGGGACGTGACGGAGGCCGCGGAGCTCGGGGAGTGGTCGAAGACGGCGTGCCTGCTGCCGTCGGTGCGCTCGCACGGGGTGCGTTCCGTCAACGCCTGGACGTACGCGAAGCAGCCGCTGCCCGAGGGCGACGGGACGGCCACCTGGCTGTGCACCCGGGCCGAGACCTGGCAGGGCACGGCGGACCGGGTGCAGGCCCAGTTCCTGGCCCCGGGTGCGCCGCTGGCGGCCCAGGCGGCCAAGGCGGAGGGCTCCCCGGCGTGCGGGCCGCGCGAGCCCCGGGTGCTGGCCGGGGTGCTGTGGAAGTCCCGCGCGGGGCAGTGGTACGTCCTGGCGGCGGGCAGCGCGCAGTTCGCGTCGCTGTCGGCGTCGGGCGCGGGGGTGAGCGGGAGCGCGCACGGCAACCGGCTGGCCCTGAAGGCGCCGGAGGGCGCGCAGGTGGACCTGACGGGGAAGCTGACGGACGGCAGCAAGGCCGGGGTGCTCCGCTAGGTTTGGCGGGGTCGGGCGGGGCGGGCTGGGGTGCGGCGCGTCCGCCTCGGGCCGCGGGCCGTGGGTGGCTGAGCGCGCGGTTCCCCGCGCCCCCGGGGTGGTGTGCGGGTCGGCCGGGGCCGGTCGCGCGGTTCCCGGCGCGCCTGTCGGACGCCTTCGGGCGGATTCGGCGGCGCCGGGGGGTTTTCCTGGCGGGTACCCGTCAGTACATTGACGCCATGTCTAATAGGCCGCCCGCCCCCGCCCCCGTGGCGTCGGAACACATAGACCTCGAACCCCGCGACGTGTCCTTCTCCTGGGAGGACACCCCGCTGCACTGGCTGCCCGGCGAGCCCTTCGCCGGGCACACCATCAACGTGCTGCACCTGCTGCTGCCCGCCGGTGAGCGCTGGTTCGTGCACGTGTACAAGCAGGCCCTCCCCCACATCACGGACGACCGGCTGCGGGCGGACGTCATCGGCTTCATCGGCCAGGAGGCGATGCACGCCGCCGCGCACGACGACGTGCTCCCCCACCTCAAGCGCCTCGGGCTGGACCCCACGCCCTACACCGCCCAAGTGGACTGGATGTTCGAGAAGCTCCTCGGCGACCGCACCTTCCCCCCGGGCCGGGCCCGCAGGTGGTGGCTCATGGAGCGGGTCGCGATGATCGCCGCGATCGAGCACTACACCGCCTTCCTCGGCAACTGGGTGCTCAACGCCAAGGAGCTCGACCGGCGCGGCGCCGACCCGATGATGCTGGACCTGCTGCGCTGGCACGGCGCGGAGGAGGTCGAGCACCGCTCCGTCGCCTTCGACCTGTTCATGCACCTGGACGGCAGCTACCGCCGCCGGGTGCGGACCTGGGCCGGCGGCTTCGCCGCCCTGCTCTTCCTCTGGCAGCGCGGCGCCCGCTTCTTCGTCGAGAACGACCCCCAGCGGCCCGGCGCCAAGGCCTCCTACGGGCAGTTCCTGCGGGCCGGCCGCCGGGGCGTCCTCCCCTCGGCCGGGGCGATGGCACGGTCCATCCCCACCTACCTCTCCCGTACGTACCACCCCTCGCAGGAGGGCTCGACCGCCCAGGCCCGGGCCTACCTGGCCTCCTCCCCCGGCGCCAACGGCGGGGTGCGGCCGTGAGGCGGGCCCTGGCCGTCACGGCGGTGGCGGGGGCCGCCGTCCTGGCCCGGCGCGCGGTGCTCAAGCGGATCGGCCGCTCCCCGCTGTGGCCGCTGCCGGCCCTGGAGAACCCGGTGTCGGGGTACTCCCCGCGCCGCGCGCTGCACGCCGTGGTCGTCTCGCGCACCGAACCGGCCGAAGGGGTGCTGCGGCTGGTGCTGGAGTCCGGCGAGCTGCCGGCCTGGACCCCGGGCGCGCACGTGGACCTGACCCTGCCCTCGGGGCTGGTGCGCCAGTACTCGCTGTGCGGGGACCCGTCCGAGGCGGGGCGCTGGACGGTCGCGATCCGGCTCGTCGAGGACGGCCGGGGCGGCTCCCGCGAGGCGCACGAGCAGCTGGTGGAGGGCACCGAGGTGCGGGTACGGCCGCCCCGCAACCGGTTCGAGCTGGAGCCCGCGGCCTCGTACGCGTTCGTCGCGGGCGGCATCGGGATCACCCCGGTCCTGCCGATGCTCCGCGCGGCGACCGCCGCCGGCGCGGACTGGACCCTGCTGTACGGGGGTCGGTCGCGCGCCTCGATGCCGTTCCTGCCCGAACTCGCCGCCTACGGGGACCGGGTGACCGTCGCCGCCGAGGACGAGACGGGCCTGCCCGACCTGGCCCCGCTGGCGGGGATCCGGCCCGGCACCCTGGTCTACTGCTGCGGCCCCGAGCCGCTGATGCGGGCGGTCACCGAGGCCGTACCGGATCCGGGGGCGGTCCGCCTGGAGCGGTTCGCCGCGGCGGCGCCCGCCGAGGCGAAGCCCTTCACGGTGGAACTCGCCCGCACCGGCGGCGTCGTCGAGGTCGCGGCGGACGAGACCGCGCTGACGGCGGTGCGCCGGGCGCTGCCCAACACCCCCTACTCCTGCGGGCAGGGCTTCTGCGGGACCTGCCGGCACCGGGTGCTGGCGGGCCGGGTGGACCACCGCGACGAGCTCCTCACCGACGGGGAGCGCGCCGGGTCGATGCTGCTGTGCGTCTCCCGCGCGGACGGGGACCGGCTCGTACTGGACCTGTAGCGACGCGCGCCTTCACCCGTACGGCCCACGCCCGCCCGGGAAGTAGGGTGTCGGCATGACAACCGGGGTGCGACGCAGGATGGGTGTCGAGGAGCGGCGGCAACAGCTGATCGGGGTCGCCCTGGAGCTGTTCAGCAACCGCTCCCCCGACGACGTGTCGATCGACGAGATCGCGGCGGCCGCCGGGATATCCCGCCCGCTCGTCTACCACTACTTCCCGGGCAAGCTCAGCCTGTACGAGGCCGCGCTGCGGCGGGCCGCCGACGAGCTGGCGGCCCGGTTCGCCGAACCGCAGGAAGGGCCGCTGGGCGCCCGGCTGCTGCGGGTGATGGGCCGGTACTTCGCGTTCGTCGACGAACACGGGCCCGGTTTCTCGGCGTTGCTGCGCGGCGGTCCGGCGGCGGGCAGCAGCCGGGCCAACGCGATGATCGACGAGGTCCGGCAGGCCGCGTACGAGCAGATCCTGTTCCACATCGGCGTGCAGGAGCCGCCGGCCCGGCTGGAGCTCGTCGTACGGTCGTGGGTGTCGCTGGCCGAGTCCACCGCCCTGCTGTGGCTGGACGGCCGGCGGATCCCCCGGGGCGAGCTGGAACTCCAGCTGGTGCACGACTTCGCGGCGCTGGCGGCGGTGAGCGCGGCGTACGACGCGGAGATGGCGGGGATCCTCGTACGGATCCTGGCGGACGAACCGGCCGACGGGCCCTTCGGGGAACTGGTCGGACGGCTGGCGGCGCTCGTGCCCGGGTCCCCGCGGGACGAGTAGGCGGGTAGGCGGGTAGGCGGGTGAGCGGGTAGGCGGGTGAGCGGGCGGCTCGGCTGGCGATAATGCCCGCGTGATCATTGACGACGGGATGTTGTTCCGGGCGGCCGGGGAGAAGGACGCCGGCACGCTGGTGGAGCTGTACGACCAGGCCGCCCGGTGGATGCGCGGCCAGGGGATCGACCAGTGGAAGCCGGGCGAGAAGGACGCCGGGCACTTCCGCCGGGTCATGCGCGACGGCGAGGTCTGGCTCGCGGAGGACGCCGACGGGCGGGTCGTGGGGGCGTACGAGCTCTGGTGGTCCGACGAGGAGGCCTGGGGCGTCCAGCCCCCGGTGGCGGGATACGTGCACCGGCTGATGGTGGAGCGCGAGGCCGCGCCGTCCGGGGCGGGGATGCGGATCCTGGAGCACGCCGAGTACCGGATCGCCCGGACGGGCCGGGAACGGGCACGGCTGGACTGCGTGTCCACCAACCCGAAGCTGCTGGCGTACTACCGGGCAGCGGGCTACCGGGTGGTCGGCGAGTTCCCGTCGAAGGAGGGCAAGGACGGCCGGGTGTACGGGGTGATCCTGCTGGAGCGGCGCCTCGACGTCTGAGGCCCGGCCGCCGGACGGAAGCCGTACGCGTCCGGGACTGACCGCCCGGGACGCGCACAACGCGCGGCGGCGGTGCCGGAGTTCCTCCTCCGGCACCGCCGTTCTTGCTTCCGGGTGGTGCTCAGCCGCGCTTGAACACCGCGACGGTGCGCGCCGGGACGGTGAAGCCGCCCGTCGCCGCGTCGTACGCCGACCGCTTCACCGCCGGGTCCGACCCGCCCGCCTGCACGGGGTGCAGGGCGTAGCCGGTGCCGGCGAGGGCGGGGACCAGCTGGTGCCCGTCGGCGGGGGTGGCGTTGAAGACCACCACCAGGTCGCCCAGGGCCATGGTGAGGACGCCCGGGGTCTCCTGCGGTCCGGAGAGCGGGAAGGACAGCCGCTGCTGCACCTCCTCGGCCGTGGTGAGCGCGAAGGCGGCTTCCGTCGTACGGATCCTCAGCAGGTCGCGGTAGGCGGCGGAGGCGCCGTTGATCTCCGCGCAGCCGGGGGCCGGGCCGCTGAGCAGGGGCTTCGCGTAGGGCCACTTGGCGCGGTTGTCGGCGGCGGGCGGCAGACCCCGGCCGAAGCCGTTGCCCGCGCGGCAGTCCCAGTGCAGGGCGTTGAACCAGTCTCCGCTGTCGTAGGAGTTGCGGTCCAGGGACTTCGAGCGGAGCAGGTCGGTGCCCGCCTGGGAGAGGGCCGGGCCCTGGGAGAGGGCGGCCGTGGCCATCGCCAGGACCTGCATGCGGGCCCGGTCGGCGGTGGAGGTGCCCGCGGGCAGCTTGTAGGCCAGGGCGTCGTACAGCGACTCGTTGTCGTGGGCGTCGGCGTAGGCGAGGGCGTCGCCCGGGGCCGCCGCGTAACCGGCGGGGGCTCCGTTGTAGTCCACCTCGGAGCCCTTGGTGCGGCGGCCGGTGGAGTCCGTGAAGGCGTACCCGGCCAGGTTGCCGGAGAGGCCGACCTTCAGCAGGTCCTGGGCGTGCAGCAGGCGGGTGCGCTGCTCGGCCGGGGTGCCGTTCGCCGGGGAGGCGTTCGGGTCGGTGAACAGGCCGGAGGCGAAGCCCTGCACCCGGGGGTCCTCGTCGAAGGGGCCGCCGCCGCGCACGGCGTCGCGGGCGCGGTCGGAGAAGGTGGCGATGCCCGTGCCGGCCATGTTCTTCTGGGTGGCCTGGACGAATCGGGCGTCGTCGGCGACCTCGCCGAAGTTCCAGCCCTCCCCGTAGAGGACGATCTCCTTGCCGTCGACCCCGTCCTTGGCGACGGTCAGCTCGTCGAGGGCCTTGCGGACGGCCAGGATGTTGGCCTTCGGGTGGTGTCCCATCAGGTCGAAGCGGAAGCCGTCGACCTTGTACTGCCGGGCCCAGGTGACGAGGGAGTCCACGACGAGGCGGCCCATCATGGCGTTCTCGGGTGCGGTGTTGGAGCAGCAGGTGGAGGTGGCGACGGAGCCGTCGGCGAGGAGGCGCTGGTAGTAGCCGGGGACGATGCGGTCGAGGACCGACTTGTCCGACTGCCCGGCGGCGACGGTGTGGTTGTAGACCACGTCCATGACGGTGCGCAGGCCGGCGCCGTTCAGCGACTGGACCATCCTGCGGAACTCGACCGTGCGGGCGGTGCCGTTCGGGTCGCCGGCGTACGAGCCCTCGGGGACGGTGTAGTGCAGCGGGTCGTAGCCCCAGTTGAAGCCGTCCTTCGCGGCGGCCGCGGCCACGCAGGCCTGCTGCTCCTCGGAGTCCGGGGCGTACGGCCTCAGGTCGCAGGCCGGTTCGGTGCGGTCCTTCGGGTTCTCCGGGACGGTGCCGAAGTCGAAGGCGGGGAGCAGGTGGACGTAGGAGGTGCCGGCGGCGGCCAGTTCGCGCAGGTGGCGCATGCCGGCGGATCCGGTGTCGGTGAAGGCGAGGTACTGGCCGGGGTGCTTGCTGGTGGCGTCCGCGATGGAGAAGTCGCGGATGTGCAGTTCCTGGATCTGGGCGCCGGTGAGGGGGACGGGCGCGGGCTTGCGCAGTTCCTTCCAGCCGGGCGGGGCGAGCTTCGGGTCGGCCAGGTCGACGGCGAGGCTGTGGGTGGAGTCGGTGGTCAGGGCGGTGGAGTAGGGGTCGGTGACCAGGTTGCGGACGATCTGGCGGGTGCTGGGCGCCCAGACGGTGACGGCGTAGCGGTAGGGCTTGCCGGTCCAGGAGCGTTCGCCGCGCACCGACCAGACGCCGGTGGTGTCGTCGCGGCGCATGGGGACGGCGCGGCCGTCGATGTCGAGGGCGACCTGCTGGGCGGTGGGGGCCCAGACGGAGAGGGTGGGGCGGCCGTCCTTGAAGACGGGGCCGAGGGGGCTGTTGTTGGCGTACAGGTCGTCGAGGACGCCGGCGAGCTGGACGCCGGTGGCGGCGAGGACGGCGCCGTTGGCGGCGCGGGCGCTCGCGACGAGCTGCCCGCGCAGGGCCTCCCGTACGCGGTCGCGGTCGCGGGGGTCGACGGCGTAGGCGCCGTACGCCGACAGGTGCGGGAACTTCTGCTTCTGGGCGGGGGTGAGGGCGGAGCGGTTCAGGCGCAGCCACTGGGCTCCGGCCTCGTGCAGGACGCCGTTCGCGGTGGTGATCCGGCCGTCGCGGGAGGCGAGGAGCTGGAGGGAGGCGGCGGTCTGCGGAGCGTTCCAGGCGAGGGTGTCGCGGTCGATCCAGACGGCCTCGGCCTTGGTGAGGTCGAGGGCGGCGGAGGAGCCGGCGGGCTGCGGGAGGAGGTACTTCTCGCGGCCGCCGAGCATCCACACCTCGTGGCCGGTGGCCTTCAGGTCGAGGGACTGGTCGGCGGGGAGGTCCTTCTCGTCGCCCTTGTGGAGGATGTAGCTCAGGCTCGTGGCGCCGGGGGCGAGGGGGACCTCGTAGACGGCGCCGTAGGAGTCGGTGCGGGCGGGCATCAAGGGCTTGGACCAGTCGGTGGGGGTGGCGGCGCCGGTCCACACGTGCAGGCCCCAGCCGTCGTGGGCGCCGTCGGCGCGCTGGTAGTGCAGTACGGCCTTGGACCGGTCCTGCGGCGGGTGGGCGGGGCGGTCGGTGCGGGCGGGTTCCTTGCCCTGTTCGAGCCAGATCTCGCCGGTCCGCGTGACGTCGAGGGTGCGGTCGGCGGCGACGTCCTTGTTGCCGTCCTTGTCGATGACGAGGTAGCCGATGCTCGACGCGCCGGGCTTGAGGCGGACGTACGCGAAGGCGCCGTAGGCGTCGCGGCCGGTGAAGGGGTGCCCCTCGGGCCAGGGGGTGGCTTCGCCCTCGGCGAGGTCGCCCCAGGCGTACAGGCGCCAGTTCGTGTAGTCGCCGTCGGGGCGGTTGTAGTGGACGACGGCGTAGTCGCGCTGGGTGGCGGTGGGGGGTGTGGGCGGCGGGGTCTGGCCGGTGACGGACGCGGCGAGGGCGGAGGCGGTGCGGCCCGCGGAGTCCACGGCGACGGCCTTGTAGCGCAGGGGCGTGCCGGCCGGGGTGGCCGGGTCGATGGCCTGGGTGACCTTGTAGGGGGCGTGGTCGGCGGAGCCGAGGACCTGCCACTTGCCGGTGCCGGTCTGCGCGGCGAACACGACCCGGGTGAGGGCGCCGGGGCCGCCGCCGGGCGTGAGGTCGGCGGACAGTTCGACGGTGCCGGTGGCGCCCGGGGCGGGGGCCTTGAGGGTGAGGCCGGGCTTCGCGGCGGGGGCGGGCAGGGGGGTGGTGGCCCGGAGGACGACCGTGCCGAGGGCGGGCAGGTCCAGGGTGAGCTTGCCGGCCGGGGAGGCGGTGACGGGGGCGGGGGCCGCGTAGGGGGTGCCGCCGGGGCCGGTGGCTCCGTACAGGGGGAGGTAGGCGGTGCCGGGCGGGGCGTCGACCTCGACGGTGCGGGCGGTGCCGCTGTTGTTGGCGGCGACCAGGTACTCGGTGCGGGCCTTGGGGTCGGTGCGGGCGAAGACGTACGCGGAGCCGTCGGCGAGGCGCTCGCTCTGGATGCCGTCGCGCAGGGCCGGGTGGGCCTTGGTCAGCTTCGAGAGAGCACTGATCTGCAAGTAGACCGGGTGCTCCGGATCGTAAGCGTCGCTCTCGTGCGTGCGCGCCGTTCCGAGCTGGTCGTCGTCCAGGTAGTCGGCGACGCGGGTGGCGAAGAGGGGCGCGCGGGCGTCCTTGTCGCCGCCGGAGCCGGTGAAGCCCTGCTCGTCACCGGAGTAGATCACCGGGTTGCCCCGTGAGAGGAACATCAGCTCGTTGGCCAGCCGGTGGCGGTCGAGGAGCTCCCGCTCCCCCGCGCCGGGCCGGTCCTGCTTCAGGAAGGAGGCGAAGCGGCCCATGTCGTGGTTGCCGAGGAAGGTCACCTGCTCGTAGGCGTTGGCCTTGTCGGTGGTGTACCGGTAGTCCTCGGCGAGTACGGAACCCAGCCGGCCGGCGGGCGCGCCCTGGGAGGCGTAGGCGCGGACGGCGTCCTGGAGCGGGAAGTCGAGGGTGGCGTCGAGGCGGCCGCGGGTGACGTACGGGGAGGTGACGGCGGTGTCGGCGGAGTAGACCTCGCCGAACATGAAGAAGTCGGGGCGTCCGCGCTGGGCGGCGTACTTGTCGAGGGCGGTGGCCCACTGGGTCCAGAAGCCGGTGTTGACGTGCTTGACCGTGTCGATGCGGAAGCCGTCGATCTCGTAGTCCCTGACCCACTTCTCGTAGATCTTCTCCATCCCGCTGACGACCTCGGGGCGCTCGGTCCACAGGTCGTCGAGGCCGGAGAAGTCGCCCTGCCCGGAGGACTCCCCGGCGAAGGTGGACTCGCCCCGGTTGTGGTACATCGCGGGGTCGTTGAGCCAGCCGGGGACCTTGAGGTCCTTCTTCTCCTCCGGCACGAAGGGGGTGCGGGGGAAGGAGCGGGCGGCGTCGACGGCCGGGAACTTCCCCTTGCCGCCGGCGCGGCCGTCGCCGTACTCGGAGTCGTCGAAGGGGACGCCGTCCTTCGTCAGGTAGGGGAAGGCCCCCTTCGACAGGTACTCGTGCGAGCCCTCGCGGTAGTCGACGACGTCGGCGGTGTGGTTGGTGATGACGTCGAAGAAGACCTTCATCCCCTTGCGGTGCGCCTTGTCGATGAGCCGTTCCAGGTCGGCGTTGGTGCCGAAGTGCGGGTCGACCTGGGTGAAGTCGGTGATCCAGTAGCCGTGGTAGCCGGCGGATGCGTCCTTGCCCTCGCCCTGCACGGGCTGGTTCTTGAAGATCGGCGCCAGCCAGATGGCGGTGGTGCCGAGCCCCTTGATGTAGTCGAGGCGGTCGGTGAGCCCCTTGAGGTCCCCGCCCTGGTAGAAGCCCTTGTCCGTGGGGTCCAGGCCGGTCTGCAGGCGTCCGCCGGTCAGCCCGCCCCGGTCGTTGCGCGGGTCGCCGTTGGCGAACCGGTCCGGGAGCACGAAGTAGAACTGCTCGCGGGTGAGGTCGTGCCGGGCGGGCTCGGCGGCGAGCTTCGCGTCCGGCGGCGGTGCCGGGGCCTGCGCGGCGGCGGCCGCGGGGAGGGCGGGCAGGAGCGTCACGGCCAGGGCGGCGGCGAGGGCTCCTGCGGCGGGGCGTATCAAGGGGTCTCTCCTCGGAGTCGGGCGGAGGTGCCGGGGCGTGTCAGTTGCGCCAGGTGTCGGTCAGCGTGACCGTGCCGTTGGCCGGGACGGTGGCGTTGCGGTTGGCCCCGCTCTCCCAGGTGACGTTCCCGGAGGCGTCCTTGCGGACGTACTTGTAGGCGAAGGAGGTCCCGGCCGGGAGGGGGACGTCGAGCTTCCAGACGGGGTAGGCGGCGGGGTCGAGCTTGAGGGCGGCGGAGGTGTTCCAGCCACCGAGCTCGGGGCGGTCGCCGATGACGTGGACGTCCTGGCCCGGGACGGTGGTGGCGTTGACGGCGAACGAGGCCCCGGCGGCGGCCGACGGCGCGCAGGTACGGGCGCCGACGTGCAGGGCGAGGGCGGTCTGCGGCTGGAGCGTCGCGGTGAACCGGCCGGCGGAGTCCACGGTCACGGTGCGCGTACCGCCGCTCTGCACATCGCAGTAGGTGCCGGCGGGGAGGGAGGTCTGGAAGGTCCGGGTCAGTGCGCCCGCCTCGTGGTTGACGGCGACGTACGCCTTGGCCCCGCGTCCGAAGGCGATCCGGTCGGCGCCGTTGTCCCACCAGTCGGTGACGCCCTGCCCGCGGGCGGCGTTGCGGAAGCCGACCATGGAGGCGATCTCCGGCCAGGCGTGCTGGCACTTCCACCCGTCGGAGTAGCAGGCGTTCACGGTGCCGCCGTTGGGCGGGCCGGCGTCCTTGTCGGTCCACTCGTACCCGGAGTGCACGTCCGGGGATCCGTAGGGCCAGGCCAGCATGAACACGCTGGCGAGGGTGTAGTCGGAGCCGTTCTTGTAGCTGAGGGTCTCGCCGTTGCGCTCGGTGTCGTGGTTGTCGACGAACACCCCGGACTTGCCGGAGGCCATGTACCCCCATCCCTCCCCGAAGTTCTTCAGGTAGGCGAGGTTCTCGCTCTGGAAGACCCGCTTCAGGTCGCGGGCGTACCGGAACTCCTGCACGTCACCGGACGGCAGGTACTCGGCCGGGTCGACGGCCTCCCCGGCGCCGTGTATCGCCTCCTGCTTCCAGTACACGGAGGGGTTGCTCAGCCGGGACTTGATGTTGGCGAGGTCGGCGGCGGGCATGTGCTTGGCGGCGTCGATCCGGAAGCCGTCGACGCCGAGGGAGAGCAGGTCGTTGAGGTAGCCGGCGATGCGCCCGCGTACGTAGTCCTCGCCGGTGTCGAGGTCGGCGAGCTTGACGAGCTCGCAGTTCTGGACGTTGCCCTTGTCCTGGTAGTTCGAGATCTCGGCCCGGCAGTCGTCCATGTCGGCGCCGGAGTAGATCCCGGGGTAGGAGTACTTGCCGTACGCCGACCCGCCGGTCCCGGTGAACGTGGCGCCGGAGTCGGCGGGTCCGGCCATGTGGTTGATGACGGAGTCGGCGACGACCTTGACCCCGGCGGCGTGGCAGGTGTCGACCATGGCCTTGAAGGCGGCCCGGTCACCGAGCCGCCCGGCGATCTTGTAGCTGACGGGCTGGTACGAGGTCCACCACTGGGACCCCTGCACGTGCTCCTGCGGCGGCGACACCTGCACGTACCCGTACCCGGCGGGCCCGAGGCTCCCGATGCACGCCTTGGCGACATCGGCGAACCGCCACTCGAACAGCACGGCGGTGACGTCCTTCTCCCCGGGCGGAACCGCCGCGGCCTGCGGCGCCTGCGCGGTGAGCGAAGCGGCGACGAGCGCCGCCACGACCAGCGCGGCCCTGCGGGCGGGGGTGGGTGCGGTGGGGGCGGATCTGGCGGATCGAGCGGATCGAGCCATGTGGGGGTCCTCCTGGCGGGAAGGCGTGGGGGGTTGCACGCGACCGTAGGGGGCGGCCAGGAGTGTTGCAAGAGCTTGCGCAAGAGATTGCAGAATTGTTTCCGCGGGGCGGGCGCACTGCGGAGCGGGGACGACGGAACGGCGTCCAACTGGACCGCATCAGGGAGGGTATGGGGGTTTCCCGTCAGTCCCATCGTCGTTCCGTGTCGTGCCGGTCCGTCAAGGGCGCTCACTGCGTTCGCGTCACTTCGTGATCGCCTTCGGCGACCCTTGACCGACCGTCCCGCCCCGGAAAGCCGAAAGACTGCCGGGAAACCCCCAAAAGAACGGTCACGGGGGAGAGGAGGGAGGGGCGGGTCTGTCATGGACGAGACGAGGGACCGGGGGCCGGCCCGCCGGGCATCCGGGCCCTCAACAGCCGAGATCCGGGACCACAGGGCCTCCTACCTACAAGGAAGGACGACAGGACCACCCTGCGGACCACCCAAGCGCGGCAGATCGCTACGCGCTCCTCATCGATTGGCGTCCTGCGACCGTCCGGGGCTGATGTCCCCGGCAGAGGACGAGCGGCCAGGCACGAGCGATCGCTCCACGTCGTCACGGGCTGATCAGCCCGTGACGGTGGGGCGTACCGAGGGGATGAGGGCTTAGCGGGCCAGGAAGGGGGTGAGCTGCGTCGCCAGCTCGGTGGGCGCGTCGAGGGCGATGAGGTGGGCGGCGGTGGGGAATTCGACCAGGGTCGCGCCGGGGATCTCGGAGGCGTAGCGCCCTGCGATGTCCTGGAAGTCCGCGACGTCGAGCTTTCCGACACCCACCAGTGTGGGAACGGAGATGGCGGCGAGGTCGCCCCGCTCCGGCCCCTGCCCGTGCTCGTCGCGGACACCCATGTTCACCAGCGACGTGCGCATCGGCTCACGGACCCGGTCGGCCAGACCGGCTGCGACGTCCGCCCACTGCCGGGCCGGTCCGCGCAGCCACATGTCCAGGTTGACCTGCGTGGCGGCATCCACGTCGCCGGCGGCCAGGGCCGCCGTCTCCGCCGCGTCGTACGCGTGCATCTCCGCGGACCAGTCGTAGCCGGGCCACGGCGCGGCGAACAGCGCCAGGGAGTGCACCCGGCCGGGATGGGCGAGGGTGAAGTCCACGGCCACGCGGCCGCCCCAGGACGCGCCGACCAGCCGGACGCACTCGTGGCCGAGGTGGTCCAGCAGGCTCCGCAGGTCGTCGATGTCGCTGTACGGGCCCGTCGGCACCGCGGACGCGCCGAAGCCCCGGAGGTCGTACCGGATGACGGTGTACCGCTCCGCCAGGACGGGCACGACCCCGTCCCACATCCGGCGGTCCGCGACACCGGCGTGAACGAGCACGACGGGCGGCCCGTCACCGGCGACATCGTAGGCAAGTGTGATCATCCGCAGATGCTTGCACGGGCCACCCAACAAGGGGAAGGGTTGCGGGCATTGGAGTGAACGACCGTTCCCGGCGGCCCTCTCCGGCGTTGGACCGGCCGACGCGCGGATCGAACCAGCGCGTCCCTCCATTGATCCTTAGGGGAGTCATGCGCATTCGTTCTGCTGTCACCGCGTCCGTCCTGGCCGCCGGCATCCTGCTGGGCGGGGCCGGTGCCGCCCTGGCCGACGACGGAGTCGACATCGACTACTTCAACGGCGGGCGCAAGGCCCACTCGTCGAACTGTTCCTCGTTCGCCGCGGTGCCCCACAACCTCCCGGCGTTCGCCGGCCCCGTCTACCACTCCAGCTGCCTCAAGGAAGGCGACAAGGAGTGGGCGAAGGGCCACCACATCGGCGCCTGACCCGATGCCCCGGGCGGCCCGAGCCCTACGCCGGGCCGCCCCCGGGCCTCCGTCCGCAATGCCTCCGCCACAGGCGCTGCGACGCACGTCGGGTAGCGATCTGCCGCGCCTGGGTGCTCCGCAGGTCGCTCTGATCGACCTTTCCTGCGGGTAGCCGCGGCCCCGGCCCTGGCGGCAGGGATCAAGGGGCCCGGATGCCCGGCGGGCCGGCCCCCGGTCCCTCGTCTCGTCCATGACAGGCCTGTCCCTCCCTCTTCTGCCCCGTGACCGTTCTTTTGGGGGTTTCCCGGCAGTCTTTCGGCTTTCCGGGGCGGGCCGGTCGGTCAAGGGTCGCCGAAGGCGATCACGAAGTGACGCGACGAAGGAGCGCCCTTGAGGGACCGGGCCGACACGGAACGACGATGGGACTGACGGGAAACCCCCAGCCCCTCCCCGACCCGGCCCAAGGGGATACCGCCCCCTGGCCCCCGGCCCGCAGACGAGGGGCGGGTGGGCAGCCACCAAACCCGCCCCCCACCCCTACGCCCCCACCCTCTACACCCCCACCCCCCGTACCGTCCCCGTCGAGCCCCTCACCACCAGCTCCGGCTGGAAGACGTACTCCGTGCGCTGGACCGGGGTGCCCGCCACCGCCTCCAGGAGGGCTCCGACCGCCGCCGTGGCCATCGCGCGGACCGGCTGGCGGACGGTCGTCAGCGGGGGGTCCGTGAAGGCGATCAGCGGGGAGTCGTCGAAGCCGACCACCGAGACGTCCTCCGGGACGCGCAGCCCCCGTTCGCGGGCGGCGCGGATGACGCCGAGGGCCATCATGTCGCTCGCGCAGACCACCCCGGTGCAGCCGCGCTCCAGCAGGGCGCCGCCCGCGGCATGCCCTCCCTCGACGGTGAACAGGGTGCGCTGGACCAGGCCTTCCTTCGCGGCGTCGGGCCGCACCGCCAGGAACCCCTGTTCCTTGCGGGCCGAGGGGACGTACCGCGTCGGGCCGATGGCCAGCCCGATGCGCCGGTGTCCCAGTTCCTCCAGGTGCCGTACGGCCATCTCCGCCGCCGCCCGGTCGTCCGGGGACACGAACGGGGCGCTGACGGCCTCGTTGAAGCCGTTGATCAGCACGAACGGCAGCCCGCGCGCGGACAGCCGCTGGTAGCGGGCCGGGTCCTGGGACGCGTCCGCGTGCAGGCCGGACAGGAAGACGATCCCGGTGACGCCCCGCTCTTCCAGCTGCTCGACCAGTTCGTCTTCCGTCGCCCCGCCCGGGGTCTGGGTGCACAGCACCGGCGTGTACCCGTGCCCGGCCAGCGCCTGCTCGATGACCTGCGCGAACGCCGGGAAGATGGGGTTGGTGAGCTCCGGGATCAGCAGCCCCACCAGTCCGTTGCTGCGCCGTTTCAGCCGCACGGGCCGTTCGTACCCGAGCAGGTCCATGGCGGCCAGCACCCGGTGCCGGGTGCCGGCCGCCACGCCCGCCTTGCCGTTGAGCACGCGGCTGACGGTCGCCTCGCTGACCTGGGCCTGCGAGGCGATGTCCGTCAGCCGCAACGGGGAGCTCACCCCTGCCACCACACCGCCGTGTCACCGGGCAGGACGTCGGGGTCCGGCTGCTCGCCGCTCGACAGCAGCACGACGCCCGGCGCGGGCATCCGTACGGCGGCGGCCGTGGTGTTGGCCGCGCACACGAAGCCGCCCCGGCGGAACATCAGCACCCCCTCGGGCGCGTCCAGCCACTCCACGGCGTCGCCCGCGCCCAGGTCCCGGTGCTCGCGCCGGATCCGCAGGGCGGTGCGGTACAGCTCCAGGGTGGACGCGGCGTCGCCGGTCTGCGCCTCGACGCTCAGCCCCGCCCACTCCTCGGGCTGCGGCAGCCAGCTGCCGCCGGCGCCGAAGCCGTAGGGGGCCTGGTCGCCGGACCACGGGATGGGGACGCGGCAGCCGTCGCGCAGCCCGTCCTGGCCGTTCGCCTTGAAGAACGAGGGGTCCTGGCGCACCTCGTCCGGCAGGTCGGTGACCTCGGGCAGGCCGAGCTCCTCGCCCTGGTAGACGTACGCGGACCCGGGCAGCGCCAGCATCAGCAGCGCGGCCGCCCGCGCCCGCTCCAGGCTGCCGAATCGGGTCCGGTGGCGGACCACGTCGTGGTTGGACAGCACCCAGGTGGTGGGCGCGCCGACGGGCCGCATGGCGTCCAGCGACGCGTCGATGGTGGCGCGGAGTGCCGCGGCGTCCCAGCCGGTGGTCAGGTAGTGGAAGTTGAAGGCCTGGTGCAGTTCGTCGTGGCGGACGTAGAGGGCGGTGCGCTCGACGTTGGGGGCCCAGGCCTCGGCGACGCCGATGCGGTCGCCGGCGTACTCGTCGAGCACGGTCCGCCAGGCCCGGTAGATCTCGTGGACGCCGTCCTGGTCGAAGAAGGGCAGTACCTGGTTGCCGAGCAGCTTGAGCTGCTCGTCCCGGCCGAGGTCCGGCAGTCCGGCGGCCTTGACCAGCCCGTGGGCGACGTCGATCCGGAAGCCGTCCACTCCCAGGTCGAGCCAGAACCGGAGCACGGACCGGAACTCGTCCTGTACGGCGGGGTGTTCCCAGTTGAAGTCGGGCTGCTCGGGGGCGAAGAGGTGGAGGTACCACTCCCCGTCCTCGACGCGCGTCCACGCCGGGCCGCCGAAGATGGACTCCCAGTCGTTGGGCGGCTCCTCGCCCGTCTCGCCCTTGCCGGGCCGGAAGTGGAAGCGTTCGCGCAGGGTGCTGCCGGGGCCTTCCCGCAGCGCCTGCTTGAACCATTCGTGCTGGTCGGAGCAGTGGTTGGGGACGAGGTCGACGATGATCCGCAGGCCCAGGGCGTGTGCTTCGCGGATCACGGCGTCGGCGTCGTGCAGGGTGCCGAACATGGGGTCGATGGCCCGGTAGTCGGCGACGTCGTAGCCGGCGTCGGCCTGCGGGGAGGCGTAGAAGGGGCTGAGCCAGACGGCGTCGACTCCCAGGTCGCGCAGGTAGGGGAGCCGGCTGCGGATGCCTTCGAGGTCCCCCATGCCGTCCCCGTTGGAGTCGGCGAAGCTGCGCGGATAGACCTGGTAGATCACCGCGTCTCTCCACCAGCCGGGCTGGGTCCCGGTCGGGGTGGGGAGTGCGTCGGCGAGGTGCTGGGTCATGGTGTCCTTGAGAGGTCGGGCCGGCAACGGAAGACGAACGAACGGAACCTCCAGCCGCGGGAGCTCCGGGTGCGGAGTTCCCGGGGACGGAGTTCCCGAGGGCGGAATACCGCGTACGAAGTACCGCGTGCGGGACTCGGACACGGATGCGGACGCCGGGTGGTCAGCCCTTGGTGGCGCCCGCCGTCATGCCGGCGACGAGGTGACGCTGGGCGAAGAGGAAGAAGACGGCCGCCGGGATCGCGATGAGGACGGAAGCCGCGCTCATGGCGCCCCAGTTGGAGGTGTACTGCGTGACGAAGGTCTGCAGCCCGCCCGCGAGGGTGAGGTTCTCCTCGCCGACCATGAAGGCGGAGGCGTAGGCGACCTCGCCCCAGGCCGTGATGAAGGCGTAGAAGCCGGTCACGGCGAGGCCGGGCTTGGCGAGCGGCAGGATCAGGCGCCAGAAGGTGCCGAAGGGGTTGAGCCCGTCGACGCGGCCGGATTCGTCGATCTCGACCGGGATCGTGTCGAAGAAGCCCTTCATCATCCAGGCGCAGAACGGTACGGCGATGGTGAGGTACGTGATGATCAGGCCGAGCGGCTGGTTCAGCAGCCCGAGCTCTCCCATCAGGTTGTAGAGCGGGACGATCAGGATGGCCATGGGGAACATCTGCGTGATGAGCAGGGTCCACATGAGGGGCTTCATGCCGGGGAACTTGAAGCGGCTGACGGCGTAGCCGGTGGTGGCGGCGATGAAGACGCCGAGCACGGTGGTGACGCCCGCGACCAGGACGGAGTTCCAGAACCAGCTGAGGAAGTGGCTGTCCTCCAGCAGGTGCGAGTAGTTCGCGAGGGTCGGTTCCTTCACGAAGTCCGTGGTGATCGCGTGCTGGGCCGGCTTGATCGAGGTCAGCAGGATCCACAGCACGGGGAAGACGGCGATGACGGACGCGACGACGAGCGTGGCGTGCAGGCCGAAGGAGGCGAGCGGGGAGCGGGCGCCGCGCGCCCGGACCTTCCGCCCGGCGGGGGTCTCGGTCGTGGCCACGGTCACCACACCTCTCCCTGCTTGCGCAGCGAACGCCGGTAGACCAGCGCGAAGATCATGAGCAGGCCGAGGATCAGCACGCCCCAGGTCGCGGAGCCGGCGAAGTCGCGCGGGCTCTCGATGAAGGCCTCGCGGAAGGCCTGGGTCACCAGGATCTCGGTGGAGTCGCCGGGGCCGCCCCGCGTGAGCAGGAAGATCACCGGGAACATGTTGAAGGTCCAGATGGTGGAGAGCAGGATCACCGTCATGCTCACGGCGCGCAGTCCGGGCAGGGTGATGTGCCGGAAGCGCTGCCAGGGGCCGGCGCCGTCCATCTCGGCGGCCTCGTACAGCTCGCCGGGGATGGACTGGAGGCCGCCGAGGAGGGCGACCATCATGAAGGGGACGCCGAGCCAGACGTTGACGGCGATGACGGCGAGCTTGGCCCAGGTGGGGTCGTCGAGCCACGGCACGGCCGCGATGCCGCCGCCGTCGAGGACCTTGTTGAGGATGCCGTTGTCGCGGTTGAAGAGGAACCGCCAGGCGAAGACGGAGACGAAGCCGGGCACGGCCCAGGGCAGGATGAGCGCCATCCGGTAGGCGGCGCGGCCCCGGAACTGCCGGTTGAGCATGTTGGCCAGGGTGAGGCCGAGGACGAAGGTGACCGACACGCACGCGACGGTCCACACCACCGTCCACACCAGCCGCTGCCAGAACACGGGGTCGCCGAGGACCGCCGTGTAGTTGTCGAGGCCGACGAACTCGTAGGTGGCCTCGATGTGGCGCACGCCGATGGTGCGGGCGACGTTGCGCTCGCTGGCGTTCGTCAGCGACAGGTAGACGCCGCGGACGAGGGGCCAGCCGACGATCACGCCGAGGACGAGCACGACCGGGGCGACCATGGCCCACGCGTACCAGTGCGTGGCGAGGGCGCGGCCGATGCCGCCGCGCGGGCTTCGGCCCGGCGTGCTCGCGCCGCGCGTGCTTCCGCCGCTTCCGCGGTCGCTTCCGGTGGCAGTCGTGCGGCTGGGGCCGCGGGCGGCGAGGGTCGTCTCGCCGTCCGCGGCCTTCGCCACCGACCGGCTGGTGTCAGCAGCCATGGTTCGTACTACTTCCAGCCCTTGAGGATCTTGCGGAACTCGGCGCCGGCCGCCTTGGCCGCGTCCTCGGGGCTGGACGCCCCGGTGACGGCCTTGGTGTATTCGATCTTCAGCGGCTCGAAGAGGGAGCCGTTCTCCGGGATCCAGGCGCGCTCGACGGCCTTGTCCACGGCGGGCTTGAAGAACTGGACCATCTCGCTGCTCTTGACGTCCGGCTGCTCGTAGGCGGCGGTGCGCGTCGGGAGCAGGCTCAGCTCCTTGGCGGACTGGACCTGGACCTCCTGGGAGGTCATGTACTCGACGAAGGCGTGCGCGGCGGCGGTGTTCTTGGAGCCCGCGTACACGGCGAGGTCGTGGCCGCCCTGCGGGGCGCCGGCCTTGGCGGAGCCGGCCGGGACGGGGGCGACGCCGAGGTTGGCCTTGTCCTTGAACTGGTCGCCCGCGTAGCTGTCGGCGACGGCCCAGGGGCCGTTGATCATCATGGCGACCTCCCCGGACTTGAAGGCGGTCTGCATGTTGGTCCAGCCGTCGGTCGCGTTGGTGACCGCCGCGCCGGAGGTGACCAGGTCGCGGGCGGCCTTGAAGCCCTTGACGCCGGCCGGGTTGTCGACGGTGACCGTCTTGGTCTTGGCGTCGACGAGGTCGCCGCCCTCGCCGTAGATGAAGGGCAGGAACCAGTAGGAGTCGTCGCCGCGCAGGTAGAGGCCGGTCTTGCCGGTCTTGGCCTTGATGGCGGTGGCGGCGGTCTTCAGCTCCTCAAGGGTCTTGGGGGGCTGGACGCCGGCGTCGGCGAGCATCTTCTTGTTGTAGAAGAGGCCGAGGGTGTCGATGACCTGCGGGACGGCGAAGGTCTTGCCCTCGTACTTGCCGCTGGCGGCGGCCTGCGGCAGGAACTCGGCGTCGATCTTCTTCGCGGTCTCGGCCGGGACCTCGTCGAGGTAGCCGAGGGAGGCGAAGTCGGCGACCCAGCCGACGTCGGCGCGGATCACGTCGGGAGCGTCGGCGCCGCTGCTGAAGGCGTTCTTGACCTTGTTCTGCGCGTCGCCGTAGGGCACGTTGACGTACTTGACGGTCACCTTCGGGTGCTTCGCGGTGAAGGCCTCGGCGATCTTCTGGAAGCTCGCCTTCTCGGCCTCGTTCGACGTGTCCCACCAGGTGACCGTGCCGGACAGCTCGCCGCCGGCCTTCGTCTCGCCACCGTCGCCCTTGGTGTCACCGCCGCAAGCCGTCGCCGCGAGCGCCAGGGTCGCGACCAGCGCGGTGGCCGCTATGCCACGCCGCATATGAACTCCTTCGATGATCCCGGCCGCGCCCTCGCGGTCCCGAGTTGCGAGGAACGTAACAAGCCTGAAAGCCGACGGAAAGGCCTTGCGGCAATTTTCTGCAAGCGGAGCTGATCGTTACATCCGTGTGTCCCTACGGTTGCCGCAGCTTGCTGTTAGTTCGAGTCCGCTTCGATTGCGCAGGCCCGCAACCACGGGGCGTGTACGCGCGTTGACTCGGTCATGAACCACGAGTTGACGGCCCTCCCGCTTGCAAGAGCTTCCAGCAACCCTTCCAGCAGCCCGACCGTGAGCGGGGGCTGGTGGCGCGATGCCGTCATCTACCAGGTGTACGTCCGCTCCTTCGCCGACAGCGACGGCGACGGCGTCGGAGACCTGCGCGGGGTGCGCGAGCGGCTCCCGCACCTGGCCCGGCTGGGCGTGGACGCCGTGTGGCTGACCCCCTTCTACGTGTCCCCGCAGGCGGACGGCGGCTACGACGTCGCCGACTACCGGGCCGTCGACCCCCTCTTCGGCGACCTCGCCGACGCCGACGACCTGGTCCGGTCCGCGCACGCGCTGGGCCTGCGGGTGATCGTCGACGTGGTGCCGAACCACACCTCCGAGGCCCACCCCTGGTTCCGGGAGGCCCTCGCGGGCGTGCCCGGTGCCCGCGAGCGGTACCTGTTCCGCCCGGGGCGCGGGGCGGGCGGGGCGCTGCCGCCCAACGACTGGGAGTCGGTCTTCGGGGGTCCGGCCTGGACCCGGGTCCCGGACGGCGACTGGTACCTGCACCTCTTCGCCCCCGAGCAGCCCGATCTGAACTGGGAGAATCCGGAGGTCGCGGAGGAGTTCGCCTCGGTGCTGCGCTTCTGGCTCGACCTGGGGGTGGACGGCTTCCGGGTGGACGTGGCGCACGGGATGGTCAAGGCCCCGGGCCTGCCGGACATCGGCCGGGGCGCGCAGGCCACGCTGATCGGCACCGAGCCGCTGCCCTTCTTCGACCAGGACGGGGTGCACGCCATCCACCGCGCCTGGCGGCGGCTGCTCGACGGGTACGAGGGCCGGCGGATCGGGGTCGCGGAGGCCTGGGCGCCGACCTCGGAGCGGCTCGCGCTGTACGTCCGGCCCGACGAAATGCACCAGGCCTTCAACTTCCGGTTCCTGAACTGCCCCTGGGACCCGGCCGCGATGCGGACCGTCATCGACGAGTCCCTGGCCGCCACCGCCTCCGTGGGCGCCCCCACCACCTGGGTGCTGTCCAACCACGACGTCGTCCGGCACGTCACGCGGTACGGGGGCGGGGCGCGGGGTCTGGCCCGGGCGCGGGCGGCGGCGCTGCTGATGCTGGCGCTGCCCGGGTCCGCGTACGTCTACCAGGGCGAGGAGCTCGGCCTGCCGGAGGTGACGGACCTCCCGGACGCGGCCCGCCAGGACCCGGCGTTCCGCCGCGGGCGGCGCCGGGACGCGGAACGGTCCGGGGGCACGGCGGCGGCCGGCCCCGCCGCGGAGGCCGCGGCCGGGGCGGACGCCGAGGGGCAGGACGGGCTGCGCGACGGGTGCCGGGTGCCGATCCCGTGGTCCGGCGACGAGCCCCCGTACGGCTTCGGCCCCGGCGGCAGCTGGCTGCCGCAGCCCGCCGGCTGGGCGGGGCTGAGCGTCGCCGCGCAGACCGGCGACCCGCACTCCACGCTGGAGCTGTACCGCGCCGCCCTGGAGCTGCGCCGGGCCATCCCCGGCCTGGGCGCGCCCGAGGCGGGGCAGGGCGGCTGTCCCGAGGAGTGGCCCGGGACGGGGGCGGGGCCCGCGGTGTTCACCCGGGGCATGCGCTGGCGACCCGCGCCCGAGGGCGTTCTCCTCTTCACCCGCCCCGGCTTCGCCTGCACCCTCAACACCCGGCCGACCCCCGTCGAGCTCCCCTCCCCCGGCCGGCCGGTGCTGTCCAGCGCCCCGGTGGAGACGGACGGCCGTACGGTCCGTCTTCCCGCGGATTCGTGCACGTGGTGGGCTTTGTGAGCCCGCTACCGGTACAGTCCCATCCCGTGACCGCACGGCTAGCCGACATCGCAGCCCAGGCGGGGGTCAGCGAAGCCACAGTCAGCCGCGTGCTCAACGGCAAGCCCGGCGTGGCCGCGGGCACCCGCGAGTCCGTGCTGGCCGCGCTCGACGTGCTCGGCTACGAGCGGCCCGTGCGGCTGCGGCAGCGCAGCGCGGGCCTCGTCGGGCTGATAACCCCCGAGCTGGACAACCCCATCTTCCCGGCACTGGCGCAGGTCATCGGCCAGGCCCTGACCCGGCAGGGGTACACGCCGGTGCTGGCCACCCAGACGCCCGGCGGGTCCACCGAGGACGAACTGACCGAGATGCTGGTGGACCGGGGGGTCTCCGGGATCATCTTCGTCTCCGGACTGCACGCCGACACCACCGCCGACATGGGCCGCTACGACCAACTGCGCGGCCAGGGCGTCCCGTACGTCCTGATCAACGGCTTCTCCGACAAGGTGCGGGCCCCCTTCGTCTCCCCCGACGACCGGGCCGCGATGCAGCTCGCCGTGACCCACCTGACGGCGCTGGGGCACACCCGGATCGGGCTCGCGGTCGGACCGAAGCGGTTCGTGCCGGTGCTCCGCAAGATCGAGGGCTTCCGCGTGGCGATGCGGGAGCGGCTGGGGGTCGGCGAGGCCGAGGTGGAGGAGCTGGTCCAGCACTCCCTCTACACCCTGGAGGGCGGCCAGGCCGCGGCGGCCGCGCTCATCGGGCGGGGCTGCACGGCGGTGGTGTGCGCGAGCGACATGATGGCGCTGGGCGCGATCAGGGCGGCCCGGCAGCAGGGGCTGCGGGTGCCGCAGGACGTGTCGGTGGTCGGCTTCGACGACTCCCCCCTCATAGCGTTCACCGATCCCCCGCTGACCACGATCCGGCAGCCGGTGCACGCCATGGGTCAGGCGGCGGTGCGGACCCTGCTGGAGGAGATCGGCGGTACGCCGGCCCCGCACAGCGAGTTCGTGTTCCTCCCGGAACTGGTGGTGCGCGGCTCGACGGCCTCGGGGCCGGCGCAGCGGCGTACCCCCTAGGGGTTCGCGGGTAGTCCGTGAGGCTGAGCGGAGGCGCCGAAGACCGTCCCGAGGGATGATCGAAGGCGGGAAGTCATCTGGCAGACTCTCTCCCCATGGGTGAAGCGAGCGTGAAGACACTGGAAACCCGGACGGACGTCTCGTCACCCATCGCGGTGGAGCACGAGGCCCGTCCGGAGCCGGACCGCGCGCTCCTGACCCGGCTGCGGGCCCCGCGGCGGCCGCGGATCTGGTTCGAGATCCTGCTGATCGCCGTCAGCTACTGGACGTACTCGCTGATCCGCAACGCCGTGCCCGAGCAGAAGGCGGCGGCGCTCGCGAACGCGGACTGGATCTGGTCCGTGGAGCGGGGACTCGGCATCGCCGTGGAGCAGTCCGTCAACCACGCCGTGAACTCCGTGACGTGGCTGATCGTGGGCATGAACTACTACTACGCGACGCTGCACTTCATCGTGACCATCGGCGTGCTGGTGTGGATCTACCGTTTCCATCCGGGGCGCTACGCCGCCACCCGTCTCGTCCTCTTCGCCACCACGGGCGTCGCCCTGGTCGGCTACTACTTCTACCCGCTGGCGCCGCCCCGGCTGATGAACGGGGAGCGCTTCATCGACACCGTGCTGGTGCACCACACCTGGGGCTCGATGGCCTCGGGGAACCTCAAGCACATGTCGAACCAGTACGCGGCGATGCCCTCCATGCACATCGGGTGGTCGCTGTGGTGCGGGCTGACGATCTTCGCGGTGGCCTCCGCGCCGTGGGCGCGGATCCTGGGGCTGCTGTACCCGGCGGCGACCCTGGTCGTGATCGTGGCCACCGCCAACCACTTCTGGCTCGACGCCGTCGGCGGCGTGCTGTGCCTGGCCTTCGGGTACTTCGTCTCCCGCGCCTGGTACGGATCGCTGCCGCACCGGCTGCCGCGCCGGCCGGTGCACACCGGTCCGCACCCGGCGTCGGAGCTGCTGACCCGCTTCCGCCGGGCCTAGGGCCGGGCGGCGCGGGGCAGCCGGGGGTTTGCGGCAGGCCCCGGGACCCGGCCCGTCAGATCCCGTCGCGGTGGGTGATGCGGCCGCCTGACACGGTCAGGCGTACCGGGGTCTCCGCGAGTTCGTCGGCGGGGGTCGTGACCGGGTCGAGGGCGAGGGCCGTCAGGTCCGCGCGGAAGCCCGGGGCGATCCGGCCCGCGACGGCCTGCTCGCCCGCCGCGAGGGCCGCGTGGGAGGTCATGCCCTCCAGTGCCATCAGCCCGGTGAGGGTCCGGCCGCCGGACGCGGCGCCGCGGGGGCTCAGGGCGGTGGCGAGGACCTGGCGGGCGTCGTGGTGGGCGATGGGCCAGTCGGAGCCGAGGGCGAGGACCGCGCCCGCGTCGCGCAGGTCCCGGCAGCGCCAGGCGCGGCCGGCCCGTTCGTCGCCGAGCCGCCGGGACCACTCGTCGGTGTGGTCGGCCCGGGTGTAGGCGGTGTGCGGGGGCTGCATGGAGGCGATGACCCCGAGTTCGGCGAAGCGCTTGAGCTGGTCGTCGGGGACGGTCTCGATGTGTTCGATGCGGTGCCGCATGCGGGCCCCTTCGCCGAGGGCGGCGACCGTGTCCAGGACGTGCCGGACGGCGGCGTCGCCGATGGCGTGGGTGGCGGTGCGGACCCCGGCCGCGTCGAGGACGCGTACGGCCCGCGCGTACGCGCGGGGGTCGGGCCAGAAGGCGTCGGTGCCCTGGCCGTGGCAGTCGGCGTGCTCCAGCCAGGCGGTGCCTCCCTCGACGGTGCCGTCCATGAAGAACTTGACGCCGCCGACCCGCCAGTGGCGTCCGTGCACGCCCTGGAGGGCGATCAGCTCCTCCAGGGCGGCGTCGTCGGTGCCGGGCATGCACCAGGGGGCCAGGCGCAGCCGCAGCGGCAGGTCCGTCTCGTACTCGACGGTGGCGAGGAGGGCGGGTACGTCTCCGTCTCCGAGGTCCATGACGTGGGCGCCGGTGAGGCCGGTGGCGGCCATGGCGTCGAGGAGGGCGAGGAGGCGGGTGCGCCGCTCGGCGGGTCCGGGCTTGGGGGCGAGGGCGCCGACGAGGGACATCGCCGCGTGTTCGACGAGGTGCCCGGTGGGGCGGCCGTCGGCGTCGCAGACGATCTCGGAGCGCTGGGCGAAGGCGCGCGGGCCGGTGACGCCGGCGGCGGCCAGGGCGGGGCCGGTGGCGAGGGCGGAGTGGCCGTCGTAGAGGCGCAGGAAGGCGGGGGTGCCGTCGAGGACGTCCTCGACGAGGTCCCGGTCGACGGGGCGGCCGCCGAAGGCGTTGTGGTCGAGGCCGAAGCCGAGGACCCAGCCGCCGGTGCGGGCGGCGGTGCGCAGGGCGGCGCGCAGCTGGTCGAGGTCCCGGACGGCCGAGAGGTCGGTGCCGGTGGCCATTTCGACGCCCCAGACGGGGTGGCTGTGGGCGTCGGTGAGGCCGGGGGTGAGGGTGGCGCCGCCGAGGTCGAGGACCTGGGTGCCGGGGCCGCGCCAGTCGCGTACGTCGTCCTCGTCTCCGACGGCGGTGATCTCGCCGCCGCGCAGGGCTACCGCGCGGGCTTCGGGGCGTGCGGGGTCGAGGGTGCGGACGCGGGCTCCGGTGAGGACGGTGTCGGCAGCGGGCACGGCGGGTGTTCTCCTTCGGTTGCGGGCTCTTCGGCGAAGCGGGCGTAGACGTCGGGGCGGCGGGTCTTGAGCCGCTGGGCGAGGGCGAGGCCGGCGAGGAAGACGGCGGGTACGAGGGCGACGAGGACGGTGTTGACGGTGGTGGAGGCCGCCGTGAAGAGGTCGACCTTGGAGATGACCAGGCCGATGGCGGCGGTGAGCAGTACCGCGGCGGTGACGGGTGCGACGAGGGTGCGCCAGGGTCCTTCCGCGTGGGCGGTGCGGCGGAAGTAGACGGGTACGGCGATCGCGGTCAGCAGCATCAGTGCCATGAGGCCGATCATGCCGGGGGTGTTCACCCAGAGCAGGAGCTGCTGGTAGGGGTCGGCTCCGGCGAGGGCGAAGCCGAGGACGACGACGGCGCCGAGCGCGGTCTGGACGGCTCCGGCCACGTACGGGGAGCGGTGGCGGGGGTGCACGCGGCCGAGGGCGGCGGGCAGGACGCCCTCTTCGGCGAGGGCGAGGGCGTAGCGGTTGATGGCGTTGTGGAAGGCGAGGAGGGAGGCGATGACGCTGGTGACGATGAAAGAGGTGCATCAGGTCGGCCGCCCAGGAGCCGACGTAGGTGGTGATGGCGGTGAAGAAGAGGCCGCCGGGGTCGTCGGCGGCGGCCTTGACGACTTCCTCGGTGCCGAAGGCCTGGATGACGGTCCAGACGGTGAAGGCGTAGAAGAGGCCGAGGAAGGCGACGGCGATGTAGGTGGCGCGGGGGATGGTGCGGTCGGGGTCGCGGGCTTCGCGGCGGTAGATGACGGTGGATTCGAAGCCGGTGAAGGCGGCGAAGGCGAAGGCGAGGACGGCGGCGGTGCCGGGGACGAGGACGGCGCCGGGGGCGAAGGACCCGGCGGAGAGCCCGTGGGCCCCGCCCTTGACCAGCACTCCGGCGGCGAGGAGGACGAGTATCCCGGTTTCGGCGACGAGGAGGACGCCGAGGAGTTTCGCGCCGAAGTCGATGGAGCGGTAGCCGCCGTACCAGATGAGGAGGAGGCCGGCGAGGGAGACGGGCAGCCAGGGGGTGTCGGTCCCGGCGAGGGCGCGGCCGGTGTCGGCGGTGGTGGTGCCGAGGAGTCCGTAGACGCCGATCTCCATGCCGTTGTAGCCGATGAGGGCGAGGAGGGCGGCGCCGATGCCGACGCGCTTGCCGAGGCCGCGGGTGATGTAGGCGTAGAAGGCGCCGCCGCTGCGGACGTGGCGGCTCATGGTGGTGAAGCCGACGGCGAAGACGGCGAGGGTGATGCCGGCGAGGAGGTAGCCGGCGGGGGCGCCGGTGCCGCCGAGGAGGATCGCGATGGGGGCGACGCCGGCCATGACGGTGAGGGGGGCGGCGGCGGAGACGACGAAGAAGGAGATGTCGGCGGTGCCGAGGGCGGCGCGGCGCAGGTCGGGGGCGGCCGGGGCCGCGTCGGGCGCGGGTGAGGCGGGCGCGGGTGAGGGCTCGGGTGCTGCGGGCGCGGGTGAGGGCTCGGGTGCTGCGGGCATGGCGGGGCCCTTCTGCTGGGGAGGCAGAGAAACCTAAAGGCTTTCGGTTCGCGGCAATGTAGCCTCCGGTTCTGGCGTACGGGAAGACCTCACCGCGGGAGAGAACCGATGGCACGGCCACGCACCCCCCTGATCGACCGGGAGCGGATCGCTGCCGCCGCCCTGCAACTGGTGGCGGAGCAGGGCGAGTTCAGCGTTCCCCAGGTGGCCCGGGCGCTGGGGGTGCAGACGGCTTCCCTGTACCACCACGTGGACGGCCGGGCGGGCGTGGTGGAGCTGATACGGGAGCGGGTGTGCTCCGCGATCGACGATTCCACGCTGGCGGGCTCACCGTGGGACCGGGCGCTGGAGGAGTGGGCCCGCTCGTACCGGTCGGCGTTCGCCGCCTATCCGCGCGCGATCCCGCTGCTGATGACCACCCCGGTCCGGGCCCCGAAGGTGCTGGCGCACTACGAGCGGGCGGTGGGTCTGCTGCGTGCGGCCGGGTTCGCCGAGCCGCAGGTGATGCCGCTGCTGACGGGCCTGGAGAACCTGGTCCTGGGCTCGGCGCTGGACCTGGCCGCCCCGGAGGCCATGTGGGAGCCCTCGGAGCGGACTCCGCTGCTGGCCTCCGCGCTGGCGAGCGTCGGCCCGCGCCGCGCGGACGCGGCCTTCGACATGGCCCTGGAGGCGTTCCTGGCGCACGCGCGGACCCTGCTGGGGTAGGGGCGTGCGTTCACCTGCATTCATTGCAATGACCTGCCCGCCGCGGACTTGCGTTCAGTGCAGATCCGTTGCAACGATTTTCGCCATCTGACCAGCATCTTGGGTCACTTGAGAGGTTCTTTCGATTGCCTGGAGCCTGAACGCTCCATAGCTTTCCCCTGTCACACACGCACCCGAGGGATCAGGAAGCGAGGCATTCCCATGCGCATCGTGCTGGGTGAGTTCATCAGCCTGGACGGAGTCGTCCAGGCACCAGGTGGCCCGGAGGAGGACACCGACGGGGGCTTCGCCCACGGCGGGTGGACGCACCCGTTCTTCGACCCGGAGGTGATGGGCGGGGCGATGGCCGAATGGGCCGCCGCCACCGACGCCCTGCTGTTCGGGCGCCGCACCTGGCAGGTCATGGCCGGGGCGTGGCCGGGGCGGACCGGCGACCCCTTCTCCGACCACATGAACGCCGTCGCGAAGTACGTCGTGTCCGACACCCTCGGCGAGTCCGACCTGACGTGGAACAACACCACGCTCATCCCGGCCGACGAGGCCCTCGCGCGGATCCGCAAGCTCCGCGAGGGCGAGGGACGCGACCTGGTGGTCATGGGCAGCGCCTCGCTCGCACGGACCCTGCTGGCCGAGGACCTGGTCGACGAACTCCGGCTGATGATCATGCCGGTGCTGCTCGGCGGCGGCAAGAAGCTCTTCCCGGACGACGGCGTGCTGCGCACGTTCGAGCTGGCCTCGACGGTCACCACCGGCACCGGCGTCCACGTCTCCACCTACCGCCGGGCGGCGGAGGCGTAAGGCGGCCGCGGCCGGCCGCCCCCCGGCGGGGGCGGCCGGCCCGCACCGGGGCCCCGCACCGGGGCCCCGCCCGCGTCGGGGCCGGGCCTACGACCCGTAGAAGAGGTCGTCCACCACCGCGCGGGCGCGGCGGGTCGTGCGCCGGTACTCCTCCAGCATCTCGCCGACGCGGCCCTCCGGGTAGCCCAGGTAGCGGCCTACGGCGGCCAGTTCGCGGGCGTCCGAGGGGAAGGTGTCGCCGGCCCGGCCGCGGACCAGCATGACGGCGTTGCGGACGCGGGTGGCGAGTACCCAGGCCTCGTCGAGGATCTGCGCCTCCTCGGTCGGGATCAGCCCGGCGGCGTGGGCGGCGGCCAAGGCCTGGCGGGTACGGGTGGTGCGCAGGCCCGGTTCGGCCCAGGCGTGCCGCATCTGGAGCAGCTGGACGGTCCACTCGACGTCGCTCAGCCCGCCGCGGCCCAGCTTGGTGTGCAGGGTGGGGTCCGCGCCGCGCGGCAGGCGTTCGGACTCCATGCGGGCCTTGAGGCGGCGGATCTCGCGGACGGCGTCCTCGCCGAGGCCTTCGACGGGGTAGCGCAGCGGGTCGATCAGCTCGATGAAGCGGCTGCCGAGGTCGAGATCGCCGGCGACGGGCTCGGCGCGCAGCAGGGCCTGGCTCTCCCAGGTCAGGGACCAGCGCCGGTAGTACGCGGCGTAGGAGGCCAGGGTGCGTACGAGGGGTCCGGAGCGGCCCTCAGGACGCAGGTCGGCGTCGATGAGCAGCGGCGGGTCCGCGGTGGGCAGCTGGAGCAGCCTGCGCATCTCGGCGATGACGGTCTGGGCCGCCTTGGCGGCCTCCTGTTCGTCGACGCCCTCGCGGGGTTCGTGGACGAAGAGGACGTCGGCGTCGGAGCCGTAGCCCAGCTCGTGGCCGCCGAAGCGGCCGACGCCGATGACGGCGAAGCGGGTGGGCAGGGTCTCGCCCCAGTGGTCGCGCACGGCGGCGCGCAGGGCTCCGGCGATGGTGGCGGCGGTGAGCTCGGAGACGGCGTCGCCGACGCGGTCGACGAGGGCGCCGCAGTCCTTCTCGGCGGGGCTGTCCTCGGTGCCGTAGGAGGCGATGATGTCGGCGGCGGCGGTGCGGAAGAGTTCGCGGCGGCGGACCCCTCGGGCGGCGGCGACGGCGGCTTCCCCGCTGTCGGCGCGGCCGACGGCGGCGAGCACCTCCTGTTCGAGGGCCTCGTGCGTACGGGGCTGGAGGCCTTCGGGGTCGCCGAGCAGGGCGACGGCCTCGGGCGCGCGCATGAGGAGGTCGGGGGCGAGGCGTCCGGCGGAGAGCACGCGGGCGAGGTTCTCGGCGGCGGCTCCCTCGTCGCGCAGCAGGCGCAGGTACCAGGGGGTCTTGCCGAGGGCGTCGGAGACCTTGCGGAAGCCCAGGAGTCCGGCGTCCGGGTCGGCGGAGTCGGCGAACCAGCCGAGGAGGACCGGCAGCAGGGTGCGCTGGATGGCGGCCTTGCGGCTGACGCCGGAGGCGAGGGCCTCCAGGTGGCGCAGGGCGGAGGCCGGGTCGGCGTAGCCGAGGGCTTCGAGGCGCTGGCCGGCGGCGCGGGGGGAGAGCCGGGTCTCGCCGGGGGCGAGCTGGGCGACGGCGTCGAGCAGGGGCCGGTAGAAGAGCTTCTCGTGGAGGCGGCGCACGACGGAGGCGTGCCGGCGCCAGGCCTTGTTGAGTTCGGCGACGGGTTCGGTGCGCAGGCCCATGGAGCGGCCGAGGCGGCGCAGGTCGGCGTCGTCCTCGGGGACGAGGTGGGTGCGGCGCAGCCGGTAGAGCTGGATGCGGTGCTCCATGGCGCGCAGGAAGCGGTACGCGTCGTGCAGCTGGGCGGCGTCGGCGCGGCCGACGTAGCCGCCCGCGGCGAGGGCGTGCAGGGCGTCGAGGGTGGTGCCGGAGTGCAGGGTGGCGTCGGTGCGGCCGTGGACGAGCTGGAGCAGCTGGACGGCGAACTCGACGTCGCGCAGGCCGCCGGGGCCGAGCTTGAGTTCCCGGTCGACCTGGGCGGCGGGGATGTTGTCGACGACGCGGCGGCGCATCTTCTGGACGTCGGCGACGAAGTTCTCGCGTTCGGCGGCCTGCCAGACCAGGGGCGTTATGGCCTCGACGTACTGGGCCCCCAGGTCGGGGTCGCCGGCGACGGCGCGGGCCTTGAGGAGGGCCTGGAACTCCCAGGTCTTGGCCCAGCGCTGGTAGTAGGCGAGGTGGGAGGAGAGGGTACGGACGAGGGGGCCGTTGCGGCCCTCGGGGCGGAGGTTGGCGTCGACGGGCCAGATGCTGCCCTCGACGGTGGTCTCCGAGCAGATCCGCATCAGGTGGGAGGCGAGGCGGGTGGCGGCCTGGAGCGCCTTGTGCTCCTCCGCCCCGCCGACGGCCTCCCCGACGAAGATCACGTCGACGTCGGAGACGTAGTTGAGCTCGTTGCCCCCGCACTTGCCCATGGCGATGACGGCGAGGCGGCACTGGACGGCGTCCTCGGGGGCGGCGGCGGTCGCCATGCGCAGGGCCGCGCGCAGGGTGGCGGTGGCGAGGTCGGCGAGTTCGGCGGCGGTCTGGGCGACGTCGGTGGTGCCGCAGACGTCGCGGGCGGCGATGGAGAGCAGGCAGCGGCGGTAGGCGATGCGCAGCGCGACGGGGTCGTGGGCGTCGGCGAGGCCCTGCTCGAACTCGGCGAGCCCGGGGTGCAGGTCGGCGGCCTCGTAGGTGACGAGGGCCTGCCAGTCGCGGGGGTGGCGGGTGAGGTGGTCGGCGAGGGCTTCGGAGGCGCCGAGCACGCCGAGGAGCCGGTCGCGCAGGGGTTTGGCGCTGACGAGGGTGTCGAGGAGCAGGGGCAGCTCCTCGGGCGGCTGGGCCTCTGCGAGGCGGACCAGGCCGTGGAGGGCGAGGTCGGGGTCGGCGGTGGCGCCGAGGGCGTCGAGGAGGACCGGGTCGGCGCGTACGGCGGCCAGCGCGTCGGCGTCGAGGAGCCGGGCGGCGTGCGTGGGGTCGGTGAACCCGCTGCGCAGCAGCCTGATGAACGTGCTGCTCCTGCGTCCCGGGACTGTCATCCCGCCGCCTCCCGAGTGTCTCGCGCCCGCCGGTGGGTCTGGCCGGCCTGGGGGCGAGCCTAGCCGGAGCAGGCGTTCGACTCACCGGGCACCGTGGCCGATATCATGAGGCGGATTATCGGATTATCTGCTTACTTGTAGATCTATGCCTGAGGGGGCCCGGTCCCCACCCGACCGGCCGCGAGGAGCCCCCATGTCCGACGGACCCGTCCGCTCCGCCGCGACGCCGTCCCCCTCGCCAGAACCCGACCTCCCCTCGACCGGGCCTGCACGCGTCCCCCAGCAGCGCGCGTCCTCCGCCCTCCCCGAGGCCCCGGAGGACGGCACCGACGCGGCGGCGGAGCGCGGGACCGCGGCGGCTGCGGAGCCCGGGACCGCGGCGGAGGAGCCCGGTCCGGCTGCGGAGGGGCCCGGCCCGGCGGAGGGGCCCGGCCCGGCTGCGGAAACCCCCGCGGGCGGGGCCGTCGCGGCGACGGCCCGGCCGGCTGCGGCCGCCCGTCCGGCCGGGGGCCACCCCACCGCGCGGAAGGTCGTCAAGGCCGTCGGCTTCGTCGCCGCCACCGTCGCCGGCAGCATGCTCATGATCCGCGGCAACGAGGCCCTCGCCGCCCTCGGCACACCCACCACCGCCGACTCCAGGGCCACCACGGCCACCGCCGTGGACGCCCCCGACCCCGGCCGGGTGCTCCAGATCGTCGCCCACCCCGACGACGACCTGTACTTCATGAACCCGGACCTGCGGTACTCCATAGCCGCCGGCCACCCCGTCACCACCGTCTACCTCACCTCCGGCGAAGCCGACGGCATCAACGCCGGCGCCGCCAAGCACGCCTCCACCCCGCCCGACAAGCCCGCGTACGCCGAGGCCCGCCAGAACGGCATCCGCGCCGCCTACGCCAAGATGGCCACCGGCGACCGCACCAGCGCCTGGAAGCGCACGGTGGTCCCGACCAAGGGCGGCGGACACGCCGAGGTCGACATCCTCGTCGCCAAGCCCGAGGTCAACCTCGTCTGGCTCCAGCTCCGCGAGGCCGGCAACGTCTACGCCGACGTCCCCGACAGCCTCCACGGCCTGTGGGACGGCCGCGTCCCGCACCTGGAGTCGGTACTCGCCTCCGGCTCCCCGGTCCGGCACGGGTTCACGTACACCAAGGACCAGGTCGTCCGGACCATCGAGGGAATCCTGGAGCGGTACCGGCCCACCACCATCCGCGCCCAGGACCCGACCCCCGGCCGCTTCCCGGACACCAAGCGGTACACGGACCACCAGGACCACTTCTACGGCGCCCGGTTCGCGCAGCTCGCCACCGCCGCCTACGCGGAAGAGGTCAAGGACCGCCCGCACTTCACCGTGCAGAACTACATCGGCTACTTCAACGGCTCGCTCCCCAGCACCCTCGACCCCGGCGAGGCCAAGGAGAAGCTGGACATCCTGGACACCTACGCCTGGCTCGACCAGCAGAACCACTGCGGCAGCGAGGCCGGCTGCGGCGACCTGAAGGTCGCCGACCGCCCCTCGGGCAACCGCTGGACGCAGACCGTCAACTACGCGCGCGGCACCAGCACCTCATGGCTGGCCTCCGACGGCGACCACGGCCTGTGGGCCTTCAAGGTGCTCGACGGCCAGGTCGCCGTCTGGCACCGCAGCGGCCTCATCGGCAGCTGGACCGGCCCCCGCCTGCTCCCCGGAACCGGGATGGACCAGGGCATATCCACCGTCACCCTGAAGGACGGCCGGATCGCCGCCTTCGGCACCCGCACCTCCTTCGGCGACAAGCCGGCCGACTACCGGCGCGAGGTCGTGTACGCGGTCCAGCACGCCCCCGGCTCCGGCGAGTTCGGCCCCTGGCAGTCCCTCGGCACCCCGGAGGGCGCCGACGACACCTGGACCTCCGACATCAGCGCCCCCGCCGTCTCCGTCGACGGCACCGGCGCGCTCGCCGTGTACGTGCGCGACGGCGCCGCCACCCTGCGCGGCCGCGTCCAGCGCCCCGACGGGGAGTGGGGCCCCTGGGACAGCCTCGGCGGCTCCGACCTGCACGGCACCCCGGCCACCGCGACCGACGCGGCCGGGCGGCGGATGGTCTTCGCCGCCACCACGAAGACGGTCACCGCCTGGGCGCAGCCGGAACCGGGCGCCCCGCTCGGCCCGGCCACCCCCACCGGACTGCCGGACACCACGCTCCCGCTGACGGCGCAGGGGCGCGAGGGCGGCGTGCGGCTGCTGTTCCGCAAGCCGGGCTCGGGCAACGTGCGCTCCGCGCTGGTGACCGCCGACGGTGGCCTGAAGGTGACCAACCTGACGGACCTGGGCGGGCTCCAGGGCTTCGGCCCGGTGACGGCGAGCGGGCACGTCCTGGCCGGCCGCTCCTCGGGCGGGCAGCTCGGCTCCGACGTCGGCCCCGACGGGGCGTGGCAGCGCTCGCCGCTGATGTTCGTCGGGGCCCCGTCCAGCACGATGACCGGGAAGAACCTGGTCAGCCTGGCCGTGGTCGGCCTCGACGCACGGCTGTACGTGACCTCCTCGGCGGACGACTCCGACGCGCACCTCGCGCCGTGGCAGCCGGTGGGACCCCGCAACACGGGCACGGCGCCCGCGCCCTCGTCCTGAGCCCCGTCGGCCCGGGCGCCAACGGGGTCCACGATCCGGACGGTTCGCCCCCGGCGGGACCTGCGCGGGGCACCATCACATCCGGTCGTTCTCGGAAAAGCGCGCGTCATCGGCGAATTCGGTGAACCAACTCCCCCGATTCGGCCTCTCAGTGACTGCACAGCGCTTCTTCCTGCCCGAAGCGACCTCAAGAGGCCGTGACCATGCCCCTTTCCCGCCGCCGCTTCCTCCTCGCGGCCGTGCTGCCCATGCTCACCGTGGGCGCCTCCGGTGTCCTCTCCCTCGCCTCCGGCCAGCAGACCGCGGCCGAGACCGGCGAGGGGAAGAACCCGGCCGCCGCCCTCCCCGCGAGCACCACGTCCGGCACCGTCGTCCAGATCGTCGCGCACCCCGACGACGACCTGTTCTTCATGAACCCCGACCTCAGCCGCTCCCTGCTCGCCGGGCTCCCCGTCACCACCGCCTACCTCACCTCCGGCGAGGCCGACGGCCGCAACGAGGCGCGCGGCGGCGAGGCCAAGGACCCGGAGCAGCCCGCCGACCGCGCCCAGTACGCGGAGGCCCGGCAGAACGGCATACGCTCCGCCTACGCCCAGATGGCCACCGGGGACCGCACCAGCGCGTGGAAGCGCACGGTCATACCCACCGCCGGCGGCGGACAGGCCGAGCTCGACGTCCTCGTCGCCCGCCCGCAGGTCAACCTGGTCTGGTTCCAGCTGCGCGAGGCCCGCAACCCGGCCGCCGAGAACCCGGACAGCCTGCGCGGCCTGTGGAACGGGCGGATACCGGCGCTGGAGTCGCAGCTCACCACGGGCACCCCGGTCAAGCAGCAGTTCTCGTACACCAAGGACCAGGTGGTCCAGTCGATAGCCGGGATCCTGGAGCGGTACCGGCCGACGACGATACGGATGCAGGACCCGACGCCCAACCGGTACGCGGACACCGGCAAGTACACCGACCACCAGGACCACATGTACGGGGCCCGCTTCGTGCAGGCCGCCACCGCCCTGTACGCCGAGCGGGTCGCGGACCGGCCCCGCTTCTCCGTCCAGAACTACCTCGGCTACCACAACGGCACCCTCCCGCACGCGCTGGACCCGCAGACCGCCGAGACGAAGACCGGCTTCCTGAGGACGTACGCCTGGCAGGACCGGGCCGACTACTGCGGCGGCTCCCCCTCCGGCTGCGGCGACCGCAAGGTGGCGGGCAGCCCCACCGGCCGCCACTGGGCGCAGTCGCTGCGCTACGCACGCGCCGACACCTCCGCCTGGCTCACCGAGGGCACCCCCGGCCGGCTCTGGGCCTTCGCCGCGCTGGACGGCCGGATGGCCGTCTGGAACCGCGACCCGGCCGGCGCCTGGACCGGGCCCGCGCTGCTCCCCGGCACCGGCATCGACCCCGGCGCCACCACCGCCCGCCTCCCCGACGGCCGCGTCGCCGTCCTCGCCACCCGCACCACGCTCGGGCCCCGCCCCGCCGACTACGGGCGCGAGGTGGTGTACGCGGTCCAGTCCGCGCCCGACGGCCCGTTCGGGGCGTGGATCCCGCTCGGCACCCCGGAGCCGGACGACGACTCCGGCACCTCGGCCATCAGCGCCCCCTCGGCCGCCGTCGACACCGAGGGCCGCCTCACCGTCTACCTCCGCGACACCCGCCGCACCCTGCGCGCCCGCGTCCAGCAGGCTTCGGGGGCCTTTACCGACTGGCAGCGGCTGGGCGGCGAGGACCTCCAGAGCGACCCCGTCACGGCGGTGGACTCCGCCGGCCGGCGCCACGTCTACGCCAGCACCACGAAGTCCGTCCTGGCCTGGACGCAGCCCGCCCCCGGCGCCCCGCTCGCCGGCCCGTTCCCCACCGGACTCCCCGCCACCACGGTCCCCCTCTCGGCGGCCCGGGACGGCGCGGGCATCCGGCTCTACTTCCGCCGCCCCGACTCCGGGGTGGTCCGCAGCGCGCTCGTCACGGCGGGCGCGGGCGCCCCGCAGGTCTCCAGCGTCTCCGAGTCCGGGGGCCGGGCGGGCTACGGCGCGGTCGGCGTCGCGGGCCGCACGGTGACGGGCCGCGCGGACACCGGCACCGTCGCCGCGACCACCCTGGGCGGACCGCCCGCCTGGACGGAGTCCCGGATGCTGTACGCGGGCGCCCCCTCCGCCGTCCTCGACCCGTCCGGCACCACGACCACGGCGGTCCTGGGCCTGGACGCCCTGCTCCACACCACGACCACCCGCCCCGCCTCCGCCCACCCCACCTGGCACCCGGCCGTCCTCCCGCCGACCGCCTGACCCGCCGATATCCTGGGAGGAGCATCGAGGGCTTTCCCACCACGGAGGGCAGCACGATGAACCGGCACCGCCACCTCACGCTCCTCGCCGCCCCGCTCCTCCTCACCTCGGCCGCCGTCGCCTTCGCACCCCCGGCCGCCCCGGCACCCCTGCCGGCCGCCTCGTGCGAGCTGGTCGCCACCGGGAAGGGCGGGGGCGGCCCGTACACCCTGGTCCTGAAGGGCTTCGAGCCGAACCAGTCCGTCACCGTCAACGGTCCGCAGGGCAGCCAGCGCACCCGGGTCGGCGACGAGGGCACCCTCGACAAGCAGGGCGCCCGCTACGGCAAGTACAGCGTCAGCTCGAAGGGCCACCGCATCGGCTGCCTGACCCCGCCGCGCGGCCAGCAGGGCAAGGTGCAGGTCACCAAGGTCGAGGTCATCACCCTCACCAAGCCGGGCACGGTCGTCGACTGCACGAAGCCGAGCAGGGCCGAGTTCGACGGCAAGATCACCGCGACGGGCAAGGGCCAGGTCCGCTACCACTGGACGTACGCGTCCAGCTCCGACCCCATCGACGCCGGCACGGTCACCTTCACGGGCACCACCCAGAGCCACTCCCTCCTCAAGGTGGTCACCTTCCCCGCGTCCGTGAACAACGTCTCGCCGAGCGTCTTCATGACCCTGCACGTCCCGTCCGCGAACCTGTCCGCCCGCAGCGACCAGGTCACCCTCACCTGCGCGAAGCCCTGAAACACCTCCGGGCCCCGGTCGAAGACCGGGGCCCGGAGGAACGACGCGGGATCCGCTACAGCACCGGCAGGTTCTTCCGGAGCTCGAAGGCGGTGACCTCGGAGCGGTACTCCTCCCACTCCTGCTTCTTGTTGCGCAGGAAGTCACGCCGAGCACGGGCCACCTGCGGCCCGCACCATCTAGCCTGTGCCCAACCGGGTTTCAGAGGTCGCAGTTGGTCAATGCGGGCCGTGCCTGGGCGCCCTCCGACGGCCCAGGCACGGCCCAGACCGTGGTCCAGTTCGGCTGCAAGCATGTCGCCCCGCACCCTCTATCGAGAGGGTCGGACGGTGAGCCACTCGTCGATCGACGGGACGGTTCCTCCTGCCCTGCGGGCATGCTCCGGCGCCCCCGGCCAGCTCAACATCCATATCCCGTGCATGGATAGCGAATGACTAGTAGAGTCAAGCAATCACATTCATAGGGGTGGAGATGGAAGAATCAATTCCGACAACGTCTGACCTCGTGGCATCCCTGACCGATGACGATGCACGAGTCGAACTGAAAAAGAGATGCGACGAAGCCGGGCTCGAAGCCGAATGGACTTCCCCCGCCGGTAGAGCCTCCCTTCACCTCTCCTTTCCAAACGGAAGAGCGAAACGCAAGTTCCCCGTACTCCCGCTCCAGGCTCACGCCCTTCTGAGATACGACATTTCAAGCGCAACATTCCTCGGCGACTTCGATGCAATCCTATTTAGAGACACTCAAATGATCGAAGCGTCGATCGTACACTTCGGCCCACCCGGGCCGACAAGATGGCCCTCCTATTTTGAACTTCCCGGGGTTGAACGCCACGAGACCGACGGATTCGACCCCACAAGCGATGAGGCATCTCTAAGCTATGGAAACCACGGCGATTGGACTCTGCAACTAACACCCAACGAAGGCGATCTACACGGCATTGAAATTGGCTCCAGCAGCGAAAAATTCGAAGCCTTCAGCACTCGCAACTCGATGTTTTCGCGCCCGGCGTCCCGTAATCGAATGATAACCCTGCGCCTGAGCAACATCACATCTAAGCGCCACGACGACGCACTCGAAATCCTCAAGAGGATCTCAGACGCATCATTCTTCGAGCTCGATCTGAGATTTGGCATACCACCCAGACTCGCACCAGCGCGTTTTGCCCGTCGAGGGCAATACAGGCGCCCGGTCGGCGCTGGTTCAAACTCGCCAATCAGGTCTCCACGAAATCGCTACGCAGAGAAACCTCTAAGTTTGTACTGGTACGCGAGGTCGGCACAAGGGACGCCCTTGCTGGAATACCTCGCCTACTATCAGGTCCTCGAATACTACTTCCACACGTACAGTCGACGCGACATACTAGACAAACTCCGACGAGAACTGATAGATCCCAGATTCAATGCCGGCGACGACGAACATCTCAGCAGACTACTCTCCCTTTCATCGCAGCAGGGCAGCGGTTTCGGAACCGAGCGCGAGCAGCTGCAAGCGACGGTCAGTGGCTGCGTGAACGAGGCCGACGTCCGCGACTTCATCCTCAGCAACCCTTCCCTCGCCGAATATTTCGCATCAAATCCGGTAAAGGGTGCAGCCCCAATTGGACTGCAAGACAAAAGGGCGAATCTTTTGAGTCAGGTCGCCAACCGGACGTACGACATTCGATGCCGAATAGTACACACCAAGGGAGACTCCGGAGGTGCCACAGAAAGCCTCCTACCGTTCTCCGCCGAAGCCGAGATAATGGGGCCAGACATTGAATTGATCAAGTTCTTGGCGCAGAAATGTCTGGTTGCCGGCTCCACTCAGGCATCGACCTAGCCCACTTTGAGGTGTTCGGAGGAAGTAGCCAGCGCCACAGGCCCCGGGGATAACCCCACCCAGTCCGCAAGTTCGTATCGTCCGACGCAAGGAACGTGGGGCGGGGTCTGAACACGCACCATCCTGCAATGTGGTTCCAATCTCCCTACTCCAGGGCACTGAGCTTAAACGCCCAGAGGATTTGAGCTCAGGGCAGCAGATGAGAGTTTACTGTGCGGGCTTGGCCCGCCAGGGTCGCGAGTTCCGTTACCTCAACACCTTCGGCGCGAAGAGTTTCAACTCCCACGCAGTCAGCCACCAGCAGGCTCGGCTCCCGCCAGGCGATAACAACTCGGCGGATCGGAGAGCGGAGGATCAGCTGCGTGCAGGTGAGGGGGCGGGAGCGGCGTTCGGAGCAGGGCTCCAGGGTGCTGTAGATGGTGGCGCCGTCCAGACGCGGGTCGTCCACCGGGAGCTTGGCCAGGGCGGATTCCTCGGCGTGGACGTGGGCGTCCGTCTCGCGGGAGTAGCCGTTGGCCAGCTCCTCGCCTTCGGCGCTCACGATGATGGCGCCGACCGAGAACGCGCCCTCCGCCGGCGGGCACTTGCGGGAGAGCTCGATGGCCCGCTCCATCCACATCACGTCATCGGCGTGCGTCACGCGGATCCCTCCTGCTTGGGCAGGTAACGGAGCAGGACCACATCGCCGATGGTGGTGGCCTCGGCGAGGTGCATCCGGCGGGTGGAACCGCCCGGGTAGCTGGCGGGGTTCAGGAAGCGGGGGGCACCCGGGTCGCCGACGACCAGGGGAGCGATGGCGAGGTGGATCTCATCGGCCAGGCCCTGGGAGAGGAACGCCGTGTGGATCTGGCCTCCGCCCTCCACCATCAGCCGCTCTATGCCGCGGGCGCCGAGGTCGTCCAGCAGGGCCCCGAAGTCGATGGTCGAGCCCGTGGAGACCACGTCCGCGAGGCCGGCAAGCCGCTCGCGGAGCTTCTCCTCGCCCGCGTCCGTGGTGTAGGCGAGCTTCTCCCCGCCGTGGTGCCAGAACTTCAGGTCGGCGTCCAGGTCCCCGCTCGCGGAGATGGTCACCTTGAGCGGGTAGGCCGGCTTCCCCGCGGCCATCCGGGCCTCGCGCCGCTCCTCGCTGTTCACCAGCAGCCGCGGGTTGTCTGCCCGCATGGTGCCTGCGCCGATCAGGATGGCGTCCGACTCGGCCCGCACCTGGTCAACGCGGTCGAAGTCCTCGCTGTTGCTCAGCAGGAGCCGCGTGGTGCTGGTGTCATCGATGTAGCCGTCCACGGACGTGGCCACGCTCAGCAGGACGTACGGGCGGGGCATCGGGGTTCTCCTTCGATCGCTGGTCAGTACAGAGGAGTCAGGTCAGGCCTGGCGCAGTACGGCGTCCGTCAGCGAGTCCTTGAAGTCGGTCACGCCAGGGACCGTACGCCATTGATCAAGAACACCGTCGAGCTGGGCCAGCTCCCGCGAGATCCGGTCCGAGCCGGTCTCCTTCGCGATGCTGAGGGCTTGCAGTCCGACCGTCGCCGCCTGCTCCGCCTCCCCCGCCCGTGCCAGGGAGACGGCCTCGCGCCCTAGGTACACCCCTCGGTCGCGGTGGAAGCCGGCGGGCAGACGACCGATGGCGTTCCGGAAGCCCTCGGCGGCGCCCCGGTGGTCGCCCAGCGCAGCGAGGCTGTGCGCCCTCTGCACGTCGATGTACGCCGCGTCCAGCCACACACCCCAGGGGGAGCGCGGATCCGGGTCCATGGCGGCGTGGAGCTCCAGGGCGTGTTCGTACGCTCGCTGGGCTGACAAGGGATCGTTCCTCAGGGCGTGGCCGTGCGCCCCGTACGTCGCGGCCACGGCGGCCAAGCGGCTCCTCGGAGCGGCGCGGTCCTCGGCCGCCTCGGCTACGTCCACCGCCTCGATCGGGTCGTTCATGTCCCCGGCCAGCTGGCTGCGGCGCGCCAGGATGTAGGTGGTGAGTTCGTCGTCCCCCGCCATGTGCGAGGCCTCTAGCGCCTCCCGCATCCAGTGCTGGGCGGCGCGGAAGTCCCCGAGGTCCTGGTAGAGCCAGCCGCAGAGTTCGGAGTACTGCGTCTGTAGCTGGAGGAGCTGCCGACGGTCGGTTCCACGGCGGTCCGCCCGGAGCTCCTTGATGGCGGCGATCTGCTGCTGGACGGTCGGTATCACCTTGTGGGGCCCGAACAGGTTGTCGTTGTCGATCAGCACTCTTCGGGTGGCCTGGAGAAGCTCGATCGGGTCGGCCCCGGATGCGACGAGATCGGCGCGTGGGGCGGGGCTCGCCGCAGCCGAGAGGTCGGAGGTTGCGGCTATGGCTGCGCCTGCGCCGAGCGCGCCGATCAGAGCCCTTCGGGAGAGCGACACGAAGATGATCCTTCCGTCATCGGAACGTACGGGGACGGACATCCCCTCCTCCGACGGTGCCTGAATGCCCGATTCGCCAGCCAGGGCCACAGAGCCATTGGCCACATGGGGCTCTCGATTAGCCACATCCCCCCGGGGAAGGGCGTCCAGGCTGACCCCTTCGAGGATCGAGGCGTGGAGCCGGACCAGCGACCCGCTCGCGCCGAGCGCGTCGTCGTACGCCCGGACCAGATCGGCGGATGCGGCTTGGCCCCCGCGCTCGACGCGGGCCATGTAGCTGGCGTTGAACAGGATGGATCCGCTGAGCTTGCCCAGGGATAAGCCCCGGTGCGTGCGCCAGGCGCGCATCTCGGCACCGAGGTAGTGCTGAGGGCTTGCATGCGGTGTCAGATCGTTCGGACGCTGCCCCACTCCATCCCCCCTCATGCGGCTCATGTGGCCGCCCTCGGGCGGCCACATGACAGGTCTGCCGAACAGTCAATTGCCCTCGCTACAAAGGATGCAGAAGAGCGGCGACCAGCCTAGCGACGCAGGTCGGAGCCCTCCATCCGATGCCGGCGAAAGGACGGGATTGTGACAACGGCAGCGACTCGGCGACCGATGAACCAGCGTGCGCAACACCCGCTCGGCGGCCATGGCGTCGGGGAGGGCGCACGCCAGGAATCACTTCTCCTCCAGCTCCGCGACTCGCTCACGAAGCTCGACCACTTCGCCCTGGAGTCGAGTGAGCTGGTCGCGAAGTTCTGCGATCGCGCTCTCGGGGCTGGCGAGCTTGGCAGCGTCCGAGGCCGCCGCGGTCAGGAACGCCCCCTTGCCCTGGTGGCTCACCACGAGGCCGTCCGTCTTGAGCTGACGGATGGCGTCGCGGGCCACGGTCACCGTGACGCCGTACGTCGCCTGGAGGTCTGCCAGAGACGGCAGCTTGCCGGTCTCCGCGAACTCGCCGGCCGCGATCCTCCCCCGCAGCTGCTCCGCAACCTGCTGATAGGCGGGCTTGCCCGTCCACTCGACCATCTGCACCTCAAGTCTCTTCGCGGTCACTGCCTCAGTGTGCCTAAGCGGCACAGGCAGGACCAGCGCTCCCGCGGCTCTTACTCCGAGGGGACTTGCGCAACTCTGCCTCACAGTGCACTCTGAGGCAGAGCCGAGATTCGCCCTGAAGCTCGGCCCAACCGGCCGCAACTGCCCTGCGGGCAGCCGCGATCGGGCCTGCACTGCCGCGCCCGGAGGGCCCTCGAAAGGGGTCTGAAGGAAGCACTCGTTCCTTGAGAACTGAACAGCGTGCCAAGCAAGACGAGACGGGGCGTGATCCCCGTCCCCATGACGACGGGTTGTCGTCGGCGGCCACTTCTTCCGCGTGCTGGCTCTGGAGAACACCCCTCGGGGTGCCACCCGGTGCGCGCCGCCCTGCTGGCGTCAGAGCAGTGACGATGACGCGCCCGATTCTCAGGCTCGGGGCCGGAGCGCCGTGGCAACGGCGTGCCGGTGAAGCCTCGCCCCTCCGGCTTGGAGGCTGCCTTGTTCCTTCGACATCTGTGGGCGCCCGCCGTACTGGACCGGCACGGCCGGCCGCGCCCTTCGCGTCACCGCACGACGGCCGTGCGGGGCGGCTCCGGACTTCGCACCCGGCCCCGCTCGCACGGCCCGTTCACCCTTCCGCAGCGCTGACTGCGCTCCGGCCGGCTGCCTCCTCCACCCGTCACGTACGGGTGGGGTCGCAGGGAGCCGCGACGCTCGCGCTTCCCCCCGGGCTGGTCGCCTCTCGCCAAGGACCGCGACCACCCCCACCACCACTTCCCTTCGGTACCGAGGAGCCCCTCGTGGATGCTGGAACGTTCGCCGCCGTGTTCGCCGCCCTGTACGTCGCTCACAGCGTGGGGGACCACTGGGTGCAGACCTCCCGGCAGTCGGCCGACAAGGGCAAGGCGGGGTGGACCGGCCGTCTGGCCGATGCCCGCCACGTCGCCACCCTGACCGCCACCAAGCTCGCCTTACTCCTTCCCGTCGCGCTGCTGCTGGGCCTGGACCTCTCGGTCCTGGGGCTGGCTGCCGGGCTGGGAGTGGACGCGGTGACGCACTGGTGGGCGGACCGCCGCAGCACCCTCGCCTGGCTGGCCGAGGTCACCGGCCAGACGGAGTTCTACCGGCTCGGCACCGGCGCCCACCCGCTGCACCCGGTCACCGCCGAGGGCAAGCCCGCGGCCCACCTCGGCACCGGCGCCTACGCCCTGGACCAGTCCTTCCACCACCTGTGGCTGCTGGTCGCTGCCTTGCTCATCGCCACCGTCTGAGCTGCTCCACCCCGGGGCGGTCGCCTCTCGCCAAAGACCGTGACCGCCCCGGGCCGTCCCTTCGACATCAGGAGAGAGCACGTGCGTACCTTCATCGGCGGCCACGAGGCCGTCAGCACCGACGAGTTCATCGAACTGGCCCTGGGCACCCCGCTGGAGCTGTGGCTCAGCGTGGAGGGCGAGAGCGAGGAGGAGCGCGCGGCCCGCCTGGACGCGGCCCGCGACATCCTCGCCGAGTACCCGAACCTCCCGGACGACGTCAGCCGGATCGCCGCCCAGGTGATCGAGGCCCACGCCCCCGAGCTGTTCAACATCGTCCCGCTCCCGCCCCGCCCCGCCTCCCGCCGGCGCAACAGCATGGGTCGGGTGGCGGCATGAACTCCCAGATGCCCCGACCGGAGCACCTGCTCGACCACCGGGGCGAGCCCCTGACCACGGTGCCCATGCCGACTCTCACCTACGAGCAGATGCGGCTGGGCCTGGCCTTCCACGAGGCGGGACACGCGGTCCTGTCCATGGCCTACGGGATGCAGGTCATCGAGAGCCGGGTGATCTCCTGGCAGGCCGCCGACGGGACCGTGTCCGTCACGGGGAAGACCCGGCACGTGGCCGCCGGGGTGTCGCCCTGGCGGTACGCCGCCCAGTGCGCGGCCGGCGAACTCGCCCACGTCCGCTACCTGAAGCAGGACGGGCTGTGGACGCCCGAGCTGGAAGCGGGCTGCGTGGCCCTGCACGACCGCGAAATGGCCATCGACGTCCTCGCCCAGTTCGGCTACCTGCTCGGCCGCGGCCACGCCCCGCTCGGCGGGAAGTCCTGGCCCTACATCCAGCGCATCGCCGACCGCACGGTCTCGCTGCTGTGGCCGCACATCACCACCGTCGCCCACGCCATGGACCAGCGGACGAAGCTGACCGGCTCCGAGATCGCCGAACTGACCGGGCTGACCAACCCCGACCTCGGCGGTGAGGCATGAGCCAGACTTTCACCGCCCTGTCCGCCGCACTGCCGATCGCGGCGGGCTGGTCCTTACACAGCCTGCGCCTGCGGCGCCGTATCGAGGCCGCCCGCCGCGACCCGCTGACCGGCCTGTGGACGCGGGACCCCTTCGAGGAGCGGGCCCGCAAAAGCCTGTCCCAGAAGTGCCAGCGCGCCGTACTCGTCCTGGACCTCAATCGGTTCAAGGAGATCAACGACACCCTCGGCCACGCGGCCGGAGACGCGGTCATCCACGCGACCGGGCAACGCCTGGGCCAGTGGGCCGAGGAACACGCCGGCGTCGCCGGGCGCCTGGGCGGGGACGAGTTCGCCGCCGTCGTCCCCGGATACGGCATCGACAAGCTGCGTGCCGACCTGTTCACGCTGACCGGCCGACTGGACCAGCCGGTGCCGTTCGAGGGCCGTCCCATCGAGGTCCACACCTCGATCGGCGCCGCCTACTACCGCACCGGCACCGGCGACCTGTCCACCCTGCTGCGCCGGGCGGACGAGCAGATGTACAAGGCCAAGCAGCGGGGCGGGGGATGGCGCATCGCGCAGCGGTTGAGCGTCCCGGCGACGGGGACGGTCAACGGTCGCCGGGACGGCCGCCGGGGCACCAGCGGGGAGGCGGCGTGATGACGAACCGCGGCTCGCTGACCAAGGTGCAGAAGGCCGTCCTTACGGCCGCGTTCGTGCCCATGCTCGCCACCGGTATCGCCGGTGGCGTCGGGACGTTCAGCAACATCAGCCGCGCCTACGGCTCCGGTACGGCGCTGGGCGCGGTGGCGGCCGGCGAGGGCGCGACCGCCGTTCTGGCGCTGGTGCTGCTCGGGCTGACGATGCTGGGGCAGTCCTCCCCCGGGATCATCCGGGCGGGCTTGTGGGCCCTGCCCGCTGCCGCATCGGTGATGGCCGCGATGGCCGCCGACGACCCGGGCCGCACCGTGATCTACGCCGTGACGCCGATGGGCATGTGCGTGTCGGCCGAGGGCATGGCGTTCCTGGCCCGCCGGATCGTCGTCCACCAGGACGGCCGCGACGTCGAGGCCGAGGCAAAGGCGGCGGCTGTGGTGCGGGCACTGGCGTATCACCGGGCCCGCGCTGCGAACCACCCGCAGGCGTGGGTGCGGAAGTCGTCCGACCGGACTTCGTGGAGGCTGGCCCGCAGGGTCGGGCTGGGGGACGCCTCGTTGGGCGCCCGACTCCTGGACGTCCAGCGCGACCGGCTCACCAGCGGCGCGGATGCCGCCCTGGCCGCCATGTTCACTACCCCCGCAAACCAGCATGGCATGGTGCAGTACGCCACAAATCGGTTGGGGTCTGACCTGCACGAGTCGACCATCGAAGCCCCGACCGAGGCTGCCGAGCTGCCGCCCTCCGAGTCGGCCGACCCGGTACAGGCCATCGAGCCGATTGGGCCGACCGAGCCAGTTCCGGCAGTCGAGCCGGTCGGGCTTCCTGCGTCGACTCCACTGAAGTCGGTCACCGCCACCGAATCCGCTCCGCGCCGGGCGACCGGCCGGGTGCCGCGGTCGGCGCGCACGCCCCGCCCCACCCGCACTCCGGACGAACTCCTCGACCAGGCCCGGTCGGCAACCGCCGACTGGGCGGAGGAGGAACTGACCGCCGAGGCGATCCGCAAGGCAGTCCGTACGTCGTCGGCCAACGGCCGCACCCTGCGCGACACGCTGAAGGCGGAGCGCGCCCAGGAGCCGACCGCAGTTGAGGCAGCGGCCTGATGGCCCACCCTCAGCCCTCTTACGACGGGCCCGACCGCTCACCTCTCACAGCAGTCGGCCGGGCCCGTCTCAACCCCCCTCGCACGGAAGGGAAGCACCAGTGAACCACCGCGATGAGCGCGACTTCTTCAGGCGGCTGGAAGCCGAGCTGTCTGCCGACTTCGGCGCGGACGTGGTCGACCTCGACAAGGCCCGTACCGCCCGGAACACGGCCGCTGACCCGACGGCCCACCCCGCCCCCGCCGAGGACGAGTCGGGGGACCCGACGGCCCGGCGTCTGGTCGACGGACCCGCGCTCGCCGGGCCCGGCTACCTCGGCCGACTCCTCGGCGCGAAGCGGCGGGCGATCGTGCCGCCGTGGCTGCGGTCGACCGAGGAGCTGAAGACGGCCGCCCTGTGGGTGGCCCGGCACTACACGCACCTGGCCGGGTATCACGCGCTGCGCTCCCCGGTCTACGCCGCCCGCCTCGCCCTCCAGTCGCCCCGCGGGGCCGCAAAGGTGATCGGAGGGACGATGCGGTGGCTGACCGACCGCGAGGGCGACCCGGTCCGTGCGGCGGCCGTCCGCCGTGAGGACGCGATCGAGTACCTGACCCTGTCCCGCCAGCGCGACGGCCGGGTCAAGCTGCGCGCCATCATCGCCGGACTCTCCCTGTTCGTCGGCTCCATCACCGCGCTCGCCATCTACATCCTGGCCCCCGGCTGGGTCCACGCTCTCTCCCTCAGCGCTCTGGTCCTCGCCCTGGGGGCGGCCGGCCGCCGCCCTGATGCCCCGGTCATCAACCGGGCGGTCGAGGTGGTGAAGGCCCCGAAGCTGACCTCGGACATCATCCTGCGGGCCCTCGGCGCCCTCGGTATCGCCCCGATCAACCAGGCGCAGTCCAAGGGCCGCGACGGATTCACCTTCACCGCCCCCATCACTCGCGACGGCCCCGGCTGGCGCGCCGAGGGAGACCTCCCCTACGGCGTCACCGTCACCGACGTCATCGAGCGCCGCGACAAGCTCGCTTCCGGCCTGCGCCGACCGCTCGGCTGCGTCTGGCCCGAGGCCGTACCGGACGAGCACACTGGGCGCCTCGTGCTCTGGGTCGGCGACCAGGACATGTCCACGGCCAAAAAGCCGGCCTGGCCGCTCCTGAAGTCCGGCTCGGTGGACCTCTTCCGGCCGGTGGCGTTCGGGACCGACCAGCGCGGGCGCTGGGTGGAGATCACCCTCATGTACATCGCGGCCGTCATCGGCGCGATCCCCCGCATGGGCAAGACCTTCCTCCTGCGCCTGCTCCTCCTCATCGCGGCCCTCGACACCCGGGCCGAGCTGCACACCTACGACCTCAAGGGCACGGGTGACCTCGACCCGGTGGGCGAGAAGGTCTCCCACCGTCACCGCGCCGGCGATGAGGACGCCGACATTGACTACGCCCTCGCCGACCTGCGCGAAGTACGCGAGGAGCTCCGGCGCCGGGCGAAGATGATCCGCTCCCTGCCCCGGGACATCTGCCCCGAGTCGAAGGTGACCTCGGAGCTGGCCAACAAGCCCAAGCTCGGCCTCCACCCCATCGTGATCGGCGTGGACGAGTGCCAGGTCTGGTTCGAGCACCCCAAGCACGGTGCCGAGTTCGAGGAGATCTGCACCGACCTCGTCAAGCGGGGCCCCGCCACCGGCATCGTCCTGCTGCTGGCCACCCAGCGCCCGGATGCCAAGGCCCTGCCCACCGGGATCTCCGCGAACGCCTCAGCCCGGTTCTGCCTGAAGGTCATGGGCCAGCTGGAGAACGACATGGTCCTGGGCACGTCCAGCTACAAGCGGGGCGTGCGGGCCACGATGTTCTCCTGGAAGGACAAGGGAATCCACTACTTCGTCGGTGAGGGAGCGGACGCCCGCATCGTCTCCTCCGTCTACGTGGACGCCCCCACCGCCGAGGCCATCGGCAACCGGGCCCGCGCCGCCCGCGAAGCCGCCGGCACCCTCAGCGGCCACGCCCTCGGCCAGGAACCCGAGCACAACGAGCGGTCCTCGTACGACCTGCTCTCCGACATCCTCGCGGTCGTCCCCGCCGAGGAGCCCAAGGTTTGGTCCGAGATCGTCGTCGCACGTCTCGGCGAGTTGCGGCCGGACGTCTACGGCGGCTGGGACCCCGAGGGCCTCGCCGCCGCCCTCAAGCCTCACGGCGTCCCCACCGGGCAGGTCTGGGGCAAGACCGAAGAGGGCAAGGGCGCCAACCGGCGCGGCATCGAACGCGCCCGGATCGTCGCCGCTATCGCTGAGCGTGACGGAAAGCGGGACGCGAGCTAGTCGCCGACGGCCGCTAGACCTAGCACCACACCCCGCTAGGTCTAGCGGCACCGCTAGCACCCCATATACCACCTGATCAGCCTGCTAGCCCCTAGCAGGCCTGCCCCCGCACGCCCTGAATCCGGCCTGGGAGGCCCCGCGTGACCCTCGTCCTCACCGCTAGCACCCTCACCCTGATGCTCACGCTCAGCTACATCGCGATGTGCGTGGTCTCGCCGTTCGGGGACTGCCGCAAGTGCCGCGGCTTCGGCTACCGCGCCCGGACCGACCGCAAGGGCCGCCCCAAGCGCGGCAAGGCCTGCCGCCGCTGCCAGGCCACCGGCAAGCGCATCCGCGTCGGCCGCTGGATCTACAACCGCGCCGTCCGCGTCCACCGCGCCGGCACCCGCTGACCCAACACCCCGAAGGAGCACACAGTCATGGCCCGCGAAAAGTACGCGTTCACCGACAAGGACCCGCACAGCCTCGGCGAACTCGCCCGGGTCCTCTACCTCGGCACCAAGGCCGTCCGCCGCCAGCAGCGCGGCAAGTCCACCAAGGCCATCGAGAACGAGATCGCCCGCATCCGCGAGGAGGCCCAGGCCCGCGAGGACGCCCGCAACAAGCGCCGCAGGTAGCCGGAGCGAGCGGATCGGCGGCCGAACGCCATGAGGCGTATCCCCCGCCTAGCTGGCGGCAGACCGGCTCGGCCGCCGGTCCTCACTCGAAACCCGGCTCCCGAAGGAGCCGAACCACCCCGAACCCTACTCGCTCCCAACCCCAAGCAAGGAGGCCCGCCTTGGCCATCACCGTCTCCCTCGTCGCCCTCTTCGGACTCGTTCTCTTCTTCCTCCTGCGCTCCCGGACCGTCGGGTACGGCAGCGCCTTCATCGCCGCCGGATTCGGGTTCTTCCTCGCCTCCACCGGCGCCGCCACGCCCATCAACCAGCTCGCCCAGGCAGTCATCAACGCCATCCCCAACATGTAGGAGGCACCCCGTGAACGACGACCTCATCCACCGGCAGACGGCGGTCCACCGCCCCGTCCCCCTGACACCGCCCGTCCCCACGCCGGCGACCGCCCAGCAGCCGCTCGCCATCGCGGACGTCCAGACGATCCAGCTACCCGACGGCCGCATCATCACCGGCTACGCCATCACCCCCACCAAGGCCCCCGAGCCCATCCGGGAGCGGCCCGCCATCAACCCGCTCGCGGTCAACATCGCCCTCGGCGGCATCGGCTTCGCCGCCGCCTGCGGCGGGCTGATGCTGCTGACCACCTTCATCGCCGCGGTCGCCGCGCTCATCCAGCAGCTCATCATCCTGGCCGCCGTCATCTTCGGCGGCTTCATCGCCACCCAGCTCCTGGGCAACCACGACCAGGGCAAGACCGGGACGGTCGTCAACATCCGCCGGGCCGTCTTCAAGCGCAACCACTTCCACAGCTGAAGCCATCCGAGAGGAGAGCCACGTGTTCGAGATCCGCGTCATCTGCACCAAGCCCGAGGCCCCCGACATCCGCCGGGCCCTGTCGGAGACATTCATCACCGGCCCGGTCCGCCAGCACCTCACCCGGGAGGGCGACCGCGTCCGCCTCTACGTCACCGCCGAGCAGGCGGTGAACCGGTGGCCGGCCCCCGAGATCGCGTACGCCAAGGCCCCGAGCATCATCAGCGAGATCGGCTGGACCGCCCGCGGGGCCCGCGACTGCCTCCACGGCGTCCACGTCCGAGAGTTCTGGCTCCGCAAGGCCGCACTCCTGGACCGGATCGCCCTCACCGACGACGACCCCGTCAACGGCGACGCCGCGACGCTCGCCACCGAAGCCGCCCGCCGCCTCATCGACCTCGACGGCGCCCGCGCCCTGGACCACCCGGACAGCACCCGCCAGCCCCGCGGCTACGTCCGCCAGGAGTACGCCGCCTGGATCGGCAAGCAGTAGCTATGCCCGGGGCGGTCGCCTCTCGCCAAAGACCGCGACCGCCCCGGTTCTCCACGCCCTTCGACAGAACTGGAGACCACCAGCATGACCTACCCCCCTGGCATCCGGCGAGGCCACCGTCCGGACCGGCCCTTACTGCTCGATCTGTTCTGCTGCGCCGGCGGTGCCGCCATGGGCTACCACCGCGCCGGGTTCACGGTCGTGGGTATCGACATCATCGATAGGTCCGACCACTACCCGTTCACCTTCCAGCAAGGCGACGCCCTGACCGTCCTCGCCAACCTGATCGAGTCGGGGGAGATCGGCGCGTACTCGGCGATCCACGCCTCCCCGCCCTGCCAGGACAAGTGCGCTCTGACCGTCGGCACCAATCGGTCCCAGGGCTGGGGCGGCCAGCATGCCGATCTCGTCGCCCCCACCCGCGGACTCCTCGACGCGTCCGGGCTGCCGTACGTGATCGAGCAGCCCGACGGGAAGGCCGACGTCCGCAAGGACATCACCTTGTGCGGCGAGATGTTCAGCCTCGGGGTGCTCCGCCACCGCAACTTCGAACTCGGCGGCTGGACCACCGCCAAGCCCCGGCACGTACGGCATCGTGGCTACGTCCGGGGATGGCGCCACGGCGTCTACCGCGACGGCCCGTACGTGGCGGCGTACGGCGCCGGCGGCGGCAAGGCCACCATCGGCGAGATGCAGCAGGCGATGGGCATCGACTGGACCGACGTCCGCGAGGAACTGACCGAGGCCATCCCGCCCGCCTACAGCGAATGGCTCGGCCGGGCCTTCCTCGCCTGCATCTCGACGCAGGCGGTGGCAGCATGACCGCGACGGTGGCGCCGCTCAGGCGCCCGCACGGGCTGCGGGTCCTGGACCTTTGCTGCGGCGCCGGCGGCCTGTCCATGGGCTACCACCTCGCCGGGTTCAACGTCACCGGCGTCGACATCAACCCCCAGCCCAACTACCCCTTCACCTTCCACCAGGCCGACGCCCTCACCTTCCCCCTCGACGGCTACGACCTCATCCACGCCTCCTGGCCCTGCCAGCACTTCGCCCGCGTCACCGCCTGGCGCGGCAACCGCGAGCAGCACCCCGACCTCCTCACCCCCGGCCGCCAACGCCTCCAGGAATCCGGCATCCCCTGGGTCATAGAGAACGTCCCTGAAGCACCCCTTCGCCCCGACTACCTGCTGTGCGGATCGCAGTTCGGCCTGAACGTCCGCCGGCACCGCACCTTCGAAACCTCCTGGGGCGGCGGAGGAGACCTCCTTCCCCCCTGCTGGCACCACAAGGGACTCCTCGCGTTCGCGCACAAGGGCGAACGCGCCTACGCCGACGCCATGGGCTGCACCTGGATGAACAAAACCGAAGCCCGCCAAGCCGTCCCCCCGGCCTACACCCACTGGATCGCCACCCAGCACCTCACCCACGAAGCGAGGGCAGCCGCATGAGGACCGCAACCGGGCACCTGCGTACCGCGCTCTGGCTCGCCGAAATCGGCCTGCCCGTACTCCCGCTGCGCGAGGGCAAGCAGCCGTTCGGGAACTGCCGCTCCTGCACCCGCTCGGCCTGCGGGAACCGGCCGAACATGAAAGCCGCAGGCCCCTGCCAGTGCCCCGCCCCCTGCCACGCCTGGGCCGCCGCAACCAACGACACCGACGTCCTCGCCTCCCCGGCCTGGGCCAAGGCCTGGCAGCAGGCGGCGGCCGTCGCCTACCACCCCGGCGGCGCCGGCCTCACCGTCGTCGACCTCGACAACGCCGACGCCGTCGCCTGGGCCCGCCAGAACCTCCCCGCCACCAAGGTCGTGGCGACCACCCGGGGCGAGCATTGGATCTACAAGGGCACCATGCACTCGCCCAACGGCGTCCGCGAGGGCATCGACATCAAGTCCCTCATGTCCTACGCCCTGTGGCGCAGCCTCGGCACCGGGCCCATAGAGCCCCTCCCGGACGCCGTACGCGCCCTCGCCGTCAAGGAGCCCAGCGCCATCCGGCCGGAGCCCTACACCGCGCCCGCACTGGCCGGGGGCGGGGAGTGCCCGCACCGCTCGCCCGCCTACCTGGAGCGCGGTATCGCCATGGCGGAGCAGCGCATCACCGGAGCCGACAGCATCATCCACCGCACGGTGTACCGGACGTTCCTCGCCGTGCTGTCCGCGCACGGCCGGTGCGGCTGCCTGACCGAGGCGCAGATCGGCCGCCTCTTCACGGCCGCCCAGGGCAAGGGGGAGTCCCTGCGGCACTGCGAGCTCGCCTGGGACAACGCCCGTACGAAGTTGGGACTGTAGATGTCCGACGACGAGAAGACCCCGGCCCGCGAGATCATCACCGACTACGCGCAGCAGCACTTCCGGTACTTCCGCACTGCGGACGGGACCGTGTTCGCTCAGAAGAACGGCCACCCCGTGGCCCGTCCGATCCGCTCCCAGGGCACCTCCGGCAGCCACCGGCAGGAACTCATGGTCGGGCTGTTCAACGACGGGGGCGGAGTGTTCAACGGGACCGCTTTGAAGGAGGCTCTGGACCTCATCGAAGCGTTGGCGATGAGCCAGCCGGTGCAGCAGGTACACATCCGGGTGGCGCCGGGGTTCGACGGGGCAACGTGGCTCGACCTGGGCCGCACCGACGGCCGGTCGATCCGCATCCACCCCACCGGGTGGGACATCATCACCCCGGACCCGGAGGAGGTGTGCTGGCGGCGGACCCAGCTCACCGGGGAGCTGCCGCTACCGGCGAAGGACACCGACGGCAAGGGCATCGATCTCCTGTTGAGGCTGTGCAACTTCGCCACCGCCGAGACGGAATGCCTCGCCATCGCGTGGCTGATCGGCTGCCTCGGCCCGTCCGTGCCGGTCCCCGCGCCTTTCCTCACCGGCCCCCAGGGCGCCGGCAAGTCGACCGGGGGCCGGATGCTGGTGCGGATCATCGAGGGCATGAGCGGCGACCTGCGCCGGGCCCCGAAAGACGAGGAGAACCTGATCGCGGCCGTGGCCGCCGGATGGGTCACCGCCTTGGACAACCTCTCCCACCTGGCCCCGGACCTGTCCGACCTCATGTGCTGCATCGTCACCGGCGCCGAGACCATCAAGCGCGCCCTGTACACCGATGGCGACGTCGTCCGGGCCCGCTACCGCCGGCCGCTGCTGCTGACCGGCATCGACGTGGGCGTCATCCGACCCGACCTTGCCGAACGCCTGCTCCCGCTCCGTCTGGAGCGGCCGAGCGTGCGGCGGACCGAGGCGGAGCTGTGGGCGGAGTTCAAGGAGGCCCTGCCGGTCATCCTCGGCTCCCTTCTCGATCTCACCGCCAAGGTCCGGGCCGCGCAGGCCGACATCCCCACCGACCTGCGGATGGCGGACTTCGCCCACCTGTGCGCGCAGCTCGACGCGGCTACCGGCCTCGGCTCGCTGACCGCCTACCGGGCCGCCCTGGACGACCTCAACGACGACGTCATCGAGGGAGACCTCCTCGCTCAGACCGTCCTGAAGCACGCCGCCGGCTCCGAGCCTGGCGAGGAAGTCCGGATGACATCCGCCGAGTGGCTGCACGCCCTCACCCAGCTCTACACCGGTGAGGACTTCCGCTCCCTGCCCAAGGGCTGGCCCACCACGGGCAAGGTCTTCTCCGACCGCCTCAAGCGCCTTCAGCCGACCCTCGCGGCACGCGGTGTCCGCGTCGACTGGGGCCGCACCAAGACCGCTCGCTACATCGAGATGACCCGCCCGGCCACCCCGCCGCCTGAGGATCCGGACCCGATGTTCTGACCAGCGCCGCCACGACCGCTCCGCACAAGCAAGAAGAGCACCCGTCCCCGGGGGCGGCGTGCTCCTCTTGTAGTTCCGGCGGCTCGCCGCCGCTGCAAAGGACGCGCCGCGCAGCGGCTCCCTCTTCACGCCCTAAGGCACGTACACAACAGACACCCCCCTTCTCTTTGTCCTAAGAGAAGGAACGCTGCGTCACCTGCGTCACCCCAGGCCCGGAAACAGCCTGTGATCTGCGGTGACGCGGGTGACGCAGACGGCCCACCACTGCGTCACCCCGCGTCACCCGCGTCACCGGCCTGCGTCACCCGGCGACGCGGTGACGCAGGCCGGTGACACACGACCGCGCCCCTGCGTCACCGAATTCCGCAGGTCAAACGGGCGAATGACGCAGGTGACGCGGTGACGCAGGAATCCGAGCCTCGGACAGGACCGGACCCCCAGGAACTCCAGTCCGGCCCCGAGGACCCAGTCGAATCGAGGGATCACGCTGAACGCACTCCCTGCCCAGTTCCTCACCCCGGTCGACGTGGCAGCCCTCTTCAAGGTCCCCGTCGAAACCGTCTACCAGTGGCGCAAGAAGCGCACCGGCCCGCCCGGCTTCCGCGTCGGCAAGCACACCCGCTACGACCCCCAAGCGGTCCTCGACTGGATCGCCCAGCAAATGGCAGACGACATCAGCGCTGCTGCCTGATCACACCCCACCACGAGGGCGGGCCCACCCCGGGCCCGCCCTCTCCCCATTCCTCAGGAAGGCTCCTCAGTGGCAGGGCACATCCAAGACCGCTGGTACAAGACCGAAAACGGCCCCGACGGCAAGACCCGGCGGGTCAAGACCGACCGCTACGGCAGCGGCATGCGCTATCGCGCCCGGTACATCGGACCGGACGGCACGGAAAAGTCGAAGAGCTTCCCCGACCGGCAGAAGCGACTCGCCGAAAAGTGGTTGGCGCACATCGAGGCTGACATGTCCCGGGGGCAGTACATCGACCCTGCCGCCGGACGGATCACGTTCCGGGAGTACGGCGAGAAGTGGCTCTCGTCGCTGACGACGGACGTGACCACGCGATCGTCCGTCGAGGTGCAGATCCGCAAGCACGCGTTTCCGTACCTCGGCACGCGGCCGCTCGACTCGTTCCGGCCGGAGCACATTCGCGACTGGCTCAGCGAGCTGGAGCAGGTACTGCCGGTTTCCTCGTACCGGCGCGTCATCTTCGCGAGCGTCTCCGCCGTACTCGCCGCCGCTGTGGATGACGAGCTGCTGGCAAAGAACCCGTGCAAGGCCCGTACGGTCCGGGCGCCCGCTCCGGTCCCTCCGCGGGTCCGACCGTGGACGCCCGAGCGGCTCTTCGCCATCCGGGCCGCGCTGCCGAAGCGGTACCGGGCGATGGCCGATGCCGGCGGAGGGCTGGGGCTCCGGCAGGGGGAGATCTTCGGTCTGCCCGACGACCCCGACGACTTCCGCGGTGAATGGCTCCGGGTGGCCAATCAGGTGAAGGTGGCGAACGGGCACCTCGTCTTCGGTCCGCCCAAGCGGGAGAAGGAGCGGGACGTGCCGCTCCCCCGTCGCATCGGTCAGGTGCTGCGGGAGCACCGCGAGGAGTTCCCGCCGGTGGACGTAACGCTGCCCTGGCTGAAGCCGGACGGGCCGCTCGTCACCAAGCGGCTGCTGTTCTCCCTCCCCGGCGGGGGCGCGGTGCGGCGAACCGACTTCAACACGCGGGTGTGGAAGTTCGCCCTCGTACAGGCCGGCGTAATCCCGGAGCCTCGGCCGGGCGAGCGCCACCAGGCCGCGCGCGAGCACGGGATGCACGCGCTGCGGCACTTCTACGCGTCCGTGCTGCTCGACTCCGGGGAGAACATCAGGGCGCTCAGCACCTACCTCGGACACGGCGACCCCGGGTTCACGCTCCGGGTCTACACGCACCTGATGCCGAGCAGCCACGAGCGCACGCTGAGGGCCGTGGACGAGGTCTACAAGGTCGCCGATCCGACGGCCGACGGCCCACAGACGGCCCAGGAGGGGTGAGACGGGTCCGGGCCGGCGGCTGAGTGCCGCCGGCCCGGAGTGCCGTCTGACTGGGGTACCGCTGCTGACCTGCGGTTACAACACCGGGAGGTTCTTGCGGAGCTCGAAGGCGGTGACCTCGGAGCGGTACTCCTCCCACTCCTGCTTCTTGTTGCGCAGGAAGAAGTCGAAGACGTGCTCGCCCAGGGTTTCGGCGACCAGTTCGCTGCGCTCCATCAGGGAGATGGCCTCGCCCAGGTTCTGCGGGAGGGGTTCGATGCCCATCGCGCGGCGTTCGGCGTCGGAGAGGGCCCAGACGTCGTCGTCGGCGCCCGCCGGGAGTTCGTAGCCTTCCTCGATGCCCTTCAGGCCCGCCGCCAGGAGGACGGCGTACGTCAGGTACGGGTTGGCGCCGGAGTCGATCGAGCGGACCTCGACCCGGGAGGAACCCGTCTTGCCCGGCTTGTACATCGGGACGCGGATCAGCGCCGAGCGGTTGTTGTGGCCCCAGCAGATGTACGAGGGGGCCTCGCCGCCGGAGCCGGCGGTGCGGGAGGAGCCTCCCCAGATCCGCTTGTAGGAGTTGACCCACTGGTTGGTGACCGCCGCCGTCTCGGCGGCGTGGCGCAGCAGGCCCGCGATGAAGGACCGGCCGACCTTCGAGAGCTGGTACTCGGCGCCCGACTCGTAGAAGGCGTTGCGGTCGCCCTCGAAGAGGGACAGGTGGGTGTGCATGCCCGAGCCGGGGTACTCGGAGAACGGCTTCGGCATGAACGTCGCCTGGACGCCCTGTTCGAGGGCGACCTGCTTCATGACCAGGCGGAAGGTCATGATGTTGTCGGCCGTCGAGAGCGCGTCGGCGTAGCGCAGGTCGATCTCCTGCTGGCCCGGGGCGCCCTCGTGGTGGCTGAACTCCACGGAGATGCCCATGGATTCGAGCATGGTGATCGCCTGGCGGCGGAAGTCCATCCCGACGTTCTGCGGAGTGTGGTCGAAGTAGCCGGAGTTGTCGGCCGGCACCGGGCGGGTGCCGTCCAGCGGCTTGTCCTTCAGCAGGAAGAACTCGATCTCCGGGTGGGTGTAGAAGGTGAAGCCCAGGTCGGAGGTCTTGGCCAGGATGCGCTTGAGGACGTAGCGCGGGTCCGCGAAGGACGGGGAGCCGTCCGGCATCAGGATGTCGCAGAACATCCGGGCCGTCCCGGGGGCCTCGGCGCGCCACGGCAGTATCTGGAAGGTGCCCGGATCCGGCTTGGCGATCATGTCGGACTCGTAGACCCTGGCGAAGCCCTCGATCGCGGAGCCGTCGAAGCCGATGCCCTCGTCGAAGGCCTGCTCCAGCTCGGCGGGGGCGACCGCGACGGACTTCAGGAAGCCCAGCACATCGGTGAACCACAGGCGCACGAAGCGGATGTCGCGCTCCTCGAGCGTCCGGAGGACGAATTCCTGCTGCTTGTCCATGCCTTCATCCTCGCAGTTCAGACGATCTGTGCACCACCGCCCGAAAGGGACGGGGGGCGCAGTCGGGCCCGTCCAGTATCGCCAGTGGTGGTTTCCGCCACATTACGCACCCCCCAAGGCCGATGGCACCCCCGCTCTGACCTCGGCGCCGTCATGAGCATTACCATCGCGCCATGGGGGGCTGGGAGCACACGCGGAGCGGGCGCCACGGGCGTCCCCTCCGGCACGCCGTCCTCGTCCTGCTGATCGCCTTCGGCGTGGCGGCCTGCGTGGCCTTCCTGTGCGTACGGCCCACGACTGAACCCGGACGGGTGCACGCCGGGCACGGGGCGCACGCCACCTGCGTCTCCCCGTACGACCCTCCGGGCTGCTCCCCGCACTCCCAGGTGACCCCGGCCGTGCTGCCCGCCCCGACGCCCGTCGCGGCCCTGCCCCCGAGCGGACCGGCGCCCGCCGCCCGCCCCGGCGCGGCCTCGGGGCCGGTGCGGCCGCACGGCACCCTCGCGCGCGCCCCCGGCCTGCACGTCCTGCAAGTGCTGCGGACCTGAGCGCTCCGGCGCACCAGACGGCACCACCGGCTCCACACCCACCACCCCCCTCACCAGAAGGAACCAGGGCACATGGCCAGCAGGACGTCTCAGCAGAACTCCCGCCAGCAGCGCATAGCCGAGATGCGCCGCGCGGAGCAGTCGCGCGAACGGCGCAACAAGATCCTCGCGATCAGCATCTCGACGGTGATCGTCGCCGGACTCGTCGGATTCGGCGGCTGGGTGCTGATGGACCAGAAGCAGAAGGAGAAGGACGCGGAGGCGGCCCGCAAGGCCCCCGTCTCCGGCGAACAGACCTGGGACGCGAAGAAGCTCGGCCGCAACCACGTCGAGACCCAGGTCAAGTACGAGATGACCCCGCCCGTCGGCGGTGACCACCACCCCCGCTGGATGAATTGCGACGGGAACGTCTACAAGAACCCGATCCCCGAGGTGAACGCCGTCCACTCGCTGGAGCACGGCGCGGTCTGGGTGACGTACAACGACAAGGCCGACAAGGCCGAGGTCGACAAGCTCGCGGAGAAGGTCGGCAAGACCCCGTACACCCTGCTGAGCCCCGTCAAGGAGCAGGCCGGAGCGATCATGCTCAGCGCCTGGGGCACGCAGCTGACGGTGGACAAGGCGGACGACCCGCGCGTGGCGCAGTTCTTCACCAAGTACGTGCAGGGCGCGCAGACCCCCGAGCCGGGAGCGGCCTGCACCAACGGTCTGGCCGAGAAGTGACCCGGACGTACTGGGCGGCGGGCGCGGCCGTCGTGCTGGCCGTGCTGTTCGCGGTGGGGGCCACGGTCGCCACCGCGAACGGCCCGGACGGCGACCGCCCCGCGGGCGCCGCCGCTCCGGCCCTGTACTCGCCGGACGCGGGCTTCGCCCGGGACATGGCCGTGCACCACCAGCAGGCGGTGGAGATGTCCTTCATCGTCCGCGACCGCACCCAGGACGAGCCGGTGCGCACGCTCGCGTACGACATCGCGAACACCCAGGCCAACCAGCGCGGCATGCTGCTGGGCTGGCTGGACCTGTGGGGGCTGCCGAAGGTGCTGGCCGACGAGCCGCCGATGTCCTGGATGCAGTCCGGGAACGGGCACGGCGGGCACGCCGGGCACGCTGCGGCCAAGCCGGGGGCGCTGATGCCCGGCATGGCCACCAAGGAGGAGCTCGCGCAGCTCGGCGCGGCGAACGGCCGGGACGCCGAGGTGCTGTACCTCCAGCTGATGACCGACCACCACAAGGGCGGCGTCGCGATGGCCGAGGGCTGTGCCCGCCAGTGCGTCACCCCGGCGGAGAAGGCGCTGGCCCAGGGCATGGCCGAGGCGCAGCAGTCGGAGCTGAAGCTGATGGAGGACATGCTCGGCAGGCGCGGGGCGGCGCCGCGATAGGGCGCCCCGCGGCTATCCGGCCGCGCGGAGGACCGCCCGTGCCACCTGGTGCGGGCGGTCCAGCATGACCAGGTGCCCGGCGGGTTCGGCGATCTCGAAGCGGGCGCCGAGCGCGGCCGCCAGCGCTTCCTGGCGGGCGAGCCAGCGGAGGGCGGCGTCACCGGTCGAGCCGTCGTGGCCGGCCAGGACGGTGGCGGGGGCCGTCAGCGGGTGCCGCTCGCGCAGGGCGAGCACCTCGGCCGCGGTGTCGGGGTAGCGGGAGTTCTCCAGGAGGGCCCCGCGCCAGACCCGGCCGGTGCGGTAGCAGCGGCGTACGAGGTCCCGCGCGGCCGGGTCCGCGGCCCGGTCCGCCCGGGAGGCCCGTACGGCCGCGCTCCGCAGGGCGGGCCCCAGCGCGGCCGGGAGCCCGGCGGCGGTGACGGCCCGGCCGAGGGCGCGGGCGGCGCCGGTGCGCAGGGCGGCGGGCAGCACCGTGCGGGGGGCCTCCTCGACGCTGGAGTCGACGAGGACCAGGGCGGCGGTGCGCTCCGGGTGGAGGCGGGCGAAGGCCTCGGCGTGGAACCCGGCGATGGAGTGCCCGACGACGGTGACGGGGGCGGCGTGGCCGAGTGCGTCCAGCAGGCCGGCGATCCGGCGGGCCTCCACGGCGGCGCCCTGCGGCCCGGCGGCCGGGGCGCTCAGGCCGTGCCCGGGCCGGTCGAAGCGGATCACGGTGCGGTCGTGTGCGGCGAGCAGGGCCGCGACGGGGTCCCAGTCGAACCAGGCCATGGCGAGTCCGGCGCTCAGCACCACGGCGGGCCCGCCGCCCTCGACGACCACGTGCAGCGGGACCCCGTCCACCCGGACGAAGCGGGCCGGGGGGTTCACGTACGGCGCTCCTCGTAGACGGAGTGGGCCAGCAGCCCCAGCCAGAGCGCGACCAGCAGCACCTGGAGCCGCTGCCCCGCACCGAGCGCCCAGGTGCCGTGCCCGGCGGTGAACAGGGCGATGGAGGTCAGGGTCCAGGCGGTGGCGAGCAGTTCCAGGACGACGAGAGCGGGGCCGTTGCGGGCGAGGCGCGCGTGCCGTCCGTACCGCCGGGCGGCGACGGTGAGGGCCACGATCCCGATCAGGGCGCCGATCATGGCGAGGCTGCTGCTGACGGCGTGGGCCTGGTGGGTGGCCGGGACGAGGCCGGCGGTCTCGCGGGCGGCGCACTCCGGGTCGGCGGTGGGCTGGCAGCTGAGCGGGAGCCAGGCGTCGGCGGCGGTGGCCGCGCCGAAGAGGGTGACCCCGGACCAGCCGGTGACCGCCCAGAAGCGCCGGCACCCGGGATGGCGGACCAGACGCGCGAGGGCGAGCAGGCCGCCGAGGAAGACGAGCAGGCCGGCGGTGAAGTCGGTGGCCCGGAAGAGGCCGCCGAGGGGCTGGTCCTGGGCGGCGAGCTCGCTGACGTACGTCTCGATGGGGTTGAGGCCTGTGGAGAGGACGACTTCGAGCACCCAGGCGGTGTACGCGGCCGCTCCGAGCCCGACGAGGAGGGCGACGGGCCAGGCCCTGGGCTGCGGCTCGGGCTCCTCTCCTCCGGGGCGGTACGGGTGGTTCGGGCGTTCTGTACGCATATGGTGAATGATCCTCAGCAGATCCGGCGTCGGCGCGCGGTATCCCCGGACGGCGGCGCCGCCGGGATCGCCGGGATGCGCACCCTGGGCCATCCGGCCGAGGTCCTCGGGGGGGAGAACGCATGCGCGACCCGTCGCGTTCCCGGGACGGGGGCGGTCGGGCCGGGGTTTCGGCGGGGCCGGGCGGAAGTCTTGATTCCGGCGCATCGGCCGATATCCGCCGGCCGGGGGGTGGGGCGGGGAGTGGGCGGGGCCGAAACGGGTTGGAGGGGGCCGGAGGGCATGGCAGGCTGCCCGCATCGTCCGTACACCGGGTTCCGCGCGGTGTACGCCCGCACACTCCGAGGACGCCGCCAGCCATGAGCACGCCGCCGAACCCGCCCGAGCCCCCGTACGAGCCCATACCCGGGCCGGGGCAGCCGTCGGCCGCCGAACAGCCGGGCCCGTCGCTACGGAAGGCCCCGCAGGGCGAGGCCCCCCAGCCGGAGACGCCCCGGGCGGAGGCGCCCGCGCAACAGGCGCCCCAGCAGGGGACGACCGCGCCCGAGGCGGCGAAGCCGTCACTGCGGAAGGAGGCCGCCGGGCAGCCGGAGGCACCCTCGGAGCAGGCGCCCGCACCTGAGCCCCCGCAGCAGGCCGTGCCCGCCCCCGAGGCGGCGAAGCCCTCGCTGCGGAAGGAAACCCCGCAGCCGGAGGAGCCCGTACAGCCGGCACCCGCCCCGGCGGACCCCGCGTCCGGCGCCGTGCAGCCGGACCCCTCGCTGCGGAAGGCCGCTCCGCAGGGCCAGGCCCCCCGGCCGGAGGCCCCGCAGGGGGAGGTGCCCGCACAGCAGCAGGCCCCGCAGGCGGCGGCCCCCCAGCCGGACGTACCGCAGCCGGCCCCGCAGGCGGCCGCTCCGCAGGCCTGGGCGCCGCAGCCCGAGTCGGCCCAGCCCGGGGTGCCCCCGGCCGCGGCTCCGCAGGCCTGGGTGCCGCAGTTCGGTGCCGCGCACGCGGGTCCGGCGGCGGGCGGGATCCCGCCCGGGCCCGCCCCCGTGGCCCCGCCCGCCGACTTCGACCCCTGGGCCACGCCCGCCCCCGGGGCCGTCCCGCCGCCGTACGTGCCGGGCGCCCCCACCCCGCCCGCCGCCGCCTGGGGCCCGCCCTCGGCGCCGTACCCCGGCTACCCCGGCTACCCCGGCCACCCCGGGTTCCAGCCCGTGCCCGCCGCGCCCTCGAACGGCATGGCCGTCGCCGCGCTGGTCCTGGGTCTCGCGGCCGTCCCGGTGTCCCTCATACCCTTCGCGTTCTGGCTCGGCCCGGTCCTCGGCGTGACCGCGATCGGCATCGGCGTCGCCGCCTTCGTCCGCGCCCGGGCCGGCGCCCCGCGCAAGGTGATGTCCCTGGTCGGCGCCTTCCTCGGCGTGCTCGGCCTCGGCGCCGCCGTCGGCGGGTGGTTCATCACCGCGGGGCTCGTCGAGGGTGCCATCGACCGCGCCGGCCGCAGCATCCGCGTCGACCCGGACCGGGACGGGGGCGGCAGCGGGTCCGACGACGAGTTCCGGCTCCCCGAGGACGTGGACCCGGACCTGGACCCCACGCCCCCGGCCGGCCCCGGCATGACCAGCCCGCTCGCGTTCGGGCGTACGTACACCTACCCCAACGGCGTCGCGGTCAGCGTCGACGAGCCCCGGAAGTACACCACCGCCAGCGACTGGATCGAGGTGGGCAACGCGGTGCAGGTGCGCTTCACCATCACCAACACCTCCGACACCCCCCTCCGCGTCGTCCACGTGATCCCCGAGGTCCGCGACGACCGGGGCAACCCCGGGAAGCTCGTCTTCGACGGCCGGATGCCGAAGCGCATCGGGATGACGATCGAGCCGGGCCACACGGCCTCCGGCAGCGCCGCGTTCGAGGTGCCCGAAGGCACCAGGAGCATCAGCGCGGAGCTCTCCCCCGGCGTCCTGCTGCCCCCGGCGAAGTTCAGCGGTCCGGTCGGCTGACCCCCCTGTCCCGCCCCGGCCGCCCCCGGTTTCCGTGCCGGAACGGCCGGGGCCCAGGACATCGCGTCAGAAAGACGATTACACTGGGCCCGTGCCTCAACTTCGCCTCGCTCTGAATCAGATCGACTCGCAGGTCGGCAACATCGCCGCCAACTCCGACTCGGTCGTGCACTGGACGCGGCACTCCGCCGAGCAGGGCGCCCACCTGGTGGCGTTCCCGGAGATGACGCTGACGGGCTACCCCGTCGAGGACCTGGCCCTGCGGGCGTCCTTCGTCGACGCGTCCCGCACCGCCCTGGCCGCGCTCGCCCGGCGGCTGGCGGACGAGGGCCTCGGCGGGCTCCCCGTCGTCGTCGGCTACCTCGACCGCAGCGAGAGGGCCACCCCGCGCCTGGGCCGCCCGGCCGGCTCCCCGCAGAACGCGGCCGCCGTGCTGTACCGGGGCGAGGTCGTGCTCCGGTTCGCCAAGCACCACCTCCCCAACTACGGGGTCTTCGACGAGTTCCGCTACTTCGTGCCGGGCGACACCCAGCCCGTCGTCCGGGTGCACGGCGTCGACGTCGCCCTGGCCATCTGCGAGGACCTCTGGCAGGACGGCGGCCGCGTCCCGGCCACCCGCTCCGCCGGGGCCGGGCTGCTGATCTCGGTCAACGCGTCCCCGTACGAGCGCAACAAGGACGACGTACGCCTCGAACTGGTCCGCAAGCGCGCCCAGGAGGCCGGCTGCACCCTCGCCTACGTGGCGATGATCGGCGGCCAGGACGAGCTGGTCTTCGACGGCGACTCGATCGTCGTGGACGCCTCCGGCGAGGTCGTCGTCCGCGCCCCGCAGTTCTCCGAGGGCTGCGTCCTCGTCGACCTGGACCTTCCGGCGGCGCGGGCCGACGCCCCCGAGGGCATCGTCGACGACGGCCTGCGCATCGACCGGGTGATCCTCTCCGAGGAGCCCGTCGAGGCGTACGAGCCGGCCGTGACCGGTGGCTACGCCGACCGGCTGGACGACGACGAGGAGGTCTACGACGCCCTGGTGGTGGGGCTGCGCGCGTACGTCCGCAAGAACGGCTTCCGCTCCGTCCTGATCGGGCTCTCCGGCGGCATCGACTCTGCGCTCGTCGCCGCCATCGCCTGCGACGCGGTCGGCGCGCAGAACGTGTACGGCATCGCCATGCCCTCGAAGTACTCCTCCGAGCACTCCAAGGGCGACGCCGCCGATCTGGCGGCACGGACCGGGCTGAACTTCCGCACCGTCCCGATCGAGCCGATGTTCGACGCCTACATGGGCGCGCTGGGCCTGACCGGCCTGGCCGAGGAAAACCTCCAGTCCCGGCTGCGCGGCACCATGCTGATGGCGGTGTCCAACCAGGAGGGCCACATCGTGCTGGCGCCGGGCAACAAGTCCGAGCTGGCCGTCGGCTACTCCACCCTCTACGGGGACTCCGTCGGCGCCTACGGGCCGATCAAGGACGTCTACAAGAGCGACGTCTTCCGCCTCGCCCGGTACCGCAACCGGGCGGCCGTCGAGCGGGGCGAGACCCCGCCGATCCCGGAGAACTCGATCGTGAAGCCGCCGAGCGCCGAGCTGCGCCCGGGCCAGGTGGACACGGACTCGCTGCCGGACTACCCGGTGCTCGACGCGATCCTGGACCGGTACGTGGACCGGGACCAGGGCCTGGAGGAGATCGTGGCGGCCGGCTTCGACCGGCAGCTGGTGGCGAAGACGCTGCGGATGGTCGACACGGCGGAGTACAAGCGCCGCCAGTACCCGCCGGGCACCAAGATCTCCGCGAAGGGCTTCGGCAAGGACCGCCGCCTGCCCATCACCAACGGCTGGCGCGAGCGGCCGTAGCCGGACCGGACGCCGGCCGGCCCCGGCCGCCCCCGGAGGCGGCCGGGGACGGGCCCCGTCCGCCCCGCGCCGCGGCCGCTACTTCCGCACGGTCACCCGGGCGGCGACCGGGAGGTGGTCGCTGCCGGTGCGCGGCAGCGTCCAGGAGGCCTCCGGCTTCACCCCGCGGACCATGATCTGGTCGATCCGGGCCATCGGGAACTGCGCGGGCCAGCTGAAGCCGAAACCGTCGCCGGCGGCGCCCTGGGTGGAGCGCATCTGCGAGGTGACCTCGGACAGGGCGCGGTCGTTCATGGTGCCGTTGAGATCGCCGAGCAGGATGACGTTCTTCAGCGGTTCGGAGGCGAGGGCCGCGCCCAGCGCGTCGGCGCTGTTGTCGCGCTGGTTGGCGGTGAAGCCGGCGTTGAGCTTGACGCGGACCGACGGCAGGTGGGCGACGTACACGCCGATCTCGCCGAAGGGGCCGGCGACGGTGGTGCGCATGGCGCGGGTCCAGCCGAGCCGGATGTCCACGGGCTTGCTGGAGGTCAGCGGGTACTTGCTCCACACGCCGACCGTGCCCTCGACCGCGTGGTACTTGTACGTGTTCTCCAGGGCCTTCTCGTAGACCGGGACGGCGCTCGCCTTGAGCTCGGTCAGGGCCAGTACGTCGGCCCCCGACTTGGCGACGGCCTCGGCGGTGCCGCGCGGATCGGGGTTGTCTGCGTCGACGTTGTGGGTGGCGACCATCAGGTTGCCGCCGGAGCCCGACTTGTCGGTCACCAGGCCGCCGAAGAGGTTCACCCAGACCGCGGCCGTCAGCAGTATCGCGATCAGCGCGGTGGCGGACTTGCGGATCACCGCGATGGCCAGCAGCACCGGCACGAACAGGCCGAGCCAGGGCAGGAACGTCTCGGTGAGGCTGCCGAGGTTGCCCACGTCGTTGGGCAGCTCGGCGTGGAAGATCATGATCAGCGAGATCAGCGCCGCCGCGCCGGCGGTGACGATCCCGCGCTTCCAGATGCCCCGGTCGCCGCGCAGCCCGGCCAGCCGGCGCTTCAGGCCGGATCCGGAGGGGCCGGGCTCGGAGCCGCCGTTCCCCGTCTCCGTCATGTACGCCTGTGCCATGCCATGTCCTCGCTGCCGTGCTCGCGCTCCGTCCCCGTGCCTTGACCCTAGGCGATGTCGGGAGCCTTCCGTGCCGTCCTCGCGGCCGTACAACCGGGAGGACGAACGGCCGTGCGGCAAGGGTTCCGCTTGTCACGAAACGCGCACATTGGCTGTGGCGCGCCTGGAGGCGGGCCGGGAGTGTGACGGACGGGTCAGTGCCGCGCCGCCGTGCCACTTCCGTCCACGGCCGGACGGGTGCCACCATGGTGGGTGAGTCCGGGGACGCCGTGAGGGCGCCTCGAGATGACACAAGGAGCAGTTGCAATGACGCATGCCGTTTCGCCTGCCCGCGAAGCCGCCTCCCCCACCCTGTACGGAGGCTCGGGCACCCGGCGGATCACCGTCCGCGACCTGATGCTCGCCAAGGAGCGCGGCGAGAAGTGGCCCATGCTCACCGCCTACGACGCCATGACGGCGTCGGTGTTCGACGAGGCCGGCATCCCGGTGATCCTCGTCGGTGACTCGATGGGCAACTGTCACCTCGGCTACGACACCACCGTCCCCGTGACGATGGACGAGATGACCCTGCTGTCGGCGGCCGTCGTACGGGGCACCAGCCGCGCCCTGGTCATCGGCGACCTGCCGTTCGGCTCCTACCAGGAAGGCGCCGTACAGGCGCTGCGCAGCGCGACCCGGCTGGTGAAGGAGGCCGGTGTCGGGGCGGTCAAGCTGGAGGGCGGCGAGCGCTCGCTGCACCAGACCGAGCTGATCGTGCAGTCCGGCATCCCGGTCATGTCCCACCTGGGCCTGACCCCGCAGTCCGTGAACGCGATGGGCTACCGGGTGCAGGGCCGCACCGACGAGGCCGCGCACCAGCTGCTGCGCGACGCGAAGGCGGCGCAGGACGCGGGTGCCTTCGCGGTGGTCCTGGAGCTGGTCCCGGCCGAGCTGGCCGCCGAGGTCACCCGGTCCCTGCACATCCCGACGGTCGGGATCGGCGCCGGCTCGGAGTGCGACGCGCAGGTGCTGGTGTGGACCGACATGATGGGCCTGACCGGCGGGAAGATGCCGCGCTTCGTGAAGCAGTACGCGAACCTGCGCCGCACCATGGGTGACGCGGCGAAGGCCTTCGCCGAGGACGTGGTCGGCGGAACGTTCCCGCAGGAGGAGCACGCCTTCCACTAGTCACGACCGGTCCGAAGGCCCGTCGGCGTCCTCGCCGGCGGGCCTTCGGCCGCAGGTCGGCCGCCCTGTCGGCCGCCCTGCTGGTTGTCCTGCCGGCCGCCCTGTCGGTTGTCCCCGCCGGCTGCGCGTCGGCCGGCTGTCGGCCGCCTGTCGGTCGGCTGTCGGAGCTTTGTCAGTGGCGGCTGGTCCCATGGTGGACATGACGCGAAACGACAAGAACTCCCACGCCGTGGAAGTGCGGGGGCTGGTCAAGCACTACGGCGAGACCAAGGCCCTGGACGGGGTCGACCTGGACGTCCGCGAGGGCACCGTCCTCGGCGTGCTCGGCCCGAACGGCGCCGGCAAGACCACCCTGGTCCGCTGCCTGTCGACCCTGATCGTCCCCGACGCGGGCACCGCCACGGTCGCCGGCTTCGACGTGGTCCGCCAGCCCCGGCAGCTGCGCCGCACGATCGGCCTGACCGGGCAGTACGCCTCCGTCGACGAGAAGCTCTCCGGCTGGGAAAACCTCTACATGATCGGCCGGCTGCTGGACCTGTCCCGCAAGGACGCCCGGTCCCGCGCGGACGAGCTGCTGGAGCGGTTCTCCCTCACCGAGGCCGCGAAGAAGGCGGCGATGCACTACTCCGGCGGCATGCGCCGCCGGCTCGACCTGGCCGCCTCGATGATCGGCCGCCCGGCGGTGCTCTACCTGGACGAGCCGACCACCGGCCTGGACCCCCGTACCCGCAACGAGGTGTGGGACGAGGTGCAGCGGATGGTCGCCGAGGGCGCCACCGTCCTGCTGACCACCCAGTACATGGAGGAGGCCGAGCAGCTCGCGAACGAGCTGACGGTCATCGACCGCGGCAAGGTCATCGCCAAGGGCAAGGTCGACGAGCTGAAGGCCCGCGTCGGCGGCCGCACCCTGCGGATCCGGCCGGTCGACCCGGCCGACCTGCCGGGCATGGCCCGCGCTCTGGCGGAGACCGGCCTGGACGGGGTGACCGGTTCCCAGGCCGTGCCGGACGAGGGGCTGCTGCTGGTCCCGATCCTGAGCGACGAGCAGCTGACCGCCGTGGTCGGCCTGCTGGCCGCCCGCGGGTACCCGATCGCCGACCTCGGCACGTACCTGCCCAGCCTGGACGAGGTGTTCCTGTCCATCACCGGCCAGAAGCCGTCCTCCGTCGAGGACGCCGTACCCGCCCCGAAGACCGAGACGGATCAGGAGGTCGCGGCATGAGCACCGTAACCACGACGAAGCCCGGCACCACTCCGGCCGCCACGGCCGCCCCGTCGCCGGCCGGCGAGGGCCGGATCGGCCTGCGGGCCAACCTGCGGCACATCGGCGCGCTCGTCCGCCGCAACGCCCTCCAGATCAAGCAGGACCCGGAGTCGATGTTCGACGTCCTGTTCATGCCGATCATCTTCACGCTGCTGTTCGTGTTCGTCTTCGGCGGCGCGATCTCCGGCAAGGGCAACCAGGACGACTACGTCAACTACGTCGTCCCGGGCCTGATGGCGATGATGGGCATGAACATCGCGATGGGTGTCGGCACCGGCGTCAACGACGACTTCAAGAAGGGCGTGATGGACCGCTTCCGGTCCATGCCGATCGCCCGCTCCTCGGTCCTCATCGCGAAGATCGTGGTCGAGCTGGGCCGGATGATGGTCGCCATCGCGATCCTGCTGAGCGTGGGCTTCATCCTGGGCCTGTCCATCAAGTCCTCGGTGCTGGACCTGTTCCTCGCCATCGGCCTGTCGGCCGTCTTCGGCGCCTCCCTGATGTGGATCTTCATCCTGCTGGGCCTGACCCTGAAGACCGCGCAGGCCGTGCAGGGCATGGCGATGATCGTCCTGATGCCGCTGCAGTTCGGCAGCTCCATCTTCGCCCCGCCGACGACGATGCCCGGCTGGCTCCAGGCCTTCACCGACTACAACCCGCTGTCCAACCTGGCCGACGCCGCCCGCGGGCTGATCAACGGCACCCCGCTCGGCAACTCGGTGTGGATCACCCTGGCCTGGTCGGTCGCCATCACGGCGGTCACCATGCCGATCGCGGTCCGCAAGTTCCGCCAGAAGACCTGATCCCGGGCAGGCCGGTCCGTCCGGATCGCGTCCCGGACGGCACCGCACGGGCGGCCCGCCGGATCAGATGAGGGCGGTGGCCTCCTCCAGGGTGAGGCCGCCGCCTTCTGCGTGCGCCGCCCCGTACGCCGCGTCGCCCAGCGCCGCCCTCGCCGCTTCCTCGGCGCGGGCGGCGTCCGCGCGTTCCGTGGAGGCGGGGACGTGCCCCGGGGGCAGGTGGGCGCGGTAGGCGCCGATCAGCCGGGCGGCCTCGTACGCCTGCCCCCGGCCGCCCAGGCCGAGCCGGGCCACCGCGGCCGTCAGCAGGTACAGGGCGGGCATGTACGGGGCGACCATCATCGTCAGCGGGTGCCGGACGGCCCCCGCGGCCTCGCGGGCCAGCGCCAGGGCCTCCTCGTACGCACCCTCCTGGTTGTCCAGCCAGGCGGTCGTGGAGAGGAGGAACACGTCGAAGACGGCGAACGCGCCGAACGCGAACTCCTCGCGCAGCAGCCGGATCTGTTCGCGGGCCTCGGGGATCCGGCCGGTGCGGCCGTAGATCCCGGCGAGGAACATCCGGGCGGCGGGCACGGACTCGTTGGTGAGCCGCACGCCGGTGGTGAGGGTGTCGGTGAGGATCCGCTCGGCCTCCTCCATCCGGCCGCTCTCGGCGAGGGAGCCGGCCATCCGCACCCGCATCACCGTCACCTGCGCCTTGGCTCCGAGGCGCTCGGCGTGCTCGATGGCCGCGAGGTAGTCCTGCGCGGACAGGGCGTAGTCCCCGCGCTTCTCCCGGGCCTCGGCGCGGGCCGACAGGGCCTCGGCGCAGCCCCAGTCGTCGCCGAGCTCGCGGAAGAGGGCCAGGCTCTCGTCCGCGTCGCGGGAGGCGTCGCCGGCCCAGTCGGCCCGGTTGGCGAGGATGTTGGCCCGCAGCTGGAGGCCCGAGGCGAGCTCCCAGCGGTAGCCGAGTGCGCGGGCGGTGTCGACGGTGGCGTCCACGACCCGCTTGAGCATCCCCGCGTCCCCCGCGATCATCACGGCGTAGATCCACAGGGAGGCCGGGGTGCGGCAGGTCTGCGGGAGGCCCGGCCGGTAGGTGGCGAGCACCCCGGCCACCTGCTCGCGGACCTCCGGGCTGTCCCAGTCGGTGCTGGACTGGTCCCGGGCGGCGAGCCGTACGAGGTGGAGGGCGCGCCAGCCCTCGGCGAGCACCTCGCCGGAGTAGGGCGGGGGCGAGTCGACGAGCCGCTCGTGGACGGGCTCGGCGGGGGTGTGGGGCGGCCGGAAGGGGTCGGGGCCCAGTTCGGCGGCGGCGTCGGACCAGTGCCGGGACTCGACGCGCAGGTCCTGCATGTGCCAGTACCAGCCGAGGGAGTGGACGAGGCACAGCACTTCGCCGACGTCCCGGGTGGCGACGGCCCGGCGCAGGGCGGTACGGAGGTTCTCGTACTCGGTGGCGATCCGGTCGGCGGCCGCGCGCTGGCCGTGGCCGCGGAGCAGGGGCTCGGCGGTGCGGGCGAGTTCGCGGTAGTGGACGAGGTGGCGCCGCTCGGTGGCCTCGCGATCGTCGCCGGGGCCGGAGCCGGAGCCGGAGCCGGCCTCGGCGAGGCGTTCGGCGGCGTACTCGCCGACGGTCTCCAGGAGGCGGTAGCGCATGTCGCCGCCGGGGCCGGGCGCGGCGACGACGAGGGACTTGTCGACGAGGGCCGCCATGACGCCGGCGACGTCGGCGGCGGTCCCGTCGTCCGCGCAGACGGCTTCGGCGGCGTCCAGGTCGCAGCCGCCGGCGAAGACGGACAGCCGTCTGAGCACGGCCCGTTCCGGCGCGTCGAGGAGGTCCCAGGACCAGTCGACGACAGCGCGCAGGGTCTGCTGGCGGGGCAGGACGGTACGGGCGCCGCCGGTCAGCAGGCGGAACCGGTCGTCGAGCCGGTCGGCGATCTGGCGCGGGGTGAGCAGGCGCAGCCGGGCGGCGGCCAGCTCGATGGCGAGGGGCAGCCCGTCCAGGCGGCGGCAGATCTCGGCGGCGGCCTCCGGATCGTCGTCGACGCGGAACCCGGGCCGGGCGGCGGCCCCCCGGTCGCCGAGGAGCCGCAGCGCGACCGGGTCGGGCAGCGGCTCGACGGGGCGCAGGAACTCCCCGGGCACGCCGAGGGGTTCCCGGCTGGTGGCGAGGATCCGCACGCCGGGGCAGTGGGTGAGGAGCCGCTCCGCGAGGTGGGCGGCGGCGTCGATGACGTGCTCGCAGTTGTCCAGGAGCAGCAGGAGGCGGCGGCGCGAGCAGTGCTCGGTGAGCCGGTCGAGGGGGTCGTCCCCGGCCCGGTCCGTCAGGGCGCGCAGCTCCTCGGCGGCGGCGCCGCGCAGCTTGGTCTCGCGGGCGCCGAGCGCGGTGAGGGCGGCTTCGGCGACGTCTTCCGGATCGTCCACGGGCGCCAGCTCGACGAACCACACCCCGTCGGGCCACGCACCGGCGGCGTGCGCCTCGGCGGCCTCCTGCGAGAGCCGTGTCTTCCCGGCCCCGCCGGGCCCGAGCAGCGTGACGAGCCGGGCCCGGCCGAGGTCCTCGCCGATGATCCGGATGTCCTCCTCCCGCCCGACGAAGGTGGTGAGCCGGGCCCGCAGGTTCCCGGCGACGTACGGCTCCGCGGCGGCGGGTGCCGCGTGGGCGGGCCACGCGTCCGGCGCGGAGGGTGCCGGGGCGGCCGGATGCCCGGCGCCGGACCCCGGGCCCACGGGGGCCGGGGCGGTCGGCCACGAGGCGGGAGCCTGCGCCTCCGGCCACGGGCCGGGAGCGGGGGCTTGCGGAGCCGGGGCCGGGGCGGGCCCGGCCGGGTGCGGGGCGCCGGGCTGCGAGCCCGCGGGGGCCGGGGCGCCGGGCCCCGGGGCGGAAGCCGGGGCGGGACCCGGGCGTGGGGGCGCCGGTGCGGGGGCGTGCGGGGCCGGGGCGGGCGGGGCCGGGGACGCAGGGGCTGGGGCGGGGGGTGGGGTGAGGAGTTCCGTGTGCAGGGCTCGGAGGGCCGGGCCCGGGTCCGTTCCCAGGCGGGCGGCGAGGTCCCGGCGGACGGCCTCGTACGCGGCCAGCGCCTCCGCGGGGCGGCCCACCGCACGCAGGGCCCGGATCCGCAGCACCTGCGAGGACTCGTCCAGCGGCTGCCGCGCACACAGCTCGGTCAGCTCCGGCAGGACCTGTTCCGCTTCGCCCAGGGCCAGGGCCGCGCCCAGCCGGCCCCGCCGCGCGTCCATCCGTACGGCCTCCCAGCGCGCGGACTCGGCCGCCGGATCGGGGAGGGAGGCCAGCGCCGGGCCCCGCCACAGGGCGAGCCCCTCGTCGTACAGGGCCGCCGCCCGGGCCGGGTCCGCCTCGGCCGCGGCGCAGCGCACGAGCCGCTCGAAGCGGTACAGGTCGACGTCGTCCCGCTCCGCCTCCAGCAGGTAGCCGCCCTCAGCGGAACGCACCGCCGCCCGCCCGAGCGTCCGCCGCAGCCGCCCCACCAGCGCCTGGAGCGCCGCGACGGCGTCGGCCGGCGGGTCGGCGTCCCAGACCTCGGCGACGAGCAGCCCCGCCGGGACCGCACGGCCGGGCCGCAGCGCGAGCGCGGTCAGCAGCGCACGCAGGCGCGCTCCGCCGACGGCGACGGGGGTCCCGTCGTCGCGGATGGCCTGGGCGGTGCCGAGAATCGTGTAACGCACCGGCCCATTCTCTCCGGCCCCGCGCCCCCGGCCGCGCGGAGCCCGGGATAGGTTTCGCCGCATGGGTCATCAGGGCGGCCGCGGCGAGCGGCAGATCAGTTCCGTGTTCCTCGGCATCGTCGCCGTGATGGCGGTGACCGGCTGGGCGGTGTGGACGGGCTACGCGGCGAGCCCGGGGCTCGCGGTGTTCCTCTTCGTCACGGCGGCGTGGGTGGTGTCGCTGTGCCTGCACGAGTACGCGCACGCCCGTACCGCCCTGCACGGCGGTGACATCACGGTCGGCGCCAGGGGTTACCTGACCTTGAACCCGCTGAAGTACACGCACCCGCTGCTGAGCATCGTCCTGCCGGTGGTGTTCGTGATCCTGGGCGGGCTGGGCCTGCCCGGCGGGGCGGTCTACATCGAGCGCGACCGGATCCGCGGCCGCTGGAAGCACAGCCTCGTCTCGGCGGCGGGACCGCTGACGAACGTGGTGTTCGCCGTCGTCTGCACCGCGCCGTTCTGGCTGGGCGCCCTCGACGGGGTCCCGTTCCCCTTCCGCTTCGCGCTGGCGTTCCTCGCGCTGCTCCAGGTCTCGGCGGCGATCCTGAACTTCCTGCCGGTCCCGGGCCTGGACGGCTACGGGGTCATCGAGCCGTGGCTGTCGCACCGGATCCGCCGCGAGCTGGCGCCGCTGGCGCCGTTCGCGCTCATCGGGGTGTTCGTGCTGCTGTGGATCCCCGAGGTGAACGCCGTGTTCTTCGACGCGGTCCGGGGGATCCTGCGGGCCCTGGGCGTCTCGGACCTGGAGACGTACTGCGGGCGCGACCTGTACCGGTTCTGGCAGGATTCCGAGGGCTTCTTCTGCACGGCCCCGGCGGACTGAGCCTCCCCCGGGCCGCGGAGGACCGGGACCCCTAGGCGGCCTGCTGCCGCTGCTTCTCGGCCTTGGCCTTGCGGATGTAGAACCAGGCCATGTTGGACGTGACGCCGGCCAGCAGCACCCACACGATCCCGAGGAAGCTGCCCTCCACGAAGGCGACCACGGCGGCGGCCACGGCAAGGACGCAGACGACAACGGCGAACACGGCAAGGCGGGGCATCCGGAACAGCTCCTCGGCAACACGGGACGGGGTCGAGCCCCTCCAGTGTCCCCCATCCCGCCCGGGACCCGCCGCCGGAGCGGGGCCCGGGGGTGGTGGGGCCCGTCGGCCGGGCCCTTCGGCCGGGCCCGGGCGCCCGCCCGGAGGCCCCCGGACACCGGCCCGTACGCCCACCGGGTACCGCCCCCGGTACCGCCCGGGACACCGGCTCAGACGTCGGTGAGGCGCAGGCCCGCGTGGGCCTTGTAGCGGCGGTTGGTGGAAATGAGGTTGGCCACCATCGCCTCGACCTGGTGGGCGTTGCGCAGCCGTCCCGCGAAGACGCCGCGCATGCCGGGGATGCGGGCCGCGAGGGCCTGGACGACGTCGGTGTCGGCGCGGGACTCGCCGAGGACCATCACGTCGGTGTCGATCTCCTCGACCGAGGCGTCCTGGAGCAGGACGGCGGAGAGGTGGTGGAAGGCGGCGGTGACGCGGGAACCGGGGAGCAGGGCGGCTGCCTGCTGGGCGGCGCTGCCCTCTTCGACCTGGAGGGCGTAGGCGCCCTGCTTGTCGAAGCCGAGGGGGTTCACGCAGTCCACGACGAGCTTCCCGGCGAGGTCCTCGCGCAGGGCTTCCAGGGTCTTGGCGTGGCCCTCCCACGGCACCGCGATGATCACGATGTCGCTGCGGCGGGCGCATTCGGCGTTGTCGGCGCCCTCGACGCCGAGGCCCAGTTCCGCCGCGGCGGTCTCGGCACGGTCGGCGGCGCGGGAGCCGATGATCACCTTCTGGCCCGCGCGGGCGAGCCGGTAGGCGAGGCCGCGGCCCTGGTCGCCGGTGCCGCCGAGGACGCCGACGACGAGGCCGGAGACGTCCGGGAGGTCCCAGGGGTCCTTGGCCGGCGGCTTCTGCGTGCTGTCTGAGGAAGTCATGGGGGCGAGGGTACTGCCGAGTAGCCCGGACGTGGAGGGTCCGATGGTGCAGGATGCCGCCATGGATGCCGTGAGGGTGGCGCTGCTGCGCGAGGTCCTCGCCGGGACGCGGTGGCCTGCCGACGCCCGGCGGTTCGCGGGCTCGCTGCGGCGGTCGGTGGCTCCGCCGGGCGGAAGCCTGCTGCTGGTGGGCACCGAGCAGTACGAGCCCTGGCACCTGGCGGCGCACCTGGTGGACGAGGCCGCCTGGTCGGGTCAGCCGGAGCTGGCGCCGACGCTGGTGCGCCACCACGTGCGGCCGGGTGAGCCGCCGCACCTGTCGGTGGGGCTGGGCCGGCTGGAGGCCGCCCGGCGCGGGCACACGCTGCTGGTGGTGGCTCCGGAGCGGCCCGGCGGGGGGCTGCTGGAGCGGGTGCACGACGCGCGGCGCGCGGGGGCGACCGTACTGTCCCTGGACGGCGGGGACCCGGACCTGGCGGCGCTCGCGCACGACGCCCTGTCGGTGCCGGCCGCCGGCTCCGAGCTGGACCTGGACACCGTGCAGCACCTGGTCAGCGCGGCGGCGGGGGAGAACGGCCCGCCGGAGCGGCGCGGGCCGCGGCGGCTGCGGGACCGGCTGGCACGGCTGGCCGACCAGCTGACCGCTCCCCCGCCCAGCCGCTGGTAGGGCGGGCCCACGGGAGGGGCGGCACGGCTGCGAGCGGCGCGCGCGGCGGGCGCCGCGTCAGGGCGCCGCGTCAGGAGGCCGCGTCAGGGGGTGGCGCCGCCGCCTTCCTCCTCCTCGCGGGTCTTGTCGTTCCACTTGGGGTCGTTCTGCCATTCGAGGTTGCGCTCCTGCGCCGTCTGCATGGCGTGGGAGGCCTCCTCGCGGGTCGCGTAGGGGCCGAAGCGGTCCTTGGCGGGGCACTCGGGGCCCTCCTCGACCTTCTGGTGGACCAGGCAGTAGTACCACTCACCCGGTTTGCCCACCTGACGCTTCTTGAACAGGGCCATGGCCTTCGGGTTCCTCTCGACGCCGTCCGCGGGTACCGCCGCCCGACGGCGTCCGGTACCGCTCCTCGTCGCCATGCTGCCCCATGGCCGCTGGATACACTCGCATGCATGTCTGGCCAGTCGCTGCTCGTACCAGGCGAGCTCTCTCCCGTCCGTTCCGTCCCCGGAAACATCCGCCGGCCCGAATACGTGGGCAAGCCCGCGCCGGCTCCGTACACCGGACCGGAGGTGCAGTCGGCCGAGACCATCGAGGCCATGCGCATCGCCGGCCGGATCGCCGCGCAGGCGATGGAGGAGGCCGCGAAGCACATCGCCCCGGGGGTGACCACCGACGAGCTGGACCGGGTCGCGCACGAGTACATGTGCGACCACGGCGCCTACCCCTCGACGCTCGGCTACCGCGGGTTCCCGAAGTCCCTGTGCTCCTCGCTCAACGAGGTCATCTGCCACGGGATCCCGGACTCGACCGTCCTGCGGGACGGCGACATCGTGAACCTCGACGTGACCGCGTACATCGGCGGGGTGCACGGCGACAACAACGCCACCTACCTGTGCGGCGAGGTGGACGAGGAGTCGCGGCTGCTGGTGGAGCGCACGCGCGAGGCGCTGAACCGGGCGATCAAGGCGGTCAAGCCGGGCCGGCAGATCAACGTGATCGGCCGGGTCATCGAGTCGTACGCGAAGCGGTTCGGGTACGGGGTGGTCCGGGACTTCACCGGGCACGGCATCAACTCGTCGTTCCACTCGGGCCTGATCATCCCGCACTACGACAGCCCGCACGCCACCACCGTCATCGAGCCCGGCATGACCTTCACCATCGAGCCGATGCTGACGCTGGGCACCCACGAGTACGACATGTGGGAGGACGGCTGGACGGTCGTCACGAAGGACCGCAAGCGCACGGCGCAGTTCGAGCACACCCTGGTGGTGACGGACTCCGGCGCGGAGATCCTGACCCTGCCGTAGGGATCCGTCACCGAGGCGGGGCGGCACGTTTTTGCCGTCCGGAGGGTTTTTACCGACAACGCGTCGGGAACACATTGACTTAGGTAAGCCTAAGCAGGAGGATCGGGTGTGGCGGCGGCGTGCCGCCACCGCCCTTTCCTCTCCTCCGGAGGTCAGTCTTGGACGCGTTCTCCACGGTCATCCGTGTCGCCTCGCACGAGCAGCACACCGAAGCCGAGACCTCCTCGTTCATGAGCGACCTGCTCGGCGGGCGGCTCGGCGTGGACGCGTACACCCGCTACACCGAGCAGCTCTGGTTCGTGTACCGGGCCCTGGAGGACGGCGCCGAGGCCCTCCGGGACGACCCGGTGGCGGGCCCCTTCATACAGCCCGAGCTGATGCGCGTCGCCGAGATCGAGCGCGACCTGGCGCACCTGCTGGGCCCCGGCTGGCGCGACACCGTCAGCGCGCTGCCGGCGACGGAGGCGTACGCGGCCCGGGTCGCGGAGTGCGCCGCCTCCTGGCCGGGCGGGTACGTGGCCCACCACTACACGCGCTACCTGGGCGACCTCTCCGGGGGCCAGATCATCCGGGACAAGGCCGAGCGCACCTGGGGCTTCGAGCGCAAGGGCGACGGCGTGCGGTTCTACGTCTTCGCGGACATCTCCAACCCGGCGGCCTTCAAGCGGGGGTACCGGGAACTGCTGGACGGGATCGCCGCGGACGACCTGGAGAAGCAGCGCATCATCGACGAGTGCAAGCGGGCCTTCGACTTCAACGGCGCGGTCTTCCGCGAGCTGGGCGAGGAGTTCCCGCTGACGGCGTAGGCCCTGGCCGGGCGGCTCGGGCTTCGGGCTCCGGGCTCGGTCTCGGGCTCCGGGCTCGGGCTCCGGCTTCGGGCTTCGGCCTCGGGCGAGGGGGCCGGGCTTCGGGCGAGGGGGGCCGGGTGGGTGCGGACGCACCTGCCCGGCCCCCTTTCGTCGCTACGAGGCGAAGCGGACGCGGCCGCCCATCTCGATCGTGCCGTCGGGGCCGGGGGCGGTGAGGATCTGGGAGCCGGCGCCCTGGGTGATGTTCAGGGCGCGGTTCAGCTGGGCGGTGAGGAGGATCGCCGCCGAGCCGGTGGCCTCGTCCTCGGTGATGGCTCCGTCCGGGCGGCGCGGGAAGCCCCGGGCGCGGACGCGGCCCGCGGTCTCGTCCTCCCAGGCCCACGCGTAGAGCCAGCCCTCGCCGGGCGGCGGGGCGGGCAGGGCGTCGACCTCGGCGGGGGTGGCGTACTGCTCGGTGCGCTTGCCGGTTACCCACTCGGGGCGGGCCGTGATCCAGGTGAACTCCCCGTCGTCGCGCGCCCATACGGATCCGGCCGGCGGCTGGAGCTCCTCGATGTCCAGCAGCCAGGCGACCCCGACCAGCGGGTGTCCGGCGAAGGACATCTTCGTGCCGGGGGTACGGATGTCGACGACCCCGCGTTCGGGGTCGTCGACGAACACCGTCTCGCTGTAGCCCAGTTCGGCGGCGAGGGCCTGCCGGGAGGCGTCGTCCGGGCAGGTGCGGCCGTCGCGGACGACTCCGAGCAGGTTGCCGAAGCGGCCGTCACCCGCGCAGAAGACCTTGATCACATCCAGATCGTTCACGCTGGCATTCAAACACGCTGCGGTGTTGGGGCCCGGTCAGCTTTCCGGGTCCGTCAGCTCTGGGCCGCACGACGGCGGCGCCCGAGGAAGACGGCTCCGGCTCCGGCCGCGACCACGCCGGCGGAGGCGCTGAGCAGGGCGCCGGCCGGGACCTCGGCCCCGGTGGCGGCGAGGTTGCCGCCCGCCGAGCCGCCCGCCGAGCCGCCGGCCGTGCCTCCGGCCACGGAACCGCCGCCGACCGAGCCGCCCGTGCCGCCGGTGGTGGCGGTGCCGCCGGTGGTGCTCCGGGTCGCGGTGGGGCCGGGCGTCGGGAGGACCGCGTCCTTGTCCACGGTCACGGAGAGGGTGATCGGGTCCATGGGCTTGCCCGGCTTGTACTTGTCCAGGACGGCGTTGTCGTTGGCGAAGACGGCCGAGCCCTTCTCGGTGAAGAAGGCGGGGACGGACGCGAGGCTCAGCAGGCCGCCCTTGGTCTTGTAGTCGCCCTTGGACAGGTCGAGCGTGGCGAAGGGGATGTCCTTGGTGGTGCCCTTCGGCGTCTTCGCGTCGAGGATCAGGGTGCCGGTCTTGCCCGCGGCCTCGATCCGGACGTTGCCGAAGGTCAGGTCCAGGCCGTGGGCCGGGTATTCGAAGCGCACGGCGCCGTCGAAGGAGGCGTTCAGCTTCTGCTTCTTCGCGTCGAGTTCGCCCTTGCCGAAGGAGAAGTCGAAGGTCTTGCCGTTCTTGGTGGCACCACTGCCGGCGGTGACCCCCTTGTCGCCGACGTAGTCGTGCAGGGAGGCCATCACCCCCCAGGTCAGCTTGCCCCTGAGGATCTTCTGCGGGCCGTCGGCGGGCGGGGTGGGGGCGGAGGAGGTGGGCGCCGAGGGGGTCGGGGCGGGGGAGGTGGAGGTGGACGTCGAGGGGGACGGCGACGGGGACGGCTTCTGGAACTCCAGGGCCGCTGTCAGCTTGTCGCCTTCGCGGCCCTCGTACTGGGGCGCGCCGAGCTGTTCGGCGAGCTCCTTGGTGAGGGTGGTGGTCAGGCCGCTCATGTTCGTCCCGGCGAAGGCGACGGTGGCCGCCGGGACGTCCTTGGTGAGGGTGCCGTTCTTGGTGATGTCGACCGTCAGCTTCTTGGTGCCGGTGTCGAGGCGGAAGTTCTCCAGCGTGATGACGAAGCCGTGCGCGGCGCTTTCGAACGTGACGCTGCCCTTGAAGGCCGCCTTCACGACGTGGCCGCCGTCCTTGTCGTACTGGCCCGTGGCCGAGCCGAAGCGGAAGGTGCCGTCCGCGTTCTGCACGGCTCCGCCCGCCGGGATGATCTTGCCCCGCGCCATGCCGGTGACGTAGGTGCGGAAGCTCGCCAGCACCCCCCAGTCGAGGGTGCCGCCCACGACGGGTATCGGTGCGGCGGCGGCCTGGGCGGCCCCGGCGGCGGGAACGCCCTCGGCTGCGGGGACGCCCTGGGCGGCGGCGGGGAGGGCGAAGGTGGTGGCGCCGAGGGCGGCCGCGGTGAGTACGGCGGCCGCGACGGCGATCGGGCGACGGTGGGAGGACATGGCTGAGAACTCCTGGAGGTACGTGACGAACAGGAAGGAACGGGAAGAGGGGTCTCGGGGGTTACGGCGCGGGCTCGGACGGCGCCCCGCGGCGCCTGCGCACCACCAGCAGCCCGGCCCCGCCGGCCAGGACCAGTACGGCCACGGCGACGGCGGCGTACAGGCCGGCGTCGGCGGACTCGGCCGCCTGGGCGGCGGACGCGGGAGCCGGGGCGGCGGCGGAGGACGGGGCGGCCGGGGTCGCGGGGGCCGGAGAGGCGGTGGAGCCGAGGTCGGGCAGGGCCGGCAGCCGCGCACCGGCTTCGAGGGCGACGGCGAGCGAGACGGGGTCCATCCCGGTGCCCGCCTTGTACGAGGACAGCGGGGCCATCGAGCCGAAGGCCTGGGCACCGCCTTCGGTGAGGGTGGCGGGGGCTTCGGTCAAGGTGGCGAGCTTCCCCTCGGTCTTGAGGCCCTTGGCGTCGAACTCGACGAGCGCCACGGCCGGCCTGGTCTGCCCGCCGGTGGTCACGTCGGCGGACAGCACGCCCTTGCCGTTCTCCACCCTGACGGCCACCTTGCCGAGCCGGAGGTCGAGTTGGGCTCCGGTGAACCGGACGCTACCGGCGAACTCCGCGGCGAGCGCGCCGCTCTGGCTGTCGTACGTCCCCCTGCCCTGCGGGAAGCGGAACAGCGCGCCGCCGTCCTGGGCGCCTTCGGCGAGGGTCCACCCGCCCTGGCCGACGGAGCCGGTGACGTACTCGCGGAAGGTGCGGCGCACGCCCCAGTCGACGGCGGCGTCGGCGAAGTCGCCCTGGGTCCGCGGCCCGGCGGCCGGGGTGCCGGACGGCTGGGCGGGCGGGGTGGGCTGCGGGGCGGCGGGGGCCGAAGGGGCGGCCTTGACGTCGGCGGACAGGCTGACCGGGTCGAGCTGCGTGCCGGCCTGGTAGTAGCCGGCGAAGGCCCTGGCGCCCTGTTCGGTGAGGGTGGCGGGGACGTTGGTGAGGGCGACGGGGCTGCCGCCGCCCCTCATGTCGATGCCGCCGAGGCCGAGGGTGGCGAAGGGCACCTGTGACTGGCTGACGACCGCGCCGGTGTCCTTGGCCCTGCTCGACACGTCGAGGTAGAGGGTGCCGCTGCCGCCGGAGATCCGGACGGTGGGGCGGCTGACGGTCATGTCCAGTTCATGGGTGCCGTCGGGCTTCCGGTGCCCCTGGAAGGTGACGCCGCCCGAGAAGGCGGCCTCGAACGCGCCGGAGGCGGGGTCGTAGGAGCCGGTCGCGGAGTGGAAGCGGAACAGGCCGCTGCCGACGGTGGCGGCTCCGCTCTTCAGCTGGAAACCGCCTTTCGCGAGGGGACCGGTGACATAACCCTGGAAGGACGATTTGAGGGCCCAGTCCAGCCGTCCGCCGTGGACGGTACGGCTCTCCGCGCGGGCGGCGGCGGCCGGGAGCAGCGCCGCGAGCAGGGCCGCCAACAGGGTTGCGGCGAACGCGCGGACGGGTCGTGCGGACATGCGGGTCCCCTCCAGGTCTGATCAGTCCAGGGGCTGGTAACTAAGGTTAGGCTAACCTAAGCTATCCCGGTCGAGCGGGGAACCCCCCGCCGCACCCCAGCCCCCGACCCAGCCCGCGCCCCGGCAGCCGGCCGGACGATCAGGACGGTGCCCCCCGTGCCCACGCCCGCCTCCTCAACCCGCCTCTCGCGCCTGGGCGTTGCCCTGAGGGCCTTCGCCTTCTCGCTCGTGCTCGCGCTCTCCGCGACCGGCTGCGCCGGCGCGGACGCCCCGGCCGGCGCCGCCGCCGGCCGCGCCGCCCCCGTCCTCCCGGACCGGGTGGAGCCCCTCGCCTCGCCCGCGCGGCCCGCGCTGCCGGTCACCGTCACCTCGGCGGACGGGGAGCAGGTCACCGTCACCTCGGCGGACCGGGTGATCCCGCTGACCGGCGGCCTCAACGAGATCGTGCAGACCCTCGGGCTGGGCGGTCAGGTCGTCGCCCGGGACATCACCGCCACCTTCGAACAGGCCGCGGCCCTGCCGGTGGTGACCCGCGGTCACGAGGTCTCCGCCGAGAGCGTGCTCTCCCTGCGCCCGACGCTGGTCCTGGCGGAGACCACCACCGGCCCCGCCGAGGCGGTGCGGCAGATCCGCGACGCCGGGGTCCCGGTCCTGGTGGTGGCGCCCGCCAAGGCCCTGGAGGACGTGCCGCGGCGGATCGACGCGGTCGCCTCCGCCCTGGGCGTCAAGGAGTCCGGCGCGCAGCTGAACCAGCGCACCGCCGAGCGGATCGCCGCCGCCCGCAAGGGCGTTCCGGCCACCCCCGGGAAGAAGCCCCGGGTGGCCTTCCTCTACCTGCGCGGCACCGCCTCGGTCTACCTGCTGGGCGGCTCCGCCTCCGGCGCGGGCTCGCTGCTGGAGGCGGCGGGCGCGGTGGACACCGGCAAGGAGTCGGGGCTCGGCAAGGACTTCACCCCGATCACCAGCGAGGCGCTGGCCGCCGCCGCGCCGGACGCCATCCTCGTCATGTCCAAGGGGCTCGAATCGGTGGGCGGCGTCGACGGCCTGGTGAAGATCCCCGGCGTGGCGCAGACCCCGGCCGGGCTGGACCGCCGGGTCGTCACCGTCGACGACGGGGTCCTGCTCAACTACGGCCCGCGCACCGACCAGGTGCTCTCCTCGCTGGTCGCGCAGCTCTACGGCAAGGGGGCCTGAGGTGGCCGTCTCCGCCGGGGCGCGCCCGGGGACCGAGCCGTCCGCGGCTCCCCCGTCCGCGGCTCCCCCGCCGGGGCCGGCCCGCCGCCGGGCACCCCTGCTGGCGGCCGGCCTGGCCGCCGCGCTGCTGCTCCTCGCGCTGCTCTCCGCGGGCGTCGGCGCGTACGCCATCCCCACCGGGGACGTGCTCGCCTCCGTCCAGCACCGGGTGGGCCTGGGCGGGGCGCCGCTCGACCGGGTCGGGGAGAGCGTGCTGTGGAACGTACGCCTCCCCCGGGTCGCGCTGGCCCTGCTGGTCGGCGCGAGCCTGGGGTGCGCGGGGGCCCTGATGCAGGGGGTGTTCGGCAACCCGCTGGCCGAGCCGGGGGTGATCGGCATCTCGGCCGGCTCCGCCGTGGGCGCGGTCGCCGCGATCGGGCTGGGCCTGACCTTCCTGGGCAACTGGACCGTGACGGCCTGCGCGTTCGTCACGGGCCTGGTCACCGTCGGCTCCGTCTACCTGCTGTCGCGCAGCGGCGGCCGGACGGAGGTCGTCACGCTGATCCTGACCGGCATCGCCGTCAACGCCTTCGCGGGCGCCCTGATCGGGATGTTCGTCTTCTTCGCGGACAGCGGCCAGGTCAACCAGATCACCTTCTGGCAGCTCGGCTCCCTCGCCCAGGCCACCTGGCCCAAGGTGCTCGCCGTGCTGCCCTGCGCCCTCGCGGGGCTGCTCGCGGCCCCCCTCCACGCCCGCCGGCTCGACCTGCTCGCGCTCGGCGAGCGCCCGGCCCGCCACCTCGGCGTCGACGTCGAACGGCTGCGCCGGTCCCTGATCCTGGTCGTGGCCCTGCTGACGGCGGCGGCCGTCGCCGTGGCCGGGGTGATCGCCTTCGTCGGTCTGCTGGTCCCGCACCTGCTGCGGATGGCGAACGGCCCCGGGCACCGTTTCCTGGTGCCGGGCAGCGCGCTGGCCGGGGCCGTGGTCCTGGCCGGGGGCGATCTGGCCGCCCGCACCGTCGCCCAGCCCGCGGAGCTGCCGCTGGGCGTGCTGACCGCGCTGATCGGCAGCCCGTTCTTCTTCTGGCTGCTGCGCCGCACCCGCCGCAAGCACGGGGGCTGGGCATGAGGGCCGGGCGCGGCGGGTTCCTCTCCCGCGGCCGGCGTTCGGTTCCCGCGCGCCCCGCCCCGGGGGCCGCCGTCGCGGAGGCCGCCGGGCTGCGCGTCCGGCTCGGGGGGCGCGAGGTCCTCGCCGGGATCGACCTCGTCGCCCGGGCGGGCGAGGTGCTGGCCCTGGTCGGCCCGAACGGCGCCGGGAAGTCCACCCTGCTGGCCGCCCTCGCCGCCGACCTGCCGGCGGCCGGGGGCACGGTACGGATCGACGGGCGCCCGGTGGGCGACTGGGCGGCGTCCGAGCTGGCCCTGCGCCGCGCGGTGCTCCCCCAGTCGGCCGCGGTGTCCTTTCCCTTCCCCGTCGCGGAGGTGGTCCGGATGGGCCGCGCCCCGTGGGCGGGGACCGCGCTCGCCGGTGCCGACGAGGAGGCGGTGGCCGCGGCGCTGGCCGCCACTGAGGTCGGCCGGTTCGCCGGCCGGCCCTTCTCGGACCTCTCCGGCGGTGAGCGCGCCCGGGTCGCGCTGGCCCGCGTACTGGCCCAGCGGGCCCCGCTGCTGCTGCTCGACGAACCCACCGCGGCCCTGGACCTGCGCCACCAGGAACTGGTGCTGCGGATCTGCCGGGAGCGGGCGGCGGCCGGGGACGCGGTGGTGGTGGTCCTGCACGACCTGGGGCTGGCGGCGGCGTACGCGGACCGGGCCGCGGTCCTGCACGACGGGCGGATCGCGGCGGCCGGGCCCCCGCCCGAGGTGTTCGAGGACGAATTGCTGAGCCGGGTCTACCGGCAGCCGGTGGAGGTGCTCGCGCACCCGCGCACGGGGGCCCCGCTGGTGGTCCCGGTACGGGAGGGAGCCGGCGCGGAGCGGCGGAGTCCGTCGCGCGGGCCGGCGGGGTGCCGGTGATCGCGCCGGACAGCCGGTACGGCGTCGGCCCGGCCGGCTTCCCCTCGGGGAGGCGGCCGGGCCGTTCCCGTGCGGGTCAGGGGATGCGGACCGCCGTACCGCCGACGCGGACGCGGGAGTCACCGGCGCGCAGGCCCACGGTGAGGAGGCCGGGGCGGCCCATGTCCTCGCCCTGGCGGAGGGTGAGCTCGGCCTGCTCCGGGACGAGGCCGAGTTCGCGGGCGTACGCGCCGAAGGCGGCCGCGGCGGCTCCCGTGGCGGGGTCCTCGACGACGCCGCCGACCGGGAAGGGGTCGCGTACGTGGAAGAGCTCAGGGCCCTCGCGGTACACGAGCTGCACGGTGGTCAGGTCCAGGCGGCGCATCAGCGCCTCCAGCCGGGGGAAGTCGTACGCGAGGTCCGCGAGGCGTGCGCGGGTGGCGGCCCCGAGGACCAGGTGCCGGTTGCCGGCGAAGGCGATCCGGGGCGGGAAGGCAGGGTCGAGGTCGGCCGCCGGCCAGTCCAGGCCGGCCAGCGCCTCGGCGAGGTCGGCGGCGGCGATCTCCTCGGTGTGCGGTTCGACGCTGGTCAGGGTGGCCCGCAGCCGCCCGTCCTCGGCGGTGACGGTCACCGGGACGGTTCCGGCCGGGGTCGCGAACAACAGGTCGCCGGGGCCGGTCCGCTCGGCCAGCGCCACGGCGGTGGCGACGGTGGCGTGCCCGCAGAACGGCACCTCCGCCTTCGGGCTGAAGTACCGCACGGTGAACGCCCTCCCGGGCTCGCCGCCGAGCCCCTCGGGCGGGGCGGTGAGGAAGGCCGTCTCGCTGTAGCCGAGTCCGGCGGCGATCTCCAGCATGGCGGCCTCGTCCAGTCCGGTCGCGTCGAGCACGACCCCGGCGGGGTTGCCGCCTTCGGGGTCCGTCGAGAAGGCGGTGTAGCGCAGTACGTCGGCTCCGGTGTTCGTCATGCGGTCATGATCGTCCGCGGCCGCGCGGATGCCAAGGCTCCGTATCCGCGCGGCGGTGAGGGCGGCGGCGGGCGGTCAGCCGCGTCCGATGTAGGGCATCGCGGTGGCCATGACCGTCGCGAACTGGACGTTGGCCTCCAGCGGGAGCTCCGCCATGTGCAGTACGGTGCGGGCCACGTCGGCGGCGTCCATCACCGGCTCCACGGCCAGCTGCCCGTTCGCCTGGAGGATGCCGGTCTGCATGCGCTCGGTCATCTCGGTGGCCGCGTTGCCGATGTCGATCTGGCCGCAGGCGATCCGGTACGGGCGCCCGTCCAGGGACAGCGACTTGGTCAGGCCCGTCATGGCGTGCTTGGTCGCGGTGTAGGCGATGGAGTTCGGGCGCGGGACGTGGGCGGAGATGGAGCCGTTGTTGATGATCCGGCCGCCCTGCGGGTCCTGCTCCTTCATCGCCCGGAACGCCGCCTGCGCGCAGAGGAAGGAGCCGGTCAGGTTGACGTCCACGACCTGCCGCCAGGCCTCGTACGCGATGTCCTCCAGCGGGACCCCGGCGGGGCCGAAGGTGCCGGCGTTGTTGAAGAGCAGGTCGATCCGCCCGTACCGCTCCCGAACGGTCGCGAACAGCGCGTCGACGTCCCGGGGGTCGCTGACGTCGGCCCGTACGGGCAGCACGTCCGCGCCCGCCCCGGCCGCCGCGGCCGTCTCCTCCAGGGGCCCGGTCCGGCGCCCGGCCACGGCCACCGACCAGCCGGCGCCGGCCAGGGCGAGGGCCACGGAACGGCCGATCCCGGAGCCGGCTCCGGTCACTACAGCGGTCTTCTTCGCGGGTGCGCTCATGGGGCCGCAGGGTACGTCACACCGGACATCCGGCCCGGGACGTTCCGACAGCTGAGAGCATGGGTCGGTCAGGGGTGCATAAAGCAGATGAAAAGACTGGAGTTCCGCATGCCGGAGTGTGGCCCCTCGACGGCCTCCTCACACGGGCCGTCGCCCGAGCCGTCGCCCGAGAAGTCCCCCGAAACCACCGCCCCCCTGGCGGCAGCCCGCCGCACCGGCCTGCTGGTGACCTTCGTGCTGGGCGGCCTCACCGCCCTCCCCCCGCTGTCCATGGACATGTACCTGCCGGCCCTGCCGGAGGTCACCGCCGCCCTGCACAGCCCGGCCGCGACCGTCCAGCTCACCCTCACCTCCTGCCTCGCCGGCATGGCCCTCGGCCAGCTGGTCATCGGCCCGATGAGCGACAAGTGGGGGCGCCGCCGGCCGCTGCTGACCGGCATGGCCGTCTACGTCCTCGCCACCGCGATCTGCGCCCTCGCCCCGAGCGCCGAGCTGCTGATCGCCTTCCGGCTGCTCCAGGGCCTGGCCGGCGCGGCCGCCATCGTGATCGCCCGGGCCGTCGTGCGTGACCTCTACGAGGGCGTCGAGATGGCCCGCTTCTTCTCGACGCTCATGCTGATATCAGGGACCGCCCCGATCATCGCCCCGCTCATCGGCGGCCAGGTCCTGCGGTTCGCCGACTGGCGCGGGGTCTTCGTCGTCCTCACCGCCGTCGGCCTCGCACTCACCCTGGTGGTGTGGCGCAGCCTCGGCGAGACGCTGCCGCCCGACCGCCGCCAGACCGGCGGGGTGGGCGCGGCCCTGCGGACCATGCGCGGGCTGCTCGGCGACCGGGTCTTCGCCGGCTACACCCTGGCGGGCGGCTTCGCCTTCGCGGTGCTCTTCTCCTACATATCCGCCTCGCCCTTCGTCGTGCAGGAGATCTACGGGGCCTCCCCGCAGGCCTTCAGCCTGCTGTTCGGCCTGAACTCCGTCGGGCTGATCATCGTCGGCCAGATCAACGGCAAGCTGCTGGTCGGCCGGGTCAGCCTGGACAAGGCCCTGGCCACCGGGCTCGCCGTGATCACCGCCGCCTCCGTCGCCCTGCTCCTCATGTCCACCGGGGTGTTCGGGGAGGCCGGGCTGGTGCCCGTCGCCGCCGCGCTGTTCGTGCTGATGTCGGCGATGGGCCTGGTCCTGCCGAACACCAACGCGCAGGCCCTGATGCGCACCCCGCACGCCGCCGGCTCGGCGTCCGCCCTGCTCGGCACCTCCTCGTTCCTGGTCGGGGCGGTGGCCTCGCCGCTGGTCGGGATCGCCGGCGAGGACACGGCGGTGCCGATGGCGCTCGTACAGCTGAGCTGCTCGCTGCTGGCGGTGGCCTGCTTCCTCGGGATGTGCCGGCCGTGGCGGACGCGGGAACCCATGGCCGTGCCGGACGCCCCGGCCGCGTCCCGGGGGGTGTCCGGGGCGCCGTAAACTCGGCTGGTGACCGCCGCACCCGCCCCCACCACCGCCGACACCCTCCGCAGCGCGCTCGCCGGGCTGCTCGACGGGCTCCCGCCGAAGCAGGCCTCGGCCGCCGTCGAGCGCCTGATCGCCAACTACCGGGGGGCCACCCCCACCGACGCCCCCGTCCTGCGCGACCGCTCCGACGTGGCGGCGTACGCGGCGTACCGGATGCCGGCCACCTTCGAAGCCGTACGGTCCGCCCTGGACGGGCTGGCCACGGCCGCCCCTGACTGGGCGCCGGGCTCACACGTGGACGTGGGCGGCGGCACGGGCGCCGCGACCTGGGCGGTGGACGCCACCTGGGACGGGCCCCGCGACACGACGGTGCTCGACTGGGCGGAGCCGGCGCTCCAGCTCGGCAAAGAGCTGGCGGGCCGCTCCTCCTCCGGGGTGCTGCGCGCGGCCGAGTGGCGCCGGGCCGTCATCGGGGCCGGGATCAGCCTGCCCGACGCGGACCTGGTGACCGTGTCGTACGTACTCGGCGAACTGACCGCGCAGGCCCGTCAGGCGGTCGTCGCGGAGGCCGCCCGCGCCGGGCAGGCGGTCGTCCTGATCGAGCCGGGCACGCCCGAGGGGTACCTGCGCGTCCGCGAGGCCCGCGAGCAGCTGATCGCGGCCGGGATGACGGTGGCCGCGCCCTGCCCGCACGACGGGGCCTGCCCCATCGAGCCCGGGCGGGACTGGTGCCACTTCTCGGCGCGCGTCAGCCGCTCCTCCCTGCACCGGCAGGTCAAGGGCGGGTCCCTGCCGTACGAGGACGAGAAGTTCTCCTACGTCGCCGCGACCCGGTTCCCGGTGACACCGGTCCCCTCCCGGATCACGCGCAAGCCGCAGATCCGGAAGGGGATGGTCCTGCTGGACCTGTGCGGTCCGCAGGAGACGGGGCTGTCCCGGGCCACCGTCACCAAGCGGCACGGCGACCTCTACAAGACGGCCCGGGACGTCGAGTGGGGCGAGCAGTGGCCGCCCGCCCCCGCCGGCTCCGAGTAGGACCTACGGCCTCAGCTCCTGGGTGCAGCACTTGACGCTGCCGCCGCCCTTGAGCAGTTCGCCCAGGTCCATCGGGACGGGCTCGAACCCCCGGGCGCGCAGCGGCGCCAGCAGCCCGGTCGCGGCCTGCGGGAGCAGGACGTGCCGCCCGTCGGAGACCGAGTTCAGGCCGAAGGCGGCCGCGTCCGCGTCCTCCACGAGGAGGGCGTCCGGGAACAGCCTGCGCAGGACGGCCCGGCTGCCCGGGGAGAAGGCCGGCGGGTGGTACATGATCTCGTCGCCGTCGAGGACGCACAGCGCGGTGTCCAGGTGGTAGTAGCGCGGGTCCACCAGGTCGAGGCCGATGACGGGGCGGCCGAAGAACTCCTGCGCCTCGTCGTGGGAGAGCGGGCTGGAGCGGAAGCCCCGGCCGGCCAGGATGTAGGTGGCGGTGACGGCGAAGTCCCCTTCGCCCTCGTTGACGTGCGAGGGTTCGTGGACGTCCTCGAAGCCGTGGGCGCGGAACCAGTCGAGGTGGATCTCCGCCTCGGCGGAGCGTTCGGGGTAGGCGAAGCGGGCGCCGAGCACCCGGCCGTCGATGACCAGGGCGCCGTTCGCGGCGTAGACCATGTCGGGCAGGCCGGGGTCGGGGACGAGGGTCTCGACGGTGTGGCCGAGGGAGAGGTAGCGGTCCCTCAGGTCTTCCCACTGGGCGAGTGCGAGGGGCAGGTCAACCGGTTTCGTGGGGTCCATCCACGGGTTGATGGAGTACGTGACCTTGAAGTGTGCGGGTGGGCACATCAGGTAGCGCCGGGGTGTGGCGTCTCTGCGCAAAGAGGGCTCCTCACGACTACGACTGCTGAATCGCGGTGCTGTGCGTGATGCGTGGTGCATCGTGCGTGGTGCGTGGTGCGTCTTACGGCTTGTGACGTGCGTGTGCCGAGAGAATCGTCCCTCCTCGGAGGTGAGCGCGCAGTGAACCGACCGGGTGATTTACCACAACGGCTCGAAGACGAGACGTCTCGGTCCGCCTCGGGTACGTTGACCCCATGAACAAGTCTCCCGACGCCACCCGCCGCAGCGACCGTTCCCGGCGCGCGATCCTCGACGCCGCCCTCGTGCTCGTCGGCGAGGTCGGCTACAACAAGCTGACCATCGAGGCCATCGCGGCCCGCGCCGGAGTCGGCAAGCAGACCATCTACCGCTGGTGGCCCTCGAAGGCGGCCGTACTGCTGGAAGCCTCGCTGGCACTGGCCGGGGACGCGGACGCGGAGTCCGGCTGGACCGGCTTCCCCGACACCGGGGACCTGGCCGCGGACCTGAAGACCGTACTGCGGGCCACGGTCGACGAGTTCACCGACGGCCGGTACGAGGCTCCCACGCGCGCCCTGACCGCCGCCGGCGCGACCGACCCGGAGCTGGGGGCCCGCTTCACCGAGAAGCTGCTGGAGCCCCAGCTCGCGCTGTACGAGGAACGGCTGCGGGCGGCCCAGGCGGCCGGGCAGCTCCCGGCGGACGCCGACCTACGGCTGACGGTGGAGATGCTGGTGGGGCCGCTGACGTACCGGTGGCTGATGCGGACCGCGCCGCTGTCGCACGCGTACGCGGACGCGCTGGTCGACGCGGCGCTGGGCGGCGTGGGATACGTCACCGCCGGGCGGCCGGAGGGCCGCTGACATCGGCATGGCCGAGAAGTTATGGCCGGATTGTGTGCTTATCTGTGGATCTCGATCGGGGAGTCCGTTCGGGGGGTGCGGTCACCCGGCGCTCCCGATGGTGGGACCATGGAATGGTCTGCCGGGGCAACGGTGAGGTGAGGGGATAGATGGGGTCTGAGTCCGGCCGCGTCAAACGCGGCGAGCAGAGCAGGATTTCCCAGTGGCTGCGCCGCCGCTCGAAACCCGCCCCCGAAGACCCCGGCAAGGAGCGCGAAGCCCTCCTGCTCGCCGTCGCCGCCGCCGGACTCCCGGTCGCCCCGGCCGCCCATCCCGCCGGCTACCGGTGTTCGTGCGACCGCATCGGCTGTCCCACGCCCGCGCGGCACCCCGTCTCCTTCGCCTGGCAGACCCAGTCGACCACCGACCGCGCGCAGATCGAGCGCTGGGCCCGCAACCAGCCCCAGGCCAACTTCATCACCGCCACCGGCATGGTGCACGACGTCCTGGACGTCCCCCTGGAGGCGGGCCGCAGCGCGCTGGAGCGCCTGCTGGCCGCCGGCGTCGAGGTCGGCCCCGTCGCCGAGTCCGGCGGCACCGGCGACCAGGCCCGGATGCTCTTCTTCACGGCGACCCGCGGTACGCCGGAGGACGAGGACGAATGGTGGCCCTGCGAACTGGACTGCCACCCCGAGACCATGGACGAACACCCCGGCCTGCGCTGGCACTGCCGCGGCAGCTACGTCCTGCTCCCCCCGGCGGCCCTCCCCGGCGACCACGCGGTCTCCTGGGTCCGTGACGTCCGCCACCCGCTGCCGGACCCGCTGACCCTGCTGGAAACCCTCACGGACGCCTGTGCCCAGTACGCCGGCGCCTCGGACCAGACCCCGGCCGCCGTGGCCTGGCCCCTCGGCCGCTGACCCTTCCGGCGGGTGTGGGGGGGGGGGGGGGGGGGGGGGGGGGGGGGGGGGAAGAGGGGGAGGGGGGGGGGGGGGGGGGGGGGGGGGGGGGGGGGGGGCCGCCCCCCCCCCCCCCCCCGGCCCCCGCGCCCTTCCGTGCGCTCCGGAAAAGGCCCGCTGGTCCGAATGGCTTAACGGGCGGAATATGGGCATAAAGGGCGTATAAGGCTT